>NZ_VYIK01000002.1:0-90063 GCF_008709575.1 Mycobacterium sp.
ACTAGCTGAGGCACCACCACCGGCCACGCGCTCAAAGTACGTGAGGCACGTCGTCAACTTGCCCTGGTCGGCCGTCGGCGACTAGGCTTTGGCACCGTGCATCGTCGTGCAGTAGTAGCCAGTACCCGCAGCGGGGTCTGATCCGGACCGACCCCCCGCTGCGGGTCGGACGCTACTACCTGTCGGTCACTCCTGCAGACCAGAAACGACCGACCCATGACACGATCAATGACACGTCCAGTGACAACTGCCGCCAACCTCACGATTGACAGCGGCGCCGGTAGTGCGCCCGAAGCGCCGCCGGACCGGTTCGCGGGTCTTGCGCTGCCGGCCGGTCTCCGCGAAGACGCCGGAAACCTGTCGTGGAGCACCCTCATCGCCACCTACGCTCCCGGCACCGGGCCGGTGTGCCTGCGCCACTGGGAGTGCACCGACGGGCGGCCCGCCACCCGGCTGGGAACGCAACCGGCAACGTTTCGGGCCACGCTCGGTTTCGGCGATCGGATCGAGACCATGACCGCCACGGCGACGGGTCCGGTCGCCGCGCTGACCGCGATGCTCTACGAGCGCGGCATCGCGGTCGAGATGCTGCGGTTTCATCAGCTGCGCGCCGACGGGGACTTCGCCACCTTCATCCAGGGCAGCGACGGCACCCGAGTCGAATGGGCGATGGGGTGGTCCCGGGACCCGACACAGTCCGCGCTGCGCGCAGTGATCGCCTGCGCCAACCGGCTGCTGACCACGCAATCCTAGAGCGGGCGCAGCACGATCGGCATGCCGTCCTTCGGGATCGGCATGCCGCCGTAGTCCCAGCGCGCCTGATAGCCGGGTCGGGGCAGCTCGAGCCGGTAGCGGCGCAGCAACCGGTGCAGGATCGTCTTGATCTCCAGCTGACCAAACGTCATCCCGATGCACTTGTGCGCGCCGCCGCCGAACGGCGTGAACGCGTAACGATGCCGCTTGTGCTCGTTGCGCGGCTCGGTGAACCGTTCCGGGTCGAACTTCAGCGGATCGGTCCACAGCTCGGGCAGCCGATGGTTCATGCCCGGATACGCGATGACGTTGGTGCCCTCCGGCACGTAATAACCCAGCAGGTCGGTGTCGCGCACCGTGCGGCGCATGGCCCACTGCACCGGCGTCACCAACCGGATGGACTCGTTCATCACCAGGTCGAGCGACTCCAGCTTCTCCAGCGACTCGATGTCGAGCGGGCCGTCGCCAAGGCGATCCGATTCGTCGCGGCAGCGCTCCTGCCACTGCGGATGGGCGGCCAGCTGGTAGGCCATCGTCGTCGACGTCGACGTCGAGGTGTCGTGCGCGGCCATCATCAAGAAGATCATGTGGTTGACAATGTCTTCGTCGGAGAAGCTGTTGCCGTCCTCGTCTTCGGTGTGGCACAACACCGTCAGCAGGTCGTTGCCCTCCTTGCCGCGACGCTCGGCGACCCGTTTGGCGAAGTAGTTCTCCAACAGGCGACGCGCTTTGAGACCGCGCCACCAGGTAAACGGCGGCACGCTGGTGCGGATGATCGCGTTGCCGGCGCGGGTGGTGATCGTGAAGGCCTCGTTCACCTTGGTGACGAGTTCGCGATCGGTGCCGGGCTCGTGGCCCATGAACACCATCGAAGCGATGTCGAGGGTGAGGGCCTTCATCGCCGGATAGAGCAGGAAGCGTGCGTCGTTGGGCACCCAGTCGTTGGCGATCACCTGCGACACTACCCGGTCCATCTGCTCGACATAGCCCGCCAGGCGGGAACGGACGAAGGCTTCCTGCATGATCCGCCGGTGGAAGAGGTGCTCCTCACCGTCGAGCAGCATCAGACCGCGATGAAAAAACGGTCCGATGACCGGCACCCAACCCTGCTGGGAGTAGTCCTTGTTGCGGTTGGAGTAGATGACCTGCGCCGCGTCGGGTCCCAGCGCCGCGACCCCCGGTAAAATCGGCGAATCGCCGAAGATGACCGGACCTTTGGTGTGGTAGAGAAACAGCAGGTAGTCGGGTCCGCCGCGCATCATCTCGATCATGTGGCCGAGTATCGGCAGGCCCCGGTCGCCCATGACCGGCTTGAGCCCGCTGCCCGGCGGCGGGTCCGCAAGTTTGCGCGGGGACCACTGCGTCTTCAGTAGCTTCCGTTCGACCGCGGCCATGCCGGGGAAGTTGTTGAAGGACGGCGTCAGGCGGCGTTTGGCCTGATCGAACAGATAATCCCGGGTGCTGATGGTCGCCATTGACGCTCCTTACCTTCTGGCAGATCTGGTGGCAGCCGTCATTACGCACCATCCTTCGAGAGTGCTTGACGGCTGTCAAGTTTGGTTTTCGTCTGTTTTGTTGCAAGGTCAAAGGGTGACCACCGGGGATTCCACGCGCACCGCCGGCCAAACTCCGTCCGCATCGGCCCCGAAACGACGCGGCGACAGGCAGCGGCAGGCCATCCTTCAGTCAGTGCGGGAGCTGTTGGTGGAGAAACCGTTTGCCGATCTGTCGGTCAGCACGATCAGCGACCGGGCCGGCGTCGCGCGATCCGGTTTCTACTTTTATTTCGACTCCAAATACGCGGTGCTGGCACATATCCTGGCCGAGGCCGGTCGCGAACTCGACGAGCTGACCCAGTACTTCGCGCCGCGCGGCCCGGACGAATCGCCGGCGGCATTCGCCAAGCGGATGGTCGGCAGTGCCGCGCTCGTGTACGCCCACAACGACCCCGTGATCTCGGCGTGCTACGCCGCCCGCAACACCGACGCCGAGATCCGTAAACTCGTCGACCAGCAGGTTGATCGGGTGATCCAACAAATCATCGGGATCGTCGAGGACGAGTTGCGGGCCGGCACCGCGTGTCCCATCAGCGAGGACATCCCCGCTCTGGTCCGCACACTGTCGGTCACCACCGCGCAGATGCTCTCCGGTGACAGCGCCTATCTGGGCCCGGATCAGGATGTGCAGCGCGGGATACGGGTGCTGGAGCAGCTATGGCTGCATGCGCTGTGGGGCGGGCGATCGTGAGCCTGCGCCGTATCGTCAGCGTCATCACGCCGAAGAGTCGTGGTGGGTATTTCGCAGGCAAGCGCTGCTTTCTCACCGGTGCCGCCAGCGGTATCGGCCGTGCGACAGCGTTGCGACTCGCCGCTGAGGGCGCCGAGCTGTACCTGACCGACCGCAACGCCGACGGGCTCACCGCAACTGTCGCCGACATCCGCACACTGGGCGGGCAGGTCGCCGAGCACCGGGCACTCGACATCGCCGACTACCGGGCGGTCGCCGCGTTTGCCACCGACATCCACGCCGATCACCCGAGCATGGACGTCGTGATGAACATCGCCGGGATCTCGGCCTGGGGCACCGTCGATCGGCTCAGCCACGAACAATGGAGCAACCTGGTCGCCGTGAACCTGATGGGCCCGATCCACGTCGTCGAAACGTTCCTTCCGCCGATGATCGCCGCCGGCCGGGGCGGGCATCTGGTCAACGTGTCGTCGGCGGCTGGGCTGATCGCCCTGCCCTGGCACGCCGCTTACAGCGCCAGCAAGTACGGCTTGCGCGGGATGTCAGAGGTGCTGCGTTTCGATTTGGCGCGCCACCGCATCGGTGTGTCGGTGGTGGTGCCCGGCGCGGTGAACACCCCGCTGGTCAACACCGTCGAGATCGCCGGCGTCGATCGCGAGGACCCAACAGTGAAACGCTGGGTGGACCGGTTTAGCGGGCATGCCGTCTCGCCCGAGCGGGCGGCCGAGAAAATCCTGACCGGAGTCGCCAAGAACAGATACCTGATCTATACCTCGGGCGACATCCGCGCGCTGTATGCCCTCAAGCGGCTGGCCTGGTGGCCGTATAGCCTGGCGATGCGCCAGGTCAACGTGATTTTCACCCGGGTGCTGCGGCCGGCGCCGCGCTAGCAGCGTGGGGCGCTGACACGCCGGCGTGTCGTCACCCTCGGCGCACAGTGAAATCGTCGGTCCGGGTCCGGCGGCGCCCTTGCCGATGCCGGCCGTGGCCGCGATATCGTCGGTGGTGACCGCGCCCTCGGCGGGTCGCCGGGCCGCGACTGCAACCAACCCGAGGGGAGTCGGACGTGCCGGAGACCACGATCGTGGTACTGGTGGGAAGCCTGCGTGCGGCGTCGGTCAACCGCCAGATCGCCGAGTTGGCCGCCGAATGCGCCCCGGACGGCATCGTCGTGACCATCTTCGACGGGCTGGGCGAGTTGCCGTTCTACAACGAAGACCTAGATTGCGCCGACGACCCGTTCGACGTCCCGGCCCCGGTCGCCGCACTGCGGCACGCCGCCGCCGACGCCGACGCGGCATTGGTCGTCACACCGGAATACAACGGCAGCATCCCCGGCGTGCTCAAGAACGCGATCGACTGGCTTTCCCGGCCATTCGGCAACGGCGCGCTGAAGGACAAGCCGCTGGCCGTCATCGGTGGCTCGGCCGGCCGGTACGGCGGCGTCTGGGCACATGACGAGACCCGCAAGTCATTCGGGCTCGCCGGTCCGCGGGTAATCGATGCGATCAAGCTGTCGGTGCCGCTGGCCTCGCTGGATGGCAAGCATCCGCGGGAGAGCGCCGAGCTGGTGTCCAACCTGCGCGACGCGGTGGGCAAATTGGCCGCCGAGGTGAGCTGACCCGACGCCGCCTGGGCTTTGCTGTGCCCCGGGTTCGCGATGTCGGCCCGGGCGTGCTTGTCGGTGCCCGGTGGTAAACCCGACCGGTGGCCGGCGGAAACCCAATCGTGATCTGCGACACGCCGGGCCGGGTCCACGCACAAGCTTACGACCAGGGAATTTCATCAATGTTTTTCCGAACATCTTGTACCTCTTCTCAATGTCTGCCACTAGGTGTAGTGTTTGGCTGGTCGACACACCCGAAGATTCACGACCTCCAGGACACCCGCGGTCATGGCGTCGGGGCAGGTGCTGAGGACGGGATTGTCGGGGTGTGTCGGTCTGCTGATCCAGCAGTGCACCCGCAGTGCCCGAGTAGTTGCCAGCCAGATTCCCGATGTCCGAGGTCTCGAAGAGGAGGCGGTACCGTCGATGAGCATCACCGTGTACACCAAGCCGGCCTGTGTGCAGTGCACCGCCACGTACAAGGCACTGGACAAGCAGGGCATCAGCTACGAGACGGTCGACATCACCTCGGACCCCGAGGCGCGGGACTACGTCATGGCGCTGGGTTATCTGCAGGCCCCGGTCGTGGTGGCCGGGAACCAGCACTGGTCGGGCTTCCGGCCCGACCGGATCAAGGCGCTGACCGGCGCGGTGCGCACCGCCTAGGAGGCAATCGTGACGTCGGGCAACCTGGTGTATTTCTCCAGCGTGTCGGAGAACACCCACCGTTTCGTGCAGAAGCTGGGTCTGCCGGCCACGCGCATACCGTTGCACGGCCGCATCGAGGTGGACCGGCCTTATGTCCTGGTGTTGCCCACCTACGGCGGTGGCCGACACAATCCGAGCATCGCCGACAGTGCAGCCAGCGGCTACGTTCCCAGACAGGTCGTCACGTTCTTGAACAACGAACGCAACCGGGCGCTGCTGCGCGGGGTGATCGCGGCCGGTAACACCAACTTCGGTGCGGAATTCGGCTATGCCGGCGAGGTGGTCTCGCGCAAATGCGGAGTTCCGTACCTCTACCGCTTCGAGCTGATGGGAACCGACGAGGACGTCCGCGCCGTCCGCGCGGGTCTGGCCGACTTCTGGGAGGAGGAGACGTGCCGCCAACCGCTGCAACTTCAGAGCGTGTGACACCCACCGGGCATGCTCGCCCGGTTTCCGGGCCGGGTGAGACCGACTATCACGCGCTCAACGCGATGCTGAATCTCTACGACGCCGACGGCAAGATTCAGTTCGACAAAGACCGGGAAGCCGCGCGTCAGTACTTCTTGCAGCACGTCAACCAGAACACGGTCTTCTTCCACAACCAGGACGAGAAGCTGGACTACCTCATCCGCGAGAACTACTACGAGCGTGAGGTTCTCGACCAGTATTCGCGCAACTTCGTCAAATCCCTGCTCGACCGTGCCTACGCCAAGAAGTTCCGGTTCCCGACTTTTCTCGGAGCGTTCAAGTACTACACGTCCTACACGTTGAAGACCTTCGACGGGAAGCGGTACCTGGAGCGCTTCGAGGACCGGGTGTGCATGGTGGCACTGACCTTGGCCGCCGGCGACACGGCGCTGGCCGAGAAGCTCGTCGACGAGATCATCGACGGCCGGTTCCAGCCGGCCACCCCGACGTTTTTGAACTCGGGCAAGAAGCAGCGCGGCGAGCCGGTGAGTTGCTTTCTTTTGCGCATCGAGGACAACATGGAGTCGATCGGGCGTTCTATCAACTCCGCGCTGCAGCTGTCCAAGCGCGGCGGGGGAGTGGCGTTGCTGCTGAGCAACATTCGGGAACACGGTGCACCGATCAAGAACATCGAAAACCAGTCCTCGGGCGTCATCCCGATCATGAAGCTGCTGGAGGACTCGTTCTCCTACGCCAATCAGCTCGGCGCGCGCCAGGGCGCCGGCGCGGTGTATTTGCATGCCCACCACCCCGACATCTACCGCTTCTTGGACACCAAGCGGGAAAACGCCGACGAGAAGATCCGGATCAAGACGCTGAGCCTGGGCGTGGTGATCCCCGACATCACCTTCGAGCTCGCCAAGCGCAACGAGGACATGTACCTGTTCTCACCGTACGACGTCGAACGCGTCTACGGGGTGCCGTTCGCCGACATCTCGGTCACCGAGAAGTACTACGAGATGCTCGACGACGCAAGGATTCGCAAGACCAAGATCAAGGCGCGGGAGTTCTTTCAGACGCTCGCCGAGTTGCAGTTCGAATCCGGTTACCCCTACCTCATGTTCGAGGACACGGTGAACCGGGCCAACCCGATCGAGGGCAAGATCACCCACTCCAACCTGTGTTCGGAGATCCTGCAGGTGTCCACGCCGTCGTCGTTCAACGAAGATTTATCGTACGCCAAAGTGGGCAAGGACATTTCGTGTAACCTGGGTTCGCTCAACATCGCCAAAACGATGGACTCACCCGACTTCGCGCAGACCATCGAGGTGGCGGTCCGTGCGCTGACCGCGGTGAGCGATCAGACGCACATCGCCTCGGTGCCCTCGATCGAGCAGGGCAACAACGACTCGCACGCGATCGGGCTGGGGCAGATGAACCTGCACGGCTATCTGGCTCGGGAACGCATCTTCTACGGTTCTGAAGAAGGCATCGACTTCACCAACATCTATTTCTACACAGTGCTTTACCACACGCTGCGGGCATCGAACCGCATTGCCATCGAACGAGGCAAGTATTTCAAAGGTTTCGAGCGGTCCAAGTACGCCTCGGGGGAGTTCTTCGACCGCTACACCGATCAGCTCTGGGAGCCCAAGACCGCCAAGGTGCGGCAGTTGTTCGCCGACGCGGGAATCCGCATTCCCGACCAGGACGACTGGCGGCGACTCAAAGAGTCGGTGCAAGCCCACGGCATCTACAACCAAAACCTGCAGGCGGTGCCGCCGACCGGGTCGATCTCCTACATCAACCACTCGACGAGCTCGATCCACCCGATCGTGTCCAAGATCGAGATCCGCAAAGAAGGCAAGATCGGCCGCGTCTACTACCCCGCGCCCTACATGACCAACGACAACCTGGAGTACTACCAGGACGCCTACGAGATCGGCTACGAGAAGATCATCGACACCTACGCGGCGGCCACCCAGCATGTGGACCAGGGGCTGTCGCTGACGTTGTTCTTCAAGGACACCGCCACCACCCGCGACGTGAACAAGGCCCAGATCTACGCCTGGCGAAAAGGCATCAAGACGCTGTACTACATCCGGCTGCGGCAGATGGCGCTGGAGGGCACCGAGGTCGAGGGCTGCGTGTCCTGCATGCTCTGATCGGCGAACGCTTCGCCCTGGCCGGCAGAGCAACGCGGTAAGGTGCTTCTCGTGGTGCGAATCCCTCGACCTCATCCCGCCCCGCGTCCCGCGGTGAAGGTCGACGCACGCAGCGAGCGCTGGCGTGAACACCGCAAGAAGGTGCGCGGTGAGATCGTCGACGCGGCATTTCGCGCCATCGACCGGCTCGGGCCGGAGCTGAGCGTACGGGAAATCGCCGAAGAGGCCGGCACCGCCAAGCCGAAGATCTACCGGCATTTCCAGGACAAGTCCGATCTGTTTCAGGCGATCGGGGAGCGGCTGCGCGACATGCTGTACGCGGCGATCTTGCCCTCGATCGACCTGAAAACCGACTCCGCTCGTGAGGTGATCCGGCGCGCCGTCGAGGAGTACGTCAACCTGGTCGACAAGCATCCCAACGTGCTGCGGGTCTTCATTCAGGGCCGCTCCCCGGTCAGCCCTCAGATCCTCAACGAGGGCCGTGGCATCACCCTGGCGGTGGCCGACATGTTCGACAACGAACTTCGAGAGATGCAACTCGACCATGCCGCGGTCGAATTGGCCGGCCATGCCGCCTTCGGGTCGGCCGCGTCGGCCACCGAGTGGTGGCTGGGCCCGGACCCGCAGAGTCCGCGACGCATGTCGCACGACCAGTTCGTCGCCCAGCTGACGACCATCATGCTGGGCGTGATCAGCGGCACCGCCGAGGTGCTCGGGATCAGCCTCGATCCCGATTTGCCCATCCGCAGCGCGGTGCCTCGGGACTCCGCGGCCAGCTGAGCACCGGCGAGCGCCCCGAGATACCCGGTACCGGCGTTCCCAGGTAGCATGGCAGCATGACCATCGCGGAGCCGACGACGCAGGAGTCGACACACCCGACCCCCGTGCACACCCGCGCGTTGATCATCGGCACCGGGTTCTCCGGGTTGGGGATGGCCATCGCGCTGCAGCGCCAGGGCGTGGACTTCCTGATCCTGGAGAAGGCCGACGATGTCGGCGGAACGTGGCGTGACAACAGCTATCCGGGGTGCGCGTGCGATATCCCGTCGCACCTGTATTCGTTCTCCTTCGAGCCCAAGCCGGACTGGAAGCACCTGTTCTCCTATCAGGACGAGATCTGGGATTACCTCAAGGGAGTCACCGACAAATACGGACTGCGCCGCTACATCGTGTTCGACTCGCTCGTCGACCGTGCGCACTGGGACGACGCCGACTATCGCTGGCACGTGTTCACCGCCGACGGGCGCGAATATGTCGCCCAGTTCGTCATCTCCGGAGCTGGTGCACTGCACATCCCGTCGGTTCCCGACATCCCCGGACGCGACGAGTTCCGGGGCCCCGCTTTCCATTCCGCCCAGTGGGATCACGGCGTGGATCTGACCGGCAAGCGGGTCGCGGTGATCGGCACCGGCGCCAGCGCCATCCAGATCGTTCCCGAGATCATCGACCGGGTCGCCGGACTGCAGCTCTACCAGCGCACCCCGCCGTGGGTGGTGCCGCGCACCAACGAGGAGCTGCCACCGGCGTTGCGGCGCGCGCTGGGCACCATCCCCGGCCTGCGGCTGGCGCTGCGGACCGCCATCTACTGGGGGCAGGAGGCGTTGGCCTACGGAATGACCAGGCGGCCCGACACGCTCAAGGTGATCGAGTCCTTCGCCAAGTGGAACATCCGCCGCGCGGTCAAAGACCGCGAGCTGCGCCGCAAGCTGACGCCGCAGTACCGGATCGGCTGCAAGCGAATCCTGAACTCGTCGACCTACTATCCCGCCGTGGCCAACCCCAAGACCGAGCTCGTCACCGACCGCATCAGCGCCATCACGCCGGACGGCATCGTCACCGCCGACGGCCGGCACCGGCGGGTCGATGTGATCGTGTTCGCCACCGGCTTTCACGTCACCGACTCCTACACCTACGTGCAGATCAAAGGGCTGCACGGGGAGGACCTGGTGGACCGGTGGAACCGGGAAGGGGTGGTCGCGCATCGCGGGATCACGGTCGCCGACATGCCCAACTTGTTCTTTCTGCTGGGACCCAACACCGGGCTGGGCCACAACTCGGTGGTGTTCATGATCGAGGCGCAGATCCGCTATGTGTCCCGTGCGATCGCCGCCTGCGACCGGCTCGGCGCGCAGGCGCTGGCACCGACCCGGGCCGCGCAGGACCGCTTCAACGAGCGTTTGCAGCGCGAACTCGCCGGCTCGGTGTGGAACTCCGGCGGGTGTCGGAGCTGGTACCTCGACGAGCACGGCAACAACCGGGTGCTCTGGGGCGGTTACACCTGGCAGTACTGGGCGGCGACCCGAAAACTCGATCTCTCCGAGTATCAGTTCTTCGGGGTGGGCACCGGCGCGTCAACGACACGACGTGACACTGGGTCGCGACACTAGTTGTTGTGTTGCGGCTGGTTGTCGGACCCCAGGGGTAGTGTTCACATGTGGGCGCGGTTGCCCATCCGTCCTGGTGAAAAGGGGTTCTGGTGAGCGAAAACATGAAGCTGATCGACCGGGTGTCGGCGATCAACTGGAACCGTCTGCACGACGAGAAGGACGCCGAGGTCTGGGACCGGCTGACCGGCAACTTCTGGCTGCCGGAAAAGGTGCCGGTCTCCAACGACCTGCCGTCGTGGGGCACGCTGACCGATCACGAAAAGCAACTGACCATGCGGGTGTTCACCGGGCTGACGCTGCTGGACACCATTCAGGGCACCGTCGGGGCGGTCAGCCTGATCCCCGACGCGCTGACCCCGCACGAGGAAGCCGTCTACACCAACATCGCGTTCATGGAATCGGTGCACGCGCGCAGCTACAGCAACATCTTCTCCACGCTGTGCTCGACCGCCGAGATCGACGACGCGTTTCGCTGGTCGGAGGAAAACCCCAACCTGCAGCGCAAGGCCGAGATCGTCATGGGCTACTACCGTGGTGACGAGCCGCTCAAGCGCAAGGTCGCCTCCACGCTGCTGGAAAGCTTCCTGTTCTACTCCGGGTTCTACCTGCCGATGTACTGGTCGAGCCGGGCCAAGCTGACCAACACCGCCGACATGATCCGGTTGATCATCCGCGACGAAGCCGTGCACGGCTACTACATCGGCTACAAGTACCAGCGCGGCCTGGCGCTGGTCGACGACGCCAAACGCCAAGAGCTCAAGGACTATACCTACGAGTTGCTCTTCGAGCTCTACGACAACGAGGTGGAATACACCCAGGACCTCTACGACGGAGTCGGACTGACCGAGGACGTCAAGAAGTTCCTGCGCTACAACGCCAACAAGGCGCTGATGAACCTCGGCTACGAGGCGTTGTTCCCGCGCGACGAGACTGACGTCAACCCGGCGATCCTGTCGGCGCTCTCACCCAACGCCGACGAAAACCACGACTTCTTCTCCGGGTCGGGCTCGAGCTATGTGATCGGCAAGGCCGTCGTCACCGAAGACGAGGACTGGGACTTTTAAAGCCTCGGCGCCCCAGAGCGCCCCTAGAGCGTCGCGGTGTCGATGACGAACCGGTAGCGCACGTCGCTGGCCAGCACCCGCTCGTAGGCCTCGTTGATGTAATCGGGCTCGATGACTTCGATTTCGGGCCGCACGCCATGCTCGGCGCAGAAATTCAGCATCTCCTGCGTCTCGGCGATCCCGCCGATGTTGGAGCCGGACAGGCTGCGCCGCATCAGCGCCAACGCGAACGCCGGCACCGGCATCGGGTGCTCGGGGATGCCGAGTTCGACCAGCGTGCCGTCCACGTCGAGCAATTTCAGGTACTCGCCGAGGTCGATGTTGGCCGAAACGGTGTTCAGAATCAGGTCGAAACCGTTGCGCAGCTTCTTGAACGTGTCCGGATCGGCGGTCGCGTAGTAGCGACTGGCGCCCAGCCGCAGGCCGTCCTCCATCTTCTTCAGCGACTGCGACAGCACCGTGACGTCGGCGCCCATCGCCGCGCCCAGCTTGACGCCCATGTGGCCCAGCCCGCCCAGGCCGATCACCGCGACCCGGGTGCCGGGCCCGGCATTCCAGTGCCGAAGCGGCGAATACAGCGTGATGCCCGCGCACAGCAGCGGTGCCGCGACGTCCAGCGGCAGTGCATCGGGGATGCGCAGTACGTAGTTCTCGTCGACGACGATCGCGCTGCTGTAGCCGCCGTAGGTCGGCCGGCCGTCGCGGCCGATGCCGTTGTAGGTCGTGGTCATCCCGCGCTTGCAGTACTGCTCCAGCCCGGCCAGGCAGCTGCTGCACTCGCGGCAGGAATCCACGAAACAGCCCACCCCGACGTGATCACCCACCTGGTACTTGGTGACCTCGGCACCCACCGCGGTCACCACGCCGGCGATCTCGTGACCCGGCACCACCGGATAATTCGGCGTGCCCCACTCGGCTTTGACGGTGTGAATGTCGGAGTGGCAGATCCCGGCGAACTTGATCTCGATGGCCACGTCGTGCGGGCCGGGGTCGCGACGGGTGATGGTGGTCCTGGTCAGCGGTTCGGTCGCCGACGTGGCGGCGTACGCGGAGACAACGGTGCTCATCGAATACCTCTTCAGAGCTGGAACTTACGGCTCTAGTGCGGACGTTCAATAGCCTAGTGAAAGCCTAGCCAAGTAAAGTGGTCGGCGCCCGAGTGCGGCGCTCAGTTGATC
Source organism: Mycobacterium sp. (assembly GCF_008709575.1). Lineage (GTDB taxonomy): Bacteria > Actinomycetota > Actinomycetes > Mycobacteriales > Mycobacteriaceae > Mycobacterium. The sequence goes on from NZ_VYIK01000002.1 coordinate 12,517, forward strand.
GGGGCATTGATCCAGCGCAGGTCCTCGACGATGCCCCGGGCCGCGATCACGCCCTGCCCGGTCTGCCAGATCTCGTTGTTGACGATGAACACCCGGTTGTCGCGGTAGGCCGAGAGTTTGCGCCACGACGCGCTGTCGAGGACGGTGGGCGCACGGTCTTTGGCGGCCGGCGAGGCGAACGAGACGTAGACGATGTCGGCGTCGGCGGCGGAGAAATCGGCGGAGCGGGCCAGATCGACGTCGGTGTCACCGATCTCGAGATACGGCTTGTCGGTGAAGCGTTGCGACGGCGGTCGGCCCACGCCGACGATCTGCACCACGCTGGCCGGGAAGTTGTCGGCGCCGTAGACACGCACGGTGTTCGCGGTGAACTGCACGATCGACGCCTGGTAGTGGCCGGCGTCGTGCGCGGCGCCGCTCTCGTGGGCCTTGGCGGCGAAGTCGTCGAGTACCGTGTTGGCGGCGCCGATGCGCCCGGTGGCCGCGCCGACGCCGCGCACGGCGTCCTCCCAGGCCGCTCCCGGCGCCCCGGTGAATACGCACGGGGCGATCGCTGAAAGCTGCGGATACAGCGTCGGGGTCGCCGCCACCGAGCCCAGGATCAGATCCGGCTTCGCCGCCGCGACGGCGGCCAGGTCGGGGGCGCTGCGGGTGCCCGCACCGGGCAGTCGATGGATGGCCGCGCCGAGGTAGGAGGGCTGACCCGAGGCGCCGTCCGGCAGTGCCGCTGCCACGATGCGGGACTGCAGGCCCAGCGCGCACAGGGTGTCGAGCGCGTCCCCGGTCAGCACGACGATGCGCTGCGGGTCGGCGTGCACCTCGGTCACGTCGGGATCCACCCCGGCTGCATTGTGGACCTGGCGCATCGGGGGGCCCGGATCCGGCGCGGCGGGCTGCGCCGCGCAGGATTCGTCGGGTTTGCGCTGGTTGCCCAGCACTCCGGCGCCGGCGATCTGGGTGGTGCTGGTGACCACCGAACGCGCCGTCGATGGTGCCGTCCCCGTCGGCGATGTGCATCCGGCGCACACCGTGACCGAAATCACCGCTGCTGCGGCTGCGCCCAGCGCGCCGGGCCGTTTACCGCTCGTCAGCACTCTTGCGACGGTAACATTCGGTGGAACGCGACCCTCCGGCAGCGGCCGATTACGACAGTTTGTAGGACTCGGGCTACGATGACAGCACGTTATCGGTTGCCCCAGGTTTGGAGGAGCTCTTGACCGCCGAAGCCCCCCCGCGCAGAGAACTCGAGGCCAGTCGTCCGTTCCCGGCCCGGACGGGGCCGAAGGGCAACCTGGTCTACAAACTCATAACAACGACCGATCACAAGATGATCGGCATCATGTACGTGGTCACCTGCTTCGTCTTCTTTTTCATCGGCGGGCTGCTGGCCTTGCTGATGCGCGCCGAACTGGCCGCACCGGGTCTGCAGTTTTTGTCCAACGAGCAGTACAACCAGCTGTTCACCATGCACGGCACCATCATGTTGCTGTTTTATGCCACCCCGATCGTGTTCGGGTTCGCCAACCTGGTGCTGCCGCTGCAGATCGGCGCGCCCGACGTGGCGTTCCCCCGGCTCAACGCGTTCTCCTACTGGCTGTTTTTGTTCGGCTCGCTGATCGCGATGGCCGGGTTCATCACCCCGGGCGGGGCGGCGGACTTCGGCTGGACCGCCTACACCCCGCTGTCCACCGCCATCCATTCGCCCGGCGCCGGCGGCGACTTGTGGGTCGTGGGCCTGATCGTGGCCGGTCTGGGCACCATCTTGGGCGCGGTCAACATGATCACCACCGTGGTCTGCATGCGCGCCCCCGGCATGACGATGTTTCGGATGCCGATCTTCACCTGGAACATCCTGGTGACCTCGATCATCGTGCTGGTGGCGTTCCCGCTGTTGACCGCGGCGCTGTTCGGGCTGGCCGCCGACCGGCATCTGGGCGCCCACGTCTACGACCCGGCCAACGGGGGACCGATCCTGTGGCAGCACCTGTTCTGGTTCTTCGGGCACCCCGAGGTCTACATCGTGGCGTTGCCGTTCTTCGGGGTCGTCACCGAGATCTTGCCGGTGTTTTCCCGTAAACCGGTCTTCGGCTACACCACCCTGGTCTATGCCACGATGGCGATCGCGGTGCTGTCGGTGGCGGTGTGGGCGCACCACATGTTCGCCACCGGGGCGGTGCTGCTGCCGTTCTTTTCGTTCATGACGTATCTGATCGCGGTGCCCACCGGGATCAAGTTCTTCAACTGGGCCGGCACCATGTGGAAGGGCCAGCTGACGTTTGAGACCCCGATGCTGTTCGCGGTGGGCTTTTTGGTCACCTTCTTGCTGGGCGGTCTGACCGGGGTGCTGCTGGCCAGCCCGCCGCTGGACTTCCACGTCACCGACAGCTACTTCGTGGTCGCGCACTTCCACTACGTGCTGTTCGGCACGATCGTGTTCTCCACCTTCGCCGGGACCTATTTCTGGTTTCCGAAGATGACCGGCCGGCTGCTCGACGAGCGGCTGGGCAAGCTGCATTTCTGGTTGACCTTCATCGGGTTCAACGTCACGTTTTTGGTGCAGCACTGGCTCGGCGACATGGGCATGCCGCGCCGCTACGCCGACTACCTGCCCAGCGACGGGTTCCAACCGCTCAACGTCGTCTCCACGACCGGCGCCTTCATCCTGGGGGCCTCGATGCTGCCGTTCGTGTGGAACGTGTTCAAGAGCTGGCGCTACGGGGAGCCGGTGACCGTCGACGACCCGTGGGGCTACGGCAACTCGCTGGAGTGGGCGACCAGCTGCCCGCCGCCGCGGCACAACTTCTACGAGCTGCCCCGCATCCGCTCCGAGCGCCCGGCCTTCGAGCTGCACTACCCCCACATGATCCCCCGGTTGCGCGCCGAAGCCCATATCGGGCGCTCCAACGCTGACGAACGAGCCCCCGAACTCAGCGCGAAACACTAAAATTGTCCTACCTGCTGGGGTTTCCCACGACCGGAAAGGATAGTTTGCCATGACCACCACCGCCGAAGCACCGGCCACCGTCACGGCTATGCCGCGTATCGGTGATCCGGCTCCAGAATTCACCGCGGTCACCACCCAGGGCACGATCCATTTCCCCGCAGATTACAAAGGCAAGTGGGTGATCTTTTTCTCACACCCGGGAGATTTCACGCCGGTCTGCACCTCGGAATTCGTGACGTTCGCCTCGATGCAGCAACAATTGGCGGCTTACAACACCGAGCTATTGGGCCTCTCGGTCGACGGGATCGCCAGTCATCTCGCCTGGCTCCAGCAGATCAAAGACAAGATCGCCTTCCGTGATCACAAGAATGTCGATGTCACCTTTCCGGTGATCGACGATGCCTCTCAGCAGGTCGCGCGAAAATATGGGATGATCATGCCCGGCGAGGACTCCACCAAAGCGGTGCGAGCGGTCTTTTTCATCGACCCGAAAGGCATCATCCGCGCGATCATCTATTATCCGTTGATTCTCGGACGCAACTCCGCGGAATTGCTGCGCGTCATCAAGGCGTTGCAGACCACCGATCATTTCGGTGTCGCCACTCCGGCAGATTGGCAACCCGGCGATCCCGTCATCTTGCCCATTCCCGACAACATGACCGGCATGAAAGAGCGACAAGAAACCCACGCCGAGGGCATGACGTGCCAAGACTGGTACTTTTGCACCAAGGAAATACCCGCCGACGAGGTTGAAGCCGCCATCCGGGCCAAATAGCGCTCACCCCGCTGCGGTGCTGCCCGTCGGCGGCGCCGTCCACGGCGCGGGGCACCGGGCTCTCGCCAGCCGTCGGTGGCGCACCGGCGATGCAGTGGCAGGTCCAGGATTCGAACCTGGGTAGGCATACGCCGACGGATTTACAGTCCGCTCCCATTGGCCGCTCGGGCAACCTGCCTCGTGTGTTACGTCTAGCAGGGTACAACGAGCCAGTGGGCGGGGCACACGGGGCAAAACCGAGGGAAGGGACGGATCCATGGCGGAATCGTCGTTCGACATCGTCAGCAAGGTCGACCGGCAGGAAGTCGACAACGCCCTCAATCAGGCCGCCAAGGAGCTGGCCACCAGATTCGATTTCCGCGGCACCGACACCAGGATTGCCTGGAAGGGTACCGATGCCATCGAGCTGACCAGCTCCACCGAGGAGCGGGTCAAGGCCGCCGTCGACGTCTTCAAGGAGAAGTTGATCCGCCGCGACATCTCGCTGAAGGCCTTCGACGCCGGTGAGCCGCAGCCCTCCGGCAAGACCTACAAGGTGACCGGCACCATCAAGCAGGGCATCTCCAGCGAGAACGCCAAGAAGATCACCAAGCTGATCCGCGACGAGGGCCCCAAGAACGTCAAGGCCCAGATCCAAGGCGACGAGGTGCGTGTCTCGGGCAAAAAACGCGACGACCTTCAGGCCGTCATCGCGATGCTCAAAAAAGCCGACCTCGACGTCGCACTGCAGTTCGTCAACTACCGCTAAGCCTGGCCCAATCAACCGGTGGGTGCCTACTCTGGGTGAGGTACATATCGGTTATTGCGGGCACGAAGCGAGGTGTGCTGATGACCCCAGCGGACGCGGGATACTTCGACGTCGTCATCATCGGGGCCGGGATCTCCGGGCTGGGCGCGGCCTACCGCATCAGCGAACGCAACCCCGGCATCAGCTACGTGATCCTGGAGCGCCGCGAGCAGATCGGCGGCACCTGGGACCTGTTCCGCTACCCCGGAGTGCGCTCCGACAGCAGCATCTTCACGCTGTGCTTCCCCTACGAGCCGTGGACCCGCAAGGAAGGGGTGGCCGACGGGGTCCACATCCGTGAGTACCTGACCGAGACAGCCCACAAGTACGGCATCGACCAGCACATCCGGTTCAACAGCCATGTTCGCGCGGCGGACTGGGACTCCTCGACCGACACCTGGACCGTCACCGTCGACGACGAAGCCGGAGCCGGCACGACCTACCGCAGCCGGTTCGTGTTCTTCGGCTCCGGCTACTACAACTACGACCAGGGCTACACCCCGGAGTTCCCCGGCATCGAGCAGTTCGCGGGCACGGTCGTGCACCCGCAGCACTGGCCGGAGGACCTCGACTACACCGGCAGGAAGGTGGTGGTGATCGGCAGCGGCGCCACCGCGGTGTCACTGATCCCGTCGCTGGCCGAGCGGGCCGCGAAGGTCACCATGCTGCAGCGCTCGCCGACGTACATGTTCGCCGCGTCGCGGTACAGTCCCTCGGCCGATCTGCTGCGCGCGGTGCTGCCGCGCAGGGTGGCTCACCCGGTGATCCGGCTGCGCAACGCAGTGTTCGAAGGGGCGATCTGGTTTCTGGCGCGCAAGACGCCGGGTTTCATGAAGTGGTGGATCCGCCGCGTCGCGATCCATCACCTACCCAAGGGGTATCCGGTCGACACCCACTTCAAGCCGCGCTACAACCCGTGGGACCAGCGACTGTGCCTGATCCCCGACGCCGACCTCTACGTCGCGATCCGCGAAGGCCGGGCCGAGGTGGTCACCGACCACATCGACCACGTCGACGCCGACGGCATCGCGCTGAAGTCCGGCGGGCACCTCGACGCCGACATCATCGTCACCGCCACCGGATTGCAGCTGCAGGCGCTCGGCGGAGTCCGCATCAGCCTGGACGGCACCGAGATCAAGCCCCAGGACCGCTTCGTCTACAAGGCCCACATGCTCGAGGACGTGCCCAACCTGTTCTGGTGTGTCGGCTACACCAACGCGTCCTGGACGCTGCGCGCCGACATCACCGCCCGCGCGACGGCGAAACTGATCGCCTACATGACGTCGCACGGGTACACCCACGCCTACCCGCATCTGGGCGGCGAGCCGATGCCGGAGAAACTGGCCTGGGACATCCAAGCCGGCTACGTGTTGCGCGCCCTGCATGCCCTGCCCAAGTCGGGCACCAAGCGGCCCTGGAACGTGCGGCAGAACTACTTCGCCGACGCGATCGACTACCGGTTCGACCGCATCGAGGAGGCGATGGTGTTCGGGCGGGCCGAGAACCGGGCGGCCCTGGCCGGTTAGCCCGGCCCCGAGTTGGCCAACTGCCCGCGAACAGCGGCGCCCGGCAATACGCTGATCGTCATGGCGGCTACGCGCGAACCGAACGTCGTCGTGCTCGGCGGCGGATCCTGGGGCACCACCGTTGCGTCGATCTGCGCACGGCGCGGCCCGACGCTGCAGTGGGTGCGTTCGCGCGACACCGCCGACGACATCAACACCAACCACCGCAACTCCCGCTATCTGGGCAACGACGTCGGTCTCAGCGAAAGCCTGCGCGCCACCACCGACTTCTCCGAAGCCGCCAACCGTGCCGACGTCGTCGTGATGGGAGTGCCGTCGCACGGGTTCCGCGGGGTGCTGACCGAACTGGCCGCCGAGCTGCGCCCGTGGGTCCCGGTGGTGTCGCTGGTCAAGGGCCTCGAGCAGGGCACCAACATGCGGATGTCACAGATCGTCGACGAAGTGCTGCCCGGCCACCCGGCCGGCATCCTGGCCGGCCCCAACATCGCCCGCGAGGTGGCCGAGGGCTACGCGGCCGCGGCGGTGCTGGCGATGCCCGACCAGCATCTCGCCGCCCGGCTGGCGCAGCTGTTCCGCACCAAGCGGTTCCGCGTCTACACCACCGACGACGTGGTCGGCGTGGAGCTGGCCGGCGCCTTGAAGAACGTCTATGCGATCGCGGTGGGAATGGGCTACTCGCTGGGCATCGGGGAGAACACCCGCGCGATGGTGATGGCCCGCTCGGTGCGCGAAATGTCCAAACTCGGCGAGGCCGCCGGCGGGCAGCGCGACACCTTCGCCGGGCTCGCCGGCATGGGTGACCTGATCGTCACCTGCACCAGCCAGCGCAGCCGCAACCGCCACGTCGGCGAGCAGCTGGGCGCCGGCAAGCCGATCGACGAGATCATCGCCTCGATGAACCAGGTCGCCGAGGGTGTCAAGGCGGCCAGCGTGATCATGGAGTTCGCCGACAAGTACGGGCTGAACATGCCGATCGCCCGCGAGGTCGACGCGGTGATCAACCACGGCTCGACCGTCGAGCAGGCCTACCGCGGTCTGATCGCTGAAACCCCGGGACACGAGGTCTACGGGGCCGGTTTCTGACCGGCGGCTCAGCCGCGCGCCATCGCTTCCAGCCGGCGGATCCGGTCGGCGACCGGCGGGTGCGTCGAGAACAGCGACCCGATGCGCTCCCCCGCACGGAACGGGTTGGCGATCATCAGGTGCGCCTGGCTGGCCAGCTGAGGCTCCGGCGGCAGCGGCGCCGCCTGCACCCCGTCGGTGATCTTGCGCAGCGCCGAGGCCAACGCCAGCGGGTCACCGGTCAACGCCGCGCCGGACTCGTCGGCCTGATACTCCCGCGACCGCGACACCGCCAGCCGCACCACCGTCGCCGCGATCGGGCCGAGCAGTGAAACAAGCATCAGCGCGAACGGATTTCCGCCTTGCCGGTTGCCGCCGAACATCCCCGCGAACACCGCCATGTTGGCCAACGCGGTGATCACCGAGGCAAGCGCGCCGGCCACGCAGGAAATCAGGATGTCGCGGTTGTAGACATGGGACAGCTCGTGGCCCAGCACCGCACGCAACTCACGCTCGTCGAGGATCCGCAGAATCCCGGTGGTGCAGCAGACCGCGGCGTTGCGGGGGTTGCGCCCGGTCGCGAACGCGTTGGGCGCGGCGGTGTCGCTGATATACAGCCGTGGCATCGGTTGGTGTGCGGCGGTGGCCAGCTCGCGCACGATCCGATACATGGCCGGGGCCTGCAGCTCGGACACCGGCTGGGCATGCATGGCCCGCAACGCCAGCTTGTCGCTGTTGAAATAGGTGTAGGCGTTCATCCCGACGGCGAACAACACCGCCAGCAGCAACGTCGTCCTGCCGAACAGCGCGCCGACGAAGACGATCAGCGTCGACATGCCCACCAACAAGGCGAATGTCTTGAACGTGTTGGCGTGCGGATGCCAGGTCATCAATCCTCCTATGAACCCCGGGGTCCTGCTGAGACAACGCCCGTGCCGGCGCGGGGGTTCCGCATCGCGCCCTCAGCCGTGCCGGTTGATCGTGTAGTCGACGAGCGTTTCCAGCGCCCGCCGAGCGGGCAGATCGGGCAGCTGCGCGAGCTCACTGTGCGCCGCCGCGGCGTAGCGCGCCACCGTGTCCTTGGCCTTGGCCATCCCCGGCGACGCCCGCAGCAGCCGCAGCGCGTCGGGCAACGCCGCGTCGTCGACGGGACCAGCCAGCAGCTCGCGCAGCCGCGCGGCGTCGGCCCCGGGTTCGCGCAGCGCATACAGCACCGGCAGGGTGTGCACCCCCTCGCGCAGGTCGGTGCCGGGCAGCTTGCCGGACTCGTCGGGGTCGCTGTCGATGTCGATGATGTCGTCGGAGATCTGAAACGCGGTACCGACGATGCCGCCCAGCCGGGACAGCCGCTCGACCTGGTCGTCGTCGGCGCCGGAGAACATCGCCCCGAACCGTCCCGCCGCACCGATCAGGCAGGCGGTCTTCTCGTGCACCACCTTCAGGTAGTGCTCGATCGGGTCGACGCCGGGGGCGGCCCTGCGGGTCTCGCGCATCTGGCCGGTCACCAGCTGGGCGAACGTGTCGGCGATGATCCGGACCGCATCCGGTCCCAGCCGCGCCACCAACCGCGACGCCGTCGCGAACAGGTAGTCACCGGCCAGGATCGCGACGTTGTTGCCCCAGCGCAGGTTGGCGCTGGGCGCGCCGCGGCGGACCTGGGCCTCGTCCATCACGTCGTCGTGATACAGCGTCGCCAGGTGCACCAGCTCGATGACCGCACCGGCGATCGTCACCTCACCGGCGTCCGGATGCGGACCCAGCTGCGCCGAGAGCACGGTGAACAACGGGCGGAACCGCTTGCCGCCGGCCTCGAACAGGTGCAGCACCGCCTCGGTCATCAGCTCGTCGGCCGCGCGCAACTCCGTCTCGATCAGCCGCTCGATGCGTCCGACGCCGTCGCGCACGTCCGCGGCGAACGCGGCGTCCCCCAGGTCCACGCCCGCCACCACGGTCGCCGGAGTCCTCACCCGACCAACATACTGGTGGGCATGCACAGCAGCGCCGACGTGGTGGTCGTGGGGGCCGGACCGGCGGGGTCGGCGGCGGCGGCCTGGGCCGCCCGCGCGGGCCGCGACGTGCTGGTTATCGACGCGGCGGGCTTTCCCCGGGACAAGGCCTGCGGCGACGGGCTGACCCCGCGCGCGGTCGCCGAACTCGAACTGCTCGGCCTGAGCCGCTGGCTGGACACCCGGATTCGGCATCGGGGGCTACGGATGAGCGGATTCGGCGGTGAGGTGCAGGTCGACTGGCCGGGCCCGTCGTTCCCGTCGACCGGCAGCGCGGTGGCCCGTGTCGAACTCGACGATCGGATCCGCAAAGTCGCCGAGGATGCCGGCGCGCGGATGCTGCTCGGCCTGAAAGTCGTTGGTGTGCTGCATGATTCGGCTCGTCGGCTGGCATCGGTGGTGCTGGCCGACGGCACCGAGGTCTCCTGCCGGGAGCTGATCGTCGCCGACGGGGCCCGCTCGCCGCTGGGCCGAACTCTGGGCCGGCGCTGGCATCGGCAGACCGTGTACGGGATCGCCGCCCGCGGGTACCTGGCCACGCCGCGCAGCGGCGAGCCGTGGCTGACCTCGCATCTGGAACTGCGGTCCCCCGACGGCGCGGTGCTGCCCGGCTACGGATGGATCTTCCCGCTGGGCAACGGCGAGGTGAACATCGGCGTGGGCGCGTTGTCCACCACCAGGCGGCCCGCCGACCTGGCGCTGCGGCCGCTGATGGGCTATTACGCTGATCTGCGCCGCGACGAATGGGGGTTCGTCGGCCGGCCGCGGGCGGTGTCGTCGGCGCTGCTGCCGATGGGCGGCGCGGTGTCGGGGGTGGCCGGGCCGAACTGGATGCTGATCGGCGACGCCGCGGCCTGTGTCAATCCGCTCAACGGCGAAGGCATCGACTACGCGCTGGAAACCGGACGGCTCGCGGCCGAGGTGCTGGGCTCCGGCGACCTGTCGCAGACGTGGCCCGCGGTGCTGCAATCGCACTACGGGCGCGGGTTCTCGGTGGCGCGCCGGCTGGCGTTGCTGCTGACGTTCCCGCGGTTTTTGCCGGCGGTCGGGCCGGCGGCGATGCGTTCGACGCGGCTAATGAGCATCGCCGTGCGGGTGATGGGCAATCTGGTCACCGACGAGGACGCGGACTGGGTGGCGCGGGCCTGGCGTGGCAGCGGGCTGGTCTCCCGGCTGGCCGACCGGCGCAAGCCGTTCAGCTGACCGGCTTGCGCGCCGTGTGCACCGCGACGATGCCGCCGGTCAGGTTGCGCCAGCGCACCGCCGACCACCCGGCGCCCGCGATCTCGCGCGCCAGCTCCGCCTGGCCCGGCCAGGCGCGGATCGACTCGGCCAGGTAGATATAGGCCTCGGGGTTGCTCGACACCACGGCGGCCAGCCGCGGCAGCGCCTGCATCAGATACTCCTTGTACACGGTGGCCAACAGCGCATTGGCGGGTGTGGCGAATTCGCAGACCACCAACCGGCCGCCACTGCGGGTGACACGGGCCATCTCCCGCAACGCCGCCGTGCGCTCGGCGATATTGCGCAGCCCGAAGCTGATCGTCACCGCGTCGAACACGGCGTCCGCGAACGGCAACCGGGTGGCGTCGGCGGCGACTTTGGGCACGTCCCGGCCACGACCCGCGGTCAGCATCCCCAGCGAAAAGTCCGCCGCCACACACCATGCCCCCGACTTCGCCAGCTCCGCCGTCGACACCGCGGTGCCGGCGGCCAGGTCCAGCACCTTCTCACCGGGCGCCGGGCCCAGCGCGGACCGGGTGGCGCGGCGCCAGGAGCGGTCCCGGCCCAGCGACAACACGGTGTTGGTCAGGTCGTAGCGGCGGGCGACACCGTCGAACATCGACGCCACCGCACGCGGATCCTTGTCCAGGCGCGCACGGATCACCGTACCGACGCTACACAGACTACGCGACTGCCCGGCGCCGGCTCCCCAGCACCGCCTCGTAGTGGCCCAGCAGCTCGTCGCAGATCACCGGCCAGGATCGATGCACGACGCTGCGGCGGGCCGCCGCCGAATAGCGCGCCCGCTGGTCGATGAGATGGTCGACCGCGGCCGGCAGCCGGGACTCGAACTCCTCGACCGGCAACAGCAGCCCGGTGTGCATGGGGCTGACCAGGTCACGCGGGCCGCCCGCGTCGGGGGCGATCACCGGCACTCCCGACGCGAGCGCTTCCTGCACGGTTTGGCAAAACGTCTCGTGCTCGCCGGGATGCACAAACACGTCCATGCTCGCGTAGGCCCTGGCGAGCTCGTCGCCGTAGCGCGCCCCGGTGAAAATCGCTGTCGGCAAACTCGATTGCAGTTTGGCCCGGTCGACCCCGTCGCCGACGACGACCAGCTGGATCGCGTCGTTGCGGGCCAGCACGGCCAGCCGCTCCACATGCTTCTCCGGCGCCAGCCGGCCGACGAAGCCCACGATCGGCTTGCCGTGCGGCGACCACTGCCGGCGCAACGCCTCGTCGCGGGCCGACGGCGCGAAACCGGTCACGTCGACGCCGCGGGACCACCGGTAGACCCGCGGAACACGATGTGCCGCAAGCATTTCTATTGCCCAGGTGGAGGGCGCCAGGGTGCGGTCGACCAGGCCGTGCAGGTGGCGGGTCCACACCCACACCGCACGTGAAGCCGCCGGAATGCCGTAGGCGGCGGCGAAACCCGCGACGTCGGTTTGAAATACCGCAACCGCCGGCACCCCGAGGCGCCGTGCGGCCCATACTCCGCCGTAGCCCAGCAGCGCCGGTGAGGCCAGATGCACCACGTCGGGGTCGAACCCGCGCAGCACCCGCAGCATCCGGGGCATCGGCACACCCAGCGGCAGCGACGTCACCTTGGGGAACATCCGCGACGGCACCCGGTGCACCCGGATACCGTCGTGGATCCGCTCGGCGCGGGGCCGGCCCGGCGGGTTGTCGGGGGCGACGACGAGTGCTTCGTGACCCGTTCGCCGCAGGTGCTCGAGGACGCGAATCACCGAATGGCTGACGCCGTTGACGTTGGGGAGGAAGGACTCCGCGACGATGGCTACCCGCACCCTCTCAGGGTGCCCGCAGCGCCTGTCGCCGAGGTTGCCGACAGGCATACGAGGGGCAAATTCGCCGCGCTGACCGTCACGACGCCGGTTGCCGCGCCGTGCCTGCAGGGTGGCGGTCCAGGTGTCGCTCCACCAGGGCCAGCACGACCAGCACGGCGACGGCGACCAGCCAGCCGATCACCGCGATCGACCCGGCCGGGATGATCGCCAGCGCGGCAGTGCGGTGCTGCACCCGCACCAGGTTGGGGTTGAGCTTGTCGTATTCGACGTAGATCCGCATCCCGGTGGCCAATTCAGAGGGATAGAGCACACCGAGTTCGGGACGGTAGGTGACCCGGTCCGGGGTGACGAACTCGATCGTGGAGCGCCGCGGTCCGGCGCTGAGCACCTCGGCCTGGGCCACGCCCATGTTGCGTTGGATCGACAGGTCGTTGCGCCAGGCGCCCGCCAGCAAAAACACCGACTGCACCGTGACCAACCCGGCCACGACCAGCACGCCGATCCGCGTCCAGCGCAGGATGCGGCGGGCGCGGGTATCCGGAGCCGGATCCAGGCGGCCGTGCACCAGGATGCGCACGGCGGCTTTGGGCCACCTCACAGCGCGGCCTTGATGGCGGCGTGCAGTTGGCGCAGCGACGAGCGGTCGGCCTTGACCTCGAGCACCTGCATCCCCGGCTCGTCGAGAGCGTCGCGGAGTTCATCGACCTCGATCTGGCGATTCTCCACGTGATAGGCGCGGCACAACGCGCCGACGTCGACGTCGTGCGGGGTGCCGAAGATGCGTGCGGACACGTCGGAAAACCGCGGATCGCCCTGTTCGAGCAGTTCGAAGATGCCGCCGCCGTTGTCGTTGGACACCACGATGCTCAGGTGCCGCGGCACCGGCTCGGTGGGGCCGATCAGCAGCCCGGAGCTGTCGTGCACGAAGGTCAGATCGCCGATCAGTGCGACGGTGCGGCCGCCGGCCGCGCGCTCCCGGGACCTTTCGAAGGCCAAGGCGGCGCCGATCGCGGTGGACACCGTGCCGTCGATGCCGGCGACGCCGCGGTTGGAACGCACCGCGATGCCCTGCGGGTTGAGCCCGACCAGCGCCGCGTCACGCACCGGGTTAGAGGCTCCCAGCACCAGCTGGTCGCCGGGGCGCAGCGCGTCGGCGACCGCGGCGGCCACGTGCAAACCCGTGGTCAGCGGATGCGCGGCCAGCTGGCCGCGCACCGCCTCGAGCGCGTGCCGGTGCAGCTCGGCGCAGCGGCGCAGCCAGGCTGCGCGGGGCTCGCCGGTGGGCACCGCGCGAGTGCCGGTGGCCTGCGAGTTGCCCGACACGTCGGGCCAGCGCGGCCCGGTGGTCAGCGCGTAGACCGGGACCGTGGGGTCGGCCAGCAGCGCCGACACCGGACGGTGCAGGGTGGGCCGGCCCAGCATGATCACCTGCTGCGGGCGCAGCAGCGGCAGCGCCAGCGGGTGCAGCGGGTTGGCCGCCGGCGGCGCGGTGGGCTCGGCGACCGTCGGCAGCGCCGCCAGGTTGGGGTGGACGCCGGCGCCGTGGCCGGCGATGACGACGGTGTCGGCGCTCAGGTCGATCTCCAGCGGCTGGTCGAAGCTCACCGGCGGAGCGAACGTCCAGGGCAGGCCGCCGGGGCGCCCCGGCGGCGTGGTGGCGCCGGAGCTGTCGGGGTCGGGCACCAGCGGTTCGCGCAGCGGGATGTCGAACTGAACCGGCCCGGCGTTGGCGGTGCGGGCGCCGGTAGCGGCCGCCAGCACCCGGCAGGTGGCCGACCGCCAGGTTGCGTTGAGGGCGTCCATGCGCTCGGGGGCGTCCTCGGCCAGCCCCAGGCTGATCGCGGCGCGGACCTGGGAGCCGAAGTAGCCCAGCTGCTCCATGGTCTGGTTGGCGCCGGTACCCAGCAGCTCGTAGGGCCGGTTGGCCGACAGCACGATCAGCGGCACCCGGGCGTAGTTGGCCTCCACCACCGCCGGCCCCAGGTTGGCCACCGCGGTGCCCGACGTCATCGCGACGCACACCGGTGCGCCGGCGCCGATCGCCAGCCCGATCGCCAGATAGCCGGCGGTGCGCTCGTCGATACGCACGTGCAGCCGCAGCCGGCCATCGCGGTCGGCGTCGGCCAGCGCGAACGCCAGCGGCGCGTTGCGCGACCCCGGGCACAACACCACGTCGCGGACCCCGCCCCGGATCAACTCGTCGACCACGACCCGGGCCTGTGCCGTGGAGGGATTCACCCGTCCAGGCTATCTATCCCCAGGTGTCGGCGAAAAACTGCAGCGCCGCGGCGTTGACGGCCGCCCCGCGCTCCAGAAACCCCAGATGACCGGCATCGGCGATCTGCAGGTAGCGACCGTTGGGCAACGCTTCGGCAACCTCGCGGCACAGGTGCGGCGGGGTCAACACGTCGTCGGCGAAGCCGATCACCAGCACCGGTTGGCGGATGTTGCGGTACGCGGCCAGCCGGCTGGTGGCCGGCCCGACTTCGAGCTGGCAGCGCAAGCCCGGGGTGGGCTTGATCGGCCACGTGGTGAACATGGCGATCCAGTCGTCCACGATCTGGTCGTCGTTCAGCGTCTTGGGGGAGAAGTTTTCCAGCAGGCGCACCTTCGCTTCGTATTCGACCGGCAGCTCGACGCCGGCCGCGGCCAGCGCGGTCTCGGCGGTGTAGAAGAACGTGCGGGCGCGGTCCAGGCGCCCCCGGGTGGCCATCAGCACCGCGGAGCTGACCAGATCGGGCCTGGCCAGCATGAGCTCCTGGGCGATGTAGGCACCCATCGACATGGCGACGATCCGCGCCGGCGCCGCCCCCAGGGTTTCGATCAGCGCCGCCGTGTCGGCAACCATGGTTTCGGTGGTGAAACCGTCGGCGTCCGCGGTGGCGCCGATCCCTCGGTTGTCGAACGTGATGGTCCGGTATCCGGCGGCCAGAAAGGCGGGCACCTGCTGCACATGCCAGCCGCGTCCGGCGCCACCCCGGCCCGCGATGAACACCACCGGCTCCCCGGTTCCCTGGTCCTCGTATGCAAGGTCGATCACGCAATGAGAACCTACGCGACCCGCCGTCGGCCCCCGAGGTGAAGTCCGGCCCGGACTCACCCGGACGCGGCTGCGGCGCCGCTCAGGCCCCGAAGAAGTTGAACACGTCGAAGCCCAACCCGACCACATCGATGATCGGCTGCCCGGGGATCAGCGGCCCGTCGAGCAGGGCGTCCGGGCCGAGGTACTGGTTCAGACCGCCAATGAGGTTCGCCAGGTCGCTCCACCCGCTGAGCAGAACGGTGTCCAGGCCGTTGATCAGGTCGTAGCCGGTGACGAAGTACAACGTTTGGCTGATGTCGGTGACGGCGGTCTCGACGCCGGCCGGCAGCGTGGCGCTGTCGCCGGCGGCCACGTCCGCCCAGGGCGCGACGAGGCTCTGAACAAGCGCGTTGTCCACCCCGGCGAGCATCTGCAGCGGGTCCATCTTCTCGACCAACCCGGCGATCCCGGCGCCGTCGACGCCGCCGGTCCACCCGGACCCCGCATACACCGTGCCGAGCGGGGTCTCCGCCCACGGGCCGCCCGCCCAGCCGATGGACGCCTCGTAGGGGCTGCCGCCGACCTCCGGGGAGATCGGGTGGTAACCGTCGACGTAGGGGTCGCCGGCGTTTCCGTAGCCCCAGTCGATGAGCAACCTCGCCCACGGCGAGAAGAAATCGCCGAAGAATTGCCCGGCGGTGGTGTCGCCGAGGTACATGAACTGCAGAATCGGCAGGTTCTCGGGGATGTCGTAGAAGGTCGTGTTGCCGATCGTGCCGATGTCGACGGCGGCTTTGACGGTTGCCAGATCAAGATACGGGTAGGTGGGGTGCACGGTGCCGATCCCGATCACCGCGTTGATGTCGCCGAGGATGTTGGTCGGATCCTGCGGGAAATCCGCCCAACCGTCGTATTCACCGGTGTAGACGGCGCTCGCGCCGAGGTCGTCGGTCGGGGTGGGGGCGATGCTCATCGGGATGTTCAGGAACGGGATGTGCTGCCCGGTGGGGGTCAGGCTGAACGCCTCGATGCCGTCGGGGAACTGGAAGCGGTCCAGCATTCCGCCGATCGGGTTGTTGGGGTCGCCGATCAGCGTGTAGTGCAGCTCGGCCAGCTCGGAGGGTGAGGTCAGGCCGGTGCCCGTCGGGTTGTCGACGAGCCGGTCCAGCGCGATGGTGGTCAGGGTGGCGCTCTGCGAGTAGCCGAACACGGTGACGGGCTGACCGGCGTTCAGTTGCGCGAGCAGGCCGTCGAAGCTTTGGCCGACGGAGTTTACGATCGGCTGGTAGCCGGTCAGCAGGTTCGCGACTCCGGTGTCCAGCGACTGGCCGAAGGTCATGCTGCTCCACGACGGCGGGAACTGCGGAGGGCCGGGGAAGCACACCACCGGGCAGAACTCCTCGGGCGTGACGACACCGACGTAGTCGGAAGTTTCACCGCCGAGGTAGAGGGTTTGGACGCCGTCGATGTAGCTGAGGGTCGGGTAGGTGGGGTCGGGCAACGTCGTGCCGCCCATGATGTCCTCGACGGCGTCGGCCAGCGCGACGCCGCCAGGGAACGGTTCTCCGCGATGGCCCAGCGCCACGGTCGCGGCCAGCACGGCGACGCCCAGCGTGCACAGCTTCGGATTTCTCACCGGGACCTCCGCTCAGATCCGTGGACCGCGGACCCGACTCAGCGCCGGGAGGTAGTCTACGTCGTATCCGGTACCGGAGGTAATGGCTTTCGGGATTTCAGCGGGCCGCCTCTCCGGCGAGCCCGGGCGATCACGGGCGCGGCTCCTTGCGGGCGATGTAGTACAGGTCACGCGGATCCTCCTCGATCTCGGCGACCCGCAGGTCGGTGAATCCGGCGTCGGCCAGCATCGCGGTGGCCAACTGCCGGCCCCACGCCGTACCCAGCCCCGCGCCGTCGTAGGCCAGCGAGACCGTCATGCAGTGCATCGTGGAGATCGTGTAGAGGAACGGAGCGAACGGGACGCCGATGTTGTCCTCGAGACAACTGGACGCCTTGACGTCGGCCATCAAGAAGACACCGCCGGGCCGCAGCGCGCGGTAGATGTTGGCCAGCACCCGCGCGGGCTGGGCCTGGTCGTGGATCGCGTCGAACACCGTGACCACGTCGTAGGCGTCGACGATGTCGAGCGTGGCCAGATCGTGGCGCTCGAAATGCGCGTTCGTCAGGCCGAGCCGCCGGGCCTCTGCGACCGCGGCCGCCACCGCTTCCTCGGAGATGTCCACACCGGTGAACCGGCTCGCCGGGAATGCCTGCGCCATGACGTTGACGGCGTGCCCGCTGCCGCAGGCGAAGTCGGCCACCTCGGCGCCGGCACGCAACCGTTCCGGCAGCCCCTCGACCAACGGCAGGATCACGTCGACCAGCGCCGCGTCGAAGACCGCACCGCTTTCTTCGGCCATCATCGCGTGAAACCGGGGGTATTCGCTGTAAGGCAGGCCGCCGCCGTTGCGGAAGCAGCCGATGATCTTCTGCTCCACCTCGCCCATCATCGGGATCATCGTCGCCATTCGGGCCAGGTTCTTGGTGCCCGCGGACCGGGTCAGCACGGCGGCGCGGTGGCGCGGCAGAAAGTACGTCTGCTCGGCGGGCCGGTACTCGACGATACCGCCCGCGGCCGCGCCGCCCAGCCATTCGCGCACGTAGCGCTCGTGCAGCCCGGCCGCCTCGGCGATCTGGGCGCTGGTCGCCGGCGGCAAGCCGGCGAGGACGTCGAACAGGCCGGTCTGGTGGCCGATGCTGGCCAACAGCGCCAGGCAGGCCCCGTCGATCGCGCCGCCCATCCGCGCGACGAATTCCTCGGTGCTTTCGTCGGTGGGTACGGTCTGTGTCGTCATGTCGGTGACGCTACGCCAGATCGGCTCAGCGGGGCCGCGGGCCTGTCGGCTTCTGCCCCAGCACCCGGTGGCAGGCGCTGACCCGGTCGATCCACCAGCGCCGGCGCTCCGGCGGCGCGGCCAGCGCCTGCAACCGCGCCGGATCCGGCGTCACCACAGCGACCGGCAGGTCGCCGTCGACGGGGACGGCCGGTGGCGCGACGTCGTCGGCGAACAGCCCGCCGGTCGCCAGTCCGCAGGCGTGCCGCAGATCCGGTAGCGCGGCGGCCGCGCGCAACCCGGCGGCGATGCCCACCGCCGAATCCAGCGCGCTGGAGACCACGACCGGGATCCCGATCCGGGCGGCGACCTGCAGCAGCGCGGCGACGCCGCCGAGCGGCGCGACTTTGAGCACGGCGACGTCGGCGGCCCCGGCACGCGCGACGCGCAGCGGGTCGTCGGCCTTGCGGATGCTTTCGTCGGCGGCGACCGGGGTGTCGATGCGGCGGCGCAGCTCGGCGAGCTCGTCGACGGTGGCGCAGGGTTGCTCGATGTATTCCAGCGGCCCGGCCGCGCTCAGCGCGGCGACGGCCTGCTCGGCCTGGGTGACGGTCCAGCCGCCGTTGGCGTCGACCCGCACGGTCGGGATCTGCGCGCGGACCGCCTCGACGCGGGCGACGTCGTCGGCCAGGGTCTGCCCCGGCTCGGCGACCTTGACCTTGGCGGTGCGCGCACCCGGAAAACGGGCCAGCACCTCGGGCACCTGAGCGGGCGCGACGGCGGGAACGGTGGCGTTGACCGGGATGCGGTCCCGGCGGGCCGGCGGCAGCGGCCGGTAGGCGGCTTCGAGGGCCGAGGCCAGCCACGCCGCGGCTTCGGCCGGGCCGTACTCGACGAACGCGCCGAACTCGCCCCACCCGGCGGGGCCGTCGATCAGCGCCAGCTCACGGCTGGTGATGCCGCGGAAGCGCACCCGCATCGGCAGCCGCACCACGTGCAGCCGGTCCAGCACGTCGTCGAGGCCGGGCAACGAAGGGGCAGTCACGGGCGGTCGACTCGGCGGCCCGCCAGAAACGTCGCGCGGACCTGCAGGTCGGCGATCTGCTCGGGCGGCACGGTGCGCGGATCGGCCGAGAGCACCACTAGGTCGGCGTATTTCCCGATCTCCAGCGAGCCGATCACGTCGTCGGCGAACAGCTGCCAGGCGGCGTCCAGAGTCTGCGCCCGGATCGCCTGATCCACCGTCAACCGCTCCTCGGGCCCCAGCACCCGGCCGCTGGGCGCGGTGCGGGTGACCGCCACACTGATGTTGCGCAGCGGCTCTTCGGGGGTGACCGGCGGATCGTTGTGCAGCGAGATGCGCATGCCGGCGGCGACCGCGGAGCCCGCCGGCATCCAGCGGGATCCGCGTTCCTCGCCGAACAGCCCGTCGACGAGCAGGTCGCCCCAGTAGTGGATCTGGTCGACGAAGATGCTGCAGGTGACGCCGAGACCGGCGGCGCGGCGCAGCTGGTCGGGCCGGATGGCGCCGACGTGTTCGAGCCGCAACCGGTGATCGGCGCGCGGGTGGCGGCGCAGCGCTTCCTCGTACACGTCGAGGATAGTGTCCACCCCGGCGTCGCCGTGTACGTGGCAGGCCAGCTGCCAGCCCAGCGGGAAATAGGCGCCGACGATCTCGGCCAGCTGCTCGCGGGTGTAATTGGCGTGCCCGCAGGATCCCGCGGCGCCGATCGTGCGGGTCGCGGCGGTGTCCAGATAGGGGAACGACAGCGCGATGTTGCCGACCCACGGCGAGCCGTCCACCCAGATCTTGATGCCGAGCTGGCGCACCAGGTCGTCGCCCTCCCCCGGCGTCGCGGAGGTGCACAGCTGCGGGTTGGACACCTCGTAGGTCCGCAGCCGCACCGTCAGGCCGTCGCGGGAGCGGTCGAGAAGCGGCCGAAAGGCCGGGTCGAACGCCATCTCCGAGCAGGTGGTCAGCCCGGCGCGGTTGAGCCGGGCGCATTCCGCGTCCAGCAGCGTCGGATACCTGCCCGGGTCGAGGGCCGCCCCCAGCAGCGGGAACACCGCGGCGATCTCCTCGGCGGTGCCGTCGAGTTCGCCGTGGGCGCCGCGTCCGTACCGGGCACCCTGGGGGTCGGCGGTGTGGCGGCCCAGCCCGGCGCGCTCGGCTGCGACCGAATTGAAGTAGGCCCGGTGACCGGAGTTGTGCACGATCACCAGCGGGTCGTCCGGGGCGATGTCGTTCAGCCAGTCCAGCGTCGGCTGCGGGAGCCCCTGCTGCAGCAGCGGATCCCAGCCGTTCAGGTAGGCGCCGTCCGGTCCCCGCCGGGCGACCTCGCGGCGTACGGCTGCGACGACGTCGTCAGCGTGGGGCACGGTCACCGGACGGATGTCCACGATCCGGTCCGACAACGCCAGCGCCTCCATCAACGGGTGACCATGCGCCTCAACGAATCCCGGCATGACGCAGCCGTCGCCAAGATCGACGGTCGCGGTCCGGTCGCCGACGTGGCCCGCGATCTCGGAGCGGGTGCCCACGGCGACAATGCGGCCGTCGGCTACCGCGAGCGCCTCGGCCGTGGGCCGGGTGGCATCGACGGTCAGCACCGTCCCGGTGATGACGAGATCTGCGGCAGCCATGAGCACGGATGGTAGTGATCCGCAGGACCGCCACGGGTCGGGCTGACTCGAACTGCAACACGTTCTAGTCTTAGCCCCATGAGTGACGAGCTCCTGCGCAATCCCTCCCACAACGGGCACCTGCTGGTCGGCGCCCTCAAACGCCACCGCGACAAACCGGTGCTGCACCTCGGCGACACCACGCTGACCGGCGGGCAGCTGGCCGAGCGGATCAGCCAGTACATCCAGGCGTTCGAGGCGCTCGGAGCCGGCACCGGAGCGTCGGTCGGTCTGCTGTCGCTCAACCGGCCCGAGGTGCTGATGATCATCGGCGCCGGGCAGACCCGGGGCTACCGGCGCACCGCGCTGCATCCGCTGGGGTCGCTCGACGACCACGCCTACGTGCTCTCCGACGCGGGCATCAGCTCGCTGATCATCGACCCCACCCCGATGTTCGTGGAACGCGCGCTGGCGCTGCTGGACCGGGTGGACGGACTCAAGCAGATCCTCACGATCGGGCCGGTGCCCGAGCCCCTGGCGCAGGTCGCCACCGACGTGTCGGCCGAGGCGGAGAAATACCCCCCGCAACCGCTGGTGGCCGCCGACCTTCCACCCGACCAGATCATCGGCCTGACCTACACCGGCGGGACGACCGGCAAACCCAAAGGCGTGATGGGTACCGCGGCGTCGATCGCCACCATGACGATGATCCAGCTCGCGGAATGGGAGTGGCCGCAACGGCCGAAGTTTTTGATGGTCACTCCGCTCTCGCACGCCGGAGCCGCCTACTTCCTGCCGACGCTGGTCAAGGGCGGCGAAATGCACGTGCTGCCCAGGTTCGACCCCGGCGAGATGTTGAAAACCATTGAGGAAAAACGGATTACCGCCACCTTCGTGGTGCCCTCGATGCTGTACGCCCTGTTGGACCACCCCGATTCGCACACCCGTGACCTGTCGTCGCTGGAGACCGTGTACTACGGCGCCTCGGCAATCAATCCGGTGCGCCTGGCCGAGGCGATCCGCCGGTTCGGGAAGATCTTCGCCCAGAACTACGGGCAGTCCGAGGCGCCGATGGCCATCACCTACCTGGGCAAGGGCGACCACGACGAGAAGCGGCTCACCTCGTGCGGACGCCCGACGCTGTTTTGCAGGACCGCGCTGCTCGACCTCGACGGGCAACCGGTCAAACAGGGTGAGGTCGGCGAAATCTGCGTCAGCGGGCCGCTTTTGGCCGGCGGTTACTGGAATCTGCCGGACGCGACGGCGCAGACCTTCAAAGACGGCTGGCTGCACACCGGCGACCTGGCCCGCGAGGACGAAGACGGCTTCTACTACATCGTCGACCGGGTCAAAGACATGATCGTCACCGGCGGCTTCAACGTGTTCCCCCGCGAGGTCGAGGACGTCGTCGCCGAGCATCCGGCCGTGGCGCAGGTGTGCGTGGTCGGGGCGCCGGACGAGAAGTGGGGCGAAGCCGTCACCGCGGTGGTGGTGCTGCGCCCCGACGCGCCGCGCGACGAGGCCGCGATCGCCACGATGACCGCCGAGATCCAGGCCGCGGTCAAAGACCGCAAGGGCTCGGTGCAGTCACCCAAGCGGGTCGTCGTCGTCGACTCGCTGCCGGTGACCGGGCTGGGCAAGCCGGACAAGAAGGCGGTGCGGGCACCCTTCTGGGAAGGCGCCGACCGCGCCGTCGGCTAGGTGACTACCGCGCCGACCAGGTGGCCGATCAGGTAGGTGATCGCCAGGGCCAATCCTCCGCCGAGGAAATTGCGAAGCACCGCGCGGCTTTTCGGCGCCCCGCCCAAGCCGGCCGACACCATTCCGGTGATCACCAGGGCCAGCAGCACCCCCGCGACGGTGACGGGGATCCGCAGTGAGATCGGGGAAAGCGCGATCGCGATCAGCGGCAGCAGCGCGCCGACACTGAACGACAAAGCCGAGGACACCGCCGCCTGCCACGGGTTGGTCAGCTCCGAGACGTCGAATCCGAGCTCTACCTCGGCGTGCGCGGCTAACGGATCGTGATCGGTGAGTTCCTCGGCGACGGTGCGCGCGGTCGCTGCCGAGAGCCCTTTGGCCTCGTACAGCGCGGCGAGTTCGTCCAGTTCGGCAGCCGGGTCCTCATGCAGCTCCCGGCGCTCCTCGCGCAGCAGCGCCTGCTCGGTGTCGCGCTGGGCGCTCACCGATACGTATTCGCCCAACGCCATCGACACCGCTCCGGCGGTCAGCCCGGCGATTCCCGCGGTCACGATCGGGCCGCGTGCCACGGTCGCCGCGGCGACACCCACCACGATGCCCGCCACCGACACGATCCCGTCGTTGGCCCCCAGCACCCCGGCCCGCAGCCAATTGAGCCTGGCGGAAACCGAATATCCGTGCGGCTCAGCTTCATGCCTCTGGCTGGACACGGTGCCACACACTAGACAACCGGCCCCGCGGCCGCCAGCCAACGTAGGCTTGCCAAAGTGCGCACCCGGATTGCGCAACGCGGCGGGTAATGTCCCGGGTATGGCCGGCAGAGCCTTGCCCAACAAGCCCTTTGACGCCAGCCTGTGGCAGCCGGTGGACGGCTTCACCGGGCTGACCGACATCACCTACCACCGCCACGTCAGCGACGCGACGGTGCGGGTGGCGTTCAACCGGCCCGAGGTGCGCAACGCGTTCCGGCCGCACACCGTCGACGAGCTCTACCGCGTGTTGGACCACGCCCGGATGTCACCCGATGTCGGGGTGGTGCTGTTGACCGGCAACGGGCCGTCGCCCAAAGACGGCGGCTGGGCTTTTTGCTCGGGCGGCGACCAGCGCGTGCGCGGACGCAGCGGCTACCAGTACGCCTCCGGGGAGACCGCCGACACCGTCGATCCCGCCCGCGCCGGCCGGCTGCACATCCTCGAGGTGCAGCGGCTGATCCGGTTCATGCCCAAGGTGGTCATCTGCCTGGTCAACGGTTGGGCGGCCGGGGGCGGGCACAGCCTGCACGTGGTGTGCGACCTCACCCTGGCCAGCCGCCAGCACGCCCGGTTCAAGCAGACCGACGCCGACGTCGGCAGCTTCGACGGCGGCTACGGCAGCGCGTACCTGGCCCGCCAGGTCGGCCAGAAGTTCGCCCGCGAGATCTTCTTCCTGGGCCGGGCCTACACCGCCGAGCAGATGCACGCGATGGGCGCGGTGAACGCCGTCGTCGACCACGCCGAGCTGGAAGCGGCGGGTGTGCAGTGGGCGGCCGAGATCAACGCGAAATCACCGCAGGCCCAACGGATGCTCAAGTATGCGTTCAACCTGCTCGACGACGGCCTGGTGGGCCAGCAGCTGTTCGCCGGGGAGGCCACCCGGCTGGCGTACATGACCGACGAGGCCGTTGAGGGCCGTGACGCGTTCCTGCAGAAGCGCCCACCCGATTGGACCCGGTTCCCGCGCTACTTCTGAGATCGCGGATCGAGCGTGACGCTGACGCCCCCGTTCGCCGGCCGGCGTGACGCCGGCGTCACGCTCGACGCGATACGGCGCGTTCGGCGGCAGCCCCTAGACTGCCCACCTGTGAGTAATCCGTTCCGCCGCATCACCGAGCAGATCGCCCTGGCCGGCATGCGGCCGCCGATCGCGTCGCAACTGCGCCTGTACCGGCCGGCGGGTAAACCCGTGGACCTGGCCGGTAAACGGATCCTGCTGACCGGTGCATCCTCGGGCATCGGCGAGAGCGCCGCCGAAAAACTCGCCCGCCGCGGCGGCACCGTGGTCGCCGTCGCCCGGCGCAAAGACCTGCTCGACGCGGTGGTCGACCGGATCACCACAGCGGGCGGCACCGCGACGGCGATCCCGTGCGACCTGTCCGACTTCGACGCCGTCGACGCGCTGGTCCGCCGCGTCGAAGAGCAGTTCGGCGGGGTGGACATCCTGATCAACAACGCCGGCCGCTCCATCCGCCGCCCGCTGGCCGAGTCGCTGGAACGCTGGCACGACGTGGAGCGCACCATGGTGCTCAACTACTACGCGCCGCTGCGGCTGGTCCGCGGGGTCGCGCCCGGGATGCTTGCGCGCGGCGACGGCCACATCATCAACGTCGCGACCTGGGGGGTGTTCAGCGAGCCGTCGCCGTTGTTCGCGGTGTACAACGCGTCCAAGGCAGCCCTGTCGGCGGTCAGCAGGGTCATCGAGACCGAGTGGGGCGCCAAAGGTGTGCACTCGACCACGCTGTACTACCCGTTGGTCGCCACGCCGATGATCACACCGACGAAAGCCTTCGAGGGCAAGCCCGCGCTGACGGCCCGAGAAGCCGCGGAGTGGATGGTGGTCGCCGCGCAGCACCGGCCGGTGCGGATCGCTCCGCGGGTCGCGCTCGGCATCAAGGCGCTCGACACCGTCGCCCCGCGTGTCGGCACCGCCATGGCCAAGACGAGGCTGGTCTGACCGCGTTGCATGATAGACACGAAGGATGGAGATCCTGGCCAGCAGGATGCTGTTTCGGCCGGCCGACTATGAGCGGTCGTTGCGCTTTTACCGCGATGAGATCGGGTTGGCCATCGCACGCGAATACGGAGGGGGCACCGTTTTTTACGCAGGGCAGTCACTGATCGAGCTGGCCGGCCACGGCGCGCCCGACCACCCCGCCGGACCGTTCCCGGGTGCGCTGTGGCTGCAGGTCCGCGATCTGGCGGCGACCCAGGCCGAGCTGGAGAGCCGCGGGGTGCCGATCGCCCGCGAGGCCCGTCGCGAGCCGTGGGGATTGCACGAGATGCATGTCATCGACCCCGACGGGGTGACGCTGATTTTCGTCCAGATACCCCCCGAGCATCCGCTGCGCCGCGACACCCGAACCCGCGCCGATCTCAGCTGACCGGAAGTGCGATCCGGGTTCGACATTCCCGCCCGGCGAGCCCAGAATGAGCGGGTGGCGCTCCCGTTGTTCCCGTTCGCACCCGGCAGGGCCGCATCGTGAGCGCCTGGTTCAACTCCGCCGCCACGCTCAGGATTGTCGTCTTCGGTGTGCTGGTCGGTGCCGCGCTGCCGGCGCTGTTCGCGCTGGGAGTGCGACTGGGCACCGGCAGCCCCGGCGGGGACACCGCCACGCGCAGACGCCCGCCGCTGATGCTGCTTGGCCGGGTGATGTTCGCGCTGATACTGCTGGCCGCCGTCGTCGCAGCGTTGTTCATCGCGCGTGAGTTCATCGCGCATCACACGGGCTGGTTCATCCTTGGCGTCAGACCCACCTGATATCGGAAGGCATCGACTGCTGTGAACCGCTTTCTCAACTCGATCGTCGCCTGGCTGCATGCCGGCTATCCGGAAGGCATCCCGCCGACCGACTACTTTCCGCTGCTGGCGTTACTGTCCCGTCGGCTCACCGACGACGAAATCAAGGCGGTGGCCAAAGAACTGATGCGCCGCGGCGATTTCGACCACATCGACATCGGGGTGATGATCACCCGGCTCACCCAAGAGTTGCCGTCACCGGAAGACGTCGAACGAGTGCGGCAGCGCCTGGCCGCCAAGGGCTGGCCGTTGGACGACGCCCGCGAGGAGTGCTGATAGCCGTCCTGCGTGCGCTCCCCGTCCCGCCGGGCCGCGCGGTGCATACGCTGCTGCCCGCGCTGGACGGTGTTCTTTCCGGCCGTGATTCGGCGCTGGTGCCGCTGGCGGCCGGGGTGCAAACGCCGTCGGCGCTGCGGGTCGGCGCGGAGATCGACGACGACGTCGCGCTGGTGGTGACGACGTCGGGAACCACCGGCGAGCCCAAGGGTGCGCTGCTGACGGCCGCCGCCCTGACTGCCAGCGCGTCGGCGACCCTGCACCGGCTGGGCGGACCGGGCAGCTGGCTGCTGGCATTGCCGGGCCAGCACATCGCCGGGGTGCAGGTGCTGGTGCGCAGCCTGCTGGCCGGCACAACTCCGGTCGAGCTGGACGTCTCGACCGGCTTCGACGTCACGGCACTGCCCGCGGCGATAGCACGACTGGGCCCCGGCCGGCGCTACACCGCGCTGGTCGCGACCCAGGTGGCCAAGGCGTTGACCGATCCGGCGGCCGCGGCGGCGCTGGCGTCGTTGGATGCCGTCTTGGTCGGCGGTGGTCCGGCATCTCGCCCGGTCCTGGACGCCGCTGCCGCCGCCGGCATCCCGTTGGTGCGTACCTACGGGATGAGCGAGACCGCGGGCGGCTGCGTCTACGACGGTGTCCCGCTGGACGGGGTGCGATTGCGCATCGACGCCGACGGCAGGATCGGGATCGGCGGCGCGACCCTGGCCAAGGGGTACCGCAACCCGCCGGACCCCGACCCGTTCGCCGAGGCGGGCTGGTTTCGCACGGACGACTGCGGTGTGCTCGACGATGCGGGTGTGCTGACGGTGGTGGGCCGCGCCGACGAGGCGATCAGCACCGGCGGGTCGACCGTGCTGCCGCAACCCGTGGAGGCCGCGCTGGCCACCCATCCCGCGGTGGCTGACTGCGCGGTCTTCGGCCTCGCCGACGACCGGTTGGGTCAGCGGGTGGTCGCCGCTGTCGTCGTGGCCGACGGCCGCGCCGCACCCACGTTGGACGCGCTGCGGGCTCATGTCGCGGCCACGCTGGATGTCACGGCCGCGCCGCGCGAACTGCACATCCTCGACACGCTGCCGCGACGCGGGATCGGAAAGCTGGACCGGTCGGCCCTGGTCCGTCGGTTCGGCGGCGCCGGTGCGTGACGCGCCCGCCAACAACCGCCCGGCATCGTTCCGGCTGGGGCGGCCACCGCAGCGCGCGGTTGAGTTGTCGAACGCCGCTGCCGAGGATGGGACGTGATGACGGCCCCGAATTCACCCGAGGTACCCGAGGCGGCGGCCAATCTGGTCGAGTTGCTCGCCGACGAGGGAGTGTCGCATCTCTTCATCAACCCGGGCACCGATTCGGCGCCGGTGCAGGAGGCGCTGGCAGCGGCACGGGCCGTCGGCGCTCCTGCTCCCCAGCCGGTGCTGTGCGTGCACGAGAGCGTCGCTTTGGCGGCCGCCATCGGTCACCACATGGTCAGCGGACGACCGCAGGCGCTGATGGTGCACGTCGACGCCGGGACGTTGAACCTGGGCTGCCAGTTGCACAACGCCCAGCGCAACCGGACCCCGGTGGTGGTGTTCGCCGGGCGCACCCCCTACACCGCGGCCCCCGAGGTCCGCGGACACCGCGACAACCCCATCCACTGGCTGCAGGAACAGTTGGACCAGCCGGCCGTGATGCGGGCCTACGGCAAATGGCACATGGAAGTTCCGCGCGGACGGGAGCTGGCCCCGATCGCGCGGCGGGCCTTTCAGGTCGCCCAGTCCGCTCCCTCCGGGCCGGCCTATGTGATGCTGCCCCGGGAAGCCTTGATGGAACCGGGGGTGCGCCCGCTGCCGCGACGCCTATCCCCGGCTGTCCCGCCGGGCCCGGACCCGGCCGCGCTGGAGCGACTGGCAGCGGTGTTGGTGGCCGCGCGCCGCGTGGTGATCGTCACGGCGCGCACCGCCGCCGACCCGGGCAACGCGGCCGTGCTGACGCGGATCGCGGAGTTGTTGGGTGCGCCGGTCGTCGACCAGGGTGATCGGGCGAACCTGCCGGGCGGACACCCGTTGTGCCTCGGGATCGATCCGAGGCCACTGCAGACCGCCGACGCGGTGCTGTTGTTGGACTGCGAAGTGCCATGGGTGCCCGGCCAGATCGCGCCACCGCGTGAGGCCCGGGTACTGCACATCGACATCGACCCGGTCAAGGTGAGCATGCCGCTGTGGTCCTACCCGGTGGAGATCGCGCTGACCGCCGATACCCGGGTCGCGTTGCCGCTGCTGGAACAGGCCCTGCACCGGCTCGCCACCCCGGAGCGTCGGGAAAGCTGGACCGCACGCCGGCGAGCGGCTGAGGCCGAGCTCGCGAAGCTCCGGTCGGAGGCCAACCGCACGTCGGGATCCGATCTGCCCGACGCGATGCTGGCCGCTTTGGACGGGGCGCTACCGGCGCACGCCGTGGTCGTGGAAGAAGCGGTGACCAACCGGCCCGCGGTCGCCCGGCGGGTGCGGCGCACACCGGGACACTTCTTCGACACCGGCGCGCCCGCGCTGGGCTGGGCACCCGGAGGCGCGCTCGGCATCAAACTCGCCCGCCCGGAGGCACCCGTCGTCGCAGTGTGCGGCGACGGCGCGTTCCACTTCGGGGTGCCCACGGCCGCGTTGTGGTCCGCCCACCGCTACCGAGCCCCCTTTGTGGCGGTCGTCTTGAACAACCACGCCTACCGGGCGTCCAAACTGCCGGTGATGGAGCTGTATCCCCATGGTGTTTCGGTGCGGGCCGATGATTTTCCCGAGACACAACTCACCCCGGACACCGACTACGCCGCTCTTGCCGAGGCCTGCGGAGGCTCAGGCCGCACCGTGCGAACGCCGCAAGAGCTGGCCGACGCCGTCGGGTGGGCGCTCGCGGAGACCGAGCGGGGCCGATGCGTGGTCCTCGATGTCGTCCTGCCACACCCGTAACGACGCTTCAGCCTCGCAGCGGCGCGAATGCTAAGTCGCGCAATCCGTCCCACGGGTCGACGGCGACGGCATCGTGGCCTGCGTCGGCCGGCGCGGCGTTCACGGCAGGTCGAACGGTAGCGCGGCACCGGCGTGCGAGCGGCAGGCGGTGCAGGTGCGTTCGGGGGCGAGCTGGCCGATCGCCTCGCGCACCAGCTTCTTGAACGGCTCGATGTTCTTCTCGAATTCGCCGAACACGTCGACGGCTTTCACCCCGCCGCCGACCACGACACCGGCATCCAGGTCAGTGACCAAAGCAATAGCGGCGTAACACATGTCGAGTTCCCGGGCGAGCACAGCCTCTGGATAGCCGGTCATGTTGATCAAACTGAACCCGGCCGCTGCGTAAAAGCGGCTTTCGGCGCGGGTGGAAAACCGCGGGCCCTGGATCACCACCATGGTGCCGCCGTCGACGACTCCGGGCCGGCCGGTGACCGCAGCCCGCAGCGTCGGGCAGTACGGGTCGGCGAAGGCCGGATGTGCGCCGCCGGTCTCGAAGTAGGTGTCGGCCCGGCTGTGGGTTCGGTCCACCAGCTGGTCGGGCACGACGACCGCGCCCGGCCGCAGTTGGGTTGTCAGACTGCCGACCGCGCAGGGGGCGAAGACCCGTCGTGCCCCCAGCCGGCGCAGCGCCCAGAGGTTAGCCCGGTAGGGGACGGTGTGGGCGGCGTGCTCGTGGTGCATGCCATGCCGGGGTAAAAAGGCGACCTCGTGCCCGCCGACGC
Source organism: Mycobacterium sp. (assembly GCF_008709575.1). GTDB lineage: Bacteria > Actinomycetota > Actinomycetes > Mycobacteriales > Mycobacteriaceae > Mycobacterium. Next base: position 42,362 of record NZ_VYIK01000002.1, read on the forward strand.
TGCCCACCGTGACCGGGGCGCTGGGCCGGCCGTACGGGGTGTCGACGTCGACGCTGTCCGCGTCGGACCCGAAGAAGCTGTAAAAGCCGCTGCCACCGATCACTGCCAGCACTTACGCCGCTCCTCCTCGCTGCGCGCATTTGTCCCTGGCGCGCATTTGTCCCTGGCGCGCATTTGTCCCTGGCGCGCATTTGTCCATTGTGGTACCGCGCGTGCGACGATCGAGCCGTGGCCAGTTTCGCGCAGTGGATCGAGGGCGCGCGGCTGCGCACGCTGCCCAACGCGGCGGCACCGGTCGTCGCGGGTACCGGCGCGGCGGCGCGGCTGCACGCCGCGGTGTGGTGGAAGGCGCTGCTGGCGCTGGTCGTCGCGCTTGCCTTCGTCATCGGGGTCAACTTCGCCAACGACTACTCCGACGGCATCCGCGGCACCGACGACGACCGGGCCGGCCCGCTGCGCCTGGTGGGATCACGGCTGGCCGCGCCCCGCTCGGTGCTGGCGGCCGCCGTGGTGAGCCTGGGCGTCGGCGCGGCCGCCGGGCTGGTCCTGGCGCTGACCAGCGCCCCGTGGCTGATTGCGGTCGGGGCGGCGTGCATAGCCGGGGCCTGGCTCTACACCGGCGGGTCAAAACCCTACGGGTATGCCGGTTTTGGCGAGTTCGCGGTGTTCGTGTTCTTCGGGCTGATCGGGGTGCTGGGCACCCAGTACACGCAGGCGCTGCGGGTGGACTGGGTGGGGATCGTGCTGGCGACGGCGACGGGAGCGCTCTCGGCGGCGGTGCTGGTGGCCAACAACCTGCGGGACATCCCGACCGACGCGCAGGCCGGCAAGGTCACCCTGGCGGTGCGGCTCGGCGACCCCGGAACCCGGACGCTTTACCAGGCGCTGCTCGTGGGCGCCGCAGTTTCGACCCTGGCGCTGACCGCGGCCACCGGGTGGTGCGCGCTGGGATTCCTCGCCACCCCGGTGGCGCTGCGGGCACTGCGGCCGGTGCGCTCGGGCCGGGTCGGGCCGGAGCTGATCCCGGTGCTGCGCGACACCGGGCTGGCGATGCTGGTGTGGTCGGTGTGCGTGGCCGCCGCGCTGGCAGCGTCGACTGTGCGCTGAGCAGACGGCGCCGCGGCGAGTCGCTGCCCCGGGCGTGCGGCAACCCTGTCGCCGGTCACTGGTCGTCGGGCGCCGGCTCGCCGCGCAGGCGGGCCCGCAGCTGTTCGCGGTCCCGGCGACGACGCTCGCCGGCCGCCGCTAACCCGGCGGTGGCCCGTCGCCGCAGCGGAGCGAACAGCCACATGCCCAACGGCATCGCGATCACCAACGCGAACAGCAACGCGACCACGACGGGAAACTGGTGCACTCCGAGCAGCCACGCCGCCCCGTAGATGACGGTGGCCACCACGACCACCAAACCCAGTCGGGCCGCCGCATAGAGCAGGACGGCTACCACGGCGCCCCCTGCGGTGCTTCGATCGTCTGACACAGCCCGAGCCTACGGCGCAGGTATATTCGGACCAAGGAGGTGTCGAGTGCTCTACCTGCTCCTCGTGCTGATTCTGGGGACGCTGATCTACATCGGTTGGCGCGCCGCCCACGCCCAGGCCAACCGGCCCAAGACGCGCGTGATCGGACCAGACGACGATCCGGAGTTTCTGTGGCGGTTGGGCCGCGGCGACAACCACCCGCACTGAACCTCGCTAGATAAAAGCGGCGCTTCGTCCCTCCACTGCGGGGAACCCGCCGGCGACCGCGGCTGCCAGTTCGATCAGCGCTTCCCGGGTGTCGCGCTTGAGACGCTCGAGGCTGATCTCGGCGCCCTCCTCCAGATGCGGATCGAAGGGCACCAGCCGCACCGCGCGGCAGCGCCGCGAGAAATGATCGACCACTTTTTGCATGTCGACCTTGCCGGAGCGGGGCCGCACCGCGTTGATGACCGCGATCGCTCCGGCGACCAAATCCTGGTGATTGTGCGCATCGAGCCAGTCCAGCGTCGCCGAGGCGCTGCGCGCGCCGTCGATCGATCCCGAGCTGACCACGATCAGCGCATCCGTCTTGGCCAGGACCGCCGACATCGCCGAGTGCAACAGCCCGGTGCCGCAATCGGTGAGCACCAAGCCGTAGAAACGCTCCAGGATCTCCAGTGTGCGTGTGTAGTCCTCGGCGCTGAACGCCTCCGAGATCGCCGGGTCGCTCTCCGACGCGAGCACCTCGAGTCGGCTGGGGCCCTGCGAGGTGTAGCTGCGCACGTCGCTGTAGCGCTGGATACCCTCGGCGTCGCGTAACAGGTGCCGCACGGTGGCCGTGGTCTCCAACGGCACCTTCTGGCTCAGCGTGCCGCGGTCCGGGTTGGCGTCCACGGCCACCACCCGGTCCCCGCGGATGGAGGCGAAGGTGGCGCCCAGGCAGGCGGTGATCGTGGTCTTGCCCACCCCGCCTTTCAGGGACAGCATCGCGATCTTGTAGCAGCCGCGCAGCGGGCGGTTGGCCTGCGCGACCAGGTCGTTGTAACGCATGACCCGTGGGCTTTCGCCGAGGTTGATCAGCTGGCCCGACGCCAGATACAGCCAGCGCCGCCAGCCCTCCGACGGCGCCGGCTTGACCTGGCGCAACAACGTGCTGGTGGACAGCTCCGGGTACGGCGAGGGATGCACGGGCGGCTGGCGGTAGCCGGCCGGCGGGTCGGGCGCGCCGCGGTAGCCGTAGGGCGGCGCGTCGACAACCCGCGGCAGCCCTTTGGATTGGGTGGCCGCCCAGGCCCGCGGCTCGGCGCGGGTGTCCGGCGCCAGTCCGCCCCGCGTCGGGGCGTCGCTGAAGCGACGCTCGGTACGGAATCCGGCGAAAGCCTTGGTCGGTGCGGCGCCGGCTTCGTCGTCGCCCGCCGACCCCCCGGTGCCCGGGTTCAGGCGCTCAGACATGGTCACACTTCCCCTCGTCGCGGTGCACGGGCCGTTGCCGACGAACATAGCGCAACGCGCGCCGACGCCGCCTGACGTGGGTTTTAGCCCACACCCGCGTAGGAGTGCAGGCCCACGGTCACCAGGTTGACGAAGAACAGATTGAACACCATCACCACAAACCCGGTCACGTTGATCCAGGCCGCTTTGTGGTCCCGCCACCCCGCCGTCGACCTGGCGTGCAGGTAAGCGGCGTAGACGATCCACGCGATGAACGCCACCGTTTCCTTGGGGTCCCAGCCCCAGTAGCGACCCCAGGCTTGCTCGGCCCAGATCGCGCCGAAGATCACCCCGAACCCGAAGACCGGAAACGCGAAGACCGTGGTCCGGTAGGCGATGCGGTCCAGGGCCTGCGCATCAGGCAGCCGCTGCACCATGCGCGCTGCCAGCCCCGGGGTGCCCGGGGCGCCCAGCCGAGACCTCCGCACCAGGAAAAGGATGCTGGCCACCCCGGCGACCAAAAACACCCCGGAACCCAGGCTGACCACCGACACATGGATCGGCAGCCAATACGACTGCAGAGCCGGCATCACCGGAGCGGCATTGGCGTAGAGCCAGCGGCCGGAGACCGTCAGCAGGATCAGCACCGGGAGCAGCAGAAACACCCACAGCGGACGGTACTGGGGCCGGCGCAGCACGATCGCGCCGGCGATCAGGCCGCAGCAGCAGGTCAGGTTGATGAATTCGTACATGTTGCCCCACGGCACCCGTGCCGTGGCCAGGCCCCGTAACACGATGCAGGCCAGCAACAGCCCGATTCCGACGTAGACCAGGGCCAGGCCGGCTCCGCCGACGCGCTCGTCGAGCGGGCGCCGCGGCGCGTCGGGCACAATCCCGGGCCCCGCGCGGTGGGCGGGCACGGATCCGGCGGTCACCAGCTCCCGGTCGATGCGGCGGCCGCGGCTGTAGGCGAGTTCGACGGCCAGCAGCAGCAGCGCCATGACCAGCACCAGCACCGACGAGGTGAAGGCCCAGTCAGAGGTGCGGGCCAGCCCGACGTGGACGTTCGGGGTGTTCATGTGCGGTCCTTCTTTGCGGTGGCGGCGACGGGCCGGGTGGCGCCGTTATCCAACCCGGCGATCAACCGGCCGGAGAGTCGCTCGAATTCGTCGCCCCAGCCGGAGTTGTCGGTACGCGCAAGGCCGCCCAGCTCGACATTCACCGTATCGGGTGGACCCGCAGGCGCGAGCCGGACCCAGACCCGTCGTCGTCGCACCACCAGGGATACCACCAGCCCGGCCATCATCATGGCCGCGAACGCCAGCACCCAGACCTGCCCGGGATCGTAGGAAAGCTGCAGGTTGACGAACGGCCGGGCGCCGTCGAAGCGGACCACGATGCCGTCCGGGAGTTGCACCTGTTCGCCGGCGCGCAGGTTGACCCGGTTGACCTTGGCCAGCCGGTGCTGCGCTATCAGGCGAGGATCCAGCGCATACAGCGACTGGGGCCGGCCGGTGTCCAGGCCGGTGTCGCCGACGTAGATGTTGACCGCGACCGCGGGGTCATGCAGCGCCGGGAAGCTCGACGACAGCAGTGTGCCGTCGAGTCGTGCGGTGGGCGCGAGCAGGCCCTCGATGGCGATCTGGTGGCGTCGACGCTGATCGGGGTTGGGATAGCTGCCGGCCGGCGGGTCGATGCGGATCACGCCTGACGACAGCAGGGTCTGCGGGTTGTCGGGTCGCCACTGCACGGTCGAGCTGCGGTTTTGCCCATCCGGGAACATCACCGTGAAAGTCGGCGCATAGCCGTGGCCCTGCAGGTATATCCGGACGCCGTCGGTCCTCAGCGGGTGGTTGACCTCCAGGCGGTACGGCCGCCAGCCGCCGACCGCATTCGAGGCCAGGTCGCGGCCGCTTTGATAGTCGATGTTCGCGGCGAACGAGGTGGCCTGCCCGGACGGCAGATACTGTGCCTGGAAGTCGTTGACGCGGATGCAGATCGGGTGCAGCGACGTGCCGTCGACGGTGTTGCCGGCGCGGAACGAATCGAACGCGGCCGGCGATGCCGAGCAGAAGCCGGGGCCGCCGTCGGCGATGACGATCACGTTGCCCTCGTAGCCGAACAGCTTGCCCACAGCCACCGCGACCAGCAGTCCCAACAGGGCGAAGTGGAACACCAGGTTGCCCAATTCGCGCAGGTAGCCCTTCTCGGCGGACACCTCGACGGTCCCTTCGGACTCCCGCACGACGACACGCCAGCCGTGAAGCCGTCGCACGATCGTCGCGGCAAGCGTCCCGGGCGTACCGGTGCCCGTGGCGGCGGCGTGCTTGGGCAGCCGGGCCAGGTTGCGCGGGGCGGCCACCGGGGCGGCACGCAGGCTGCGGAGATGGTCGATCATCCGCGGTGTCAGACAGCCCACCAGCGACACGAACAGCAACACATAGATCGCGGTGAACCAAAAGCTGGAAAACACGTCGAAGGCCTGCAGTCGGTCCAGCCACGGCCCGACCAGCGGATGGGCGGCCAGGTAGTCACTGACTTTTCCGGGGTTCAGGGAGCGCTGCGGCAGCAGGGCGCCCGGGATGGCGCCCAGCGCCAGCAGGAACAGCAGCACCAGTGCGGTGCCCATCGAGGTCAGTGCCCGCCACGTGTTGCGCGACCAGGCCAGAAGCGCGGTCACATCGGCAACCTCACGTCGGAAACCAGCGCGTCGCGCAGCCAGGCCACGAAGTCATTCCACACCCCGGTGAGCAGCGCCGCGCCGACGGCGACCAGCAGCACGCCGCCGAAGATCTGCAGCGCCCGCGTGTGACGGCGCAGCCAGCCCACCCCGGTCACGGCCGCCGCCGAGCCCACCGCCAGCAGCACGAACGGCGCGCCCAACCCCAGACAATAGGCGATCACCAGCACGATGCCGCGGGTCACGCTGGCGCCGTTGGTGGCCGAGGCGACGGCGATCACCCCGGTCAGCGTGGGTCCCAGACACGGCGTCCAGCCCAGCGCGAACACCGCACCCAGCAGCGGCGCGCCCGCAACCGTCGACACCTGCCGCGGAGTGAACCGGGCCTGGCGTTGCAGCGCCGGGACGAATCCCACGAACACCAACCCCATCACGATCGTCAGGATGCCGCCCACCCGCTGCAGCAGCAGCTGGTTGCTGATCAGCGTGGTCGTCATGCCGAGCACGGCGACAGTGCCCAGCACGAACACCACGGTGAACCCGGCGACGAACAACGCCGCCGACCCGGCCACCCGCCACCGCACGGCGCGCGGGGCGCAGGCCAACTCGGGCTCGTCGACACCGACCACCGCGGCCAGGTACGACAGGTAGCCGGGCACGAGCGGCACGACACACGGCGACGCGAACGACACCAGCCCGGCCAGCAGGCACACCGCCAGCGCGACCAGCAGCGGCCCGGTCGCGGCGATCGCGGTCAGGCCGGTGTTCACCGCGGGCCCGGCCGTGCCGGTTCGGCTGGGTCGGGCTCGGTCGCCAGTCGCTGCACGACGGGCTGCAGGTCGGCGGCGAGCACCTCGCGCAGAAAGACCGCAGCGACGCGGTGCCGGCGGTCGAGCACCAGCGTCGAGGGGATGACCGTGGCGGGGTATTTGCCGCCCAACGCGATCAGGGTGCGCATCGCCGGATCGTAGATGGACGGGTAGCTGACCTGTCGATCGGTGATGAAGTCCTGGGCGGCCTGCCGATTGCTGTCACGGACATCGATACCCAGAAACGCCACGCCTTCACCGCGGGTGGCGTCGTAGACCCGCTGCAGCTGGGTAACCTCGGCCCGGCACGGGCCGCACCACTGTCCCCACACGTTGACGACGACCACCTTGCCGGCGAAGTCGCCGATCGACACCGTGCGCGCCGGATCTTTCAGGTCTGGCCCCGCAATCGGTCCGGGCCGGCCGCGCCGCTCGGGCGGGTCGTAGAAGATCTCGGTTTTGCCGCCGGGGGCGACGAACTCGAAAGTGCCGCCCTGGGTGACCGCGTCGTCACCGTGGGAGCAGCCGGCCAGCGTGCCGGCCAGCAGCGCAGCGACGATCGCCAACCGCCCCATGGTCAACCCTCGGCCGGTTCCCAATAGTGCACCCCGATCAACCGATCGCCGTCGTAGACCAGGGAGGTCACCGATCCGACGGCGCATTGCCGACGGCGCGGATCGTGCCAGAGCCGTTTGCCGGTCAGGTACAACCGCGCCGTCCACACCGGCAGCTGGTGGCTGACGCACACGGCTTCGTGACCGGCGGCCCGCACCCGCGCTTTGTCGATCGCGGTCGCCATCCGAGCGGCGACCTGAGCGTACGGCTCGCCCCACGACGGGGTGAACGGGTTGCGCAAGTGCCACCAGAACCGCGGGTCGCGCCACGCGCCGTCGCCGGGGCCCAGACGTTTGCCCTCGAAAACGTTGGCCGATTCGATCAGGTCGGGGTCGGTGTCCACGGACAGGCCGTGGCGCGCGGCGATGGGCGCAGCGGTCTCCTGCGCGCGCTGCAGCGGCGAGGCGATCACCGCGACGACGTCGTTGTGGGCCAGCGCGTCGGCCACCGCCTCCGCCTGTCGTCTGCCCTTGTCGGACAGGTGAAATCCGGGCAGCCGCCCATACAGTATCCCCTGCGGGTTGTCCACCTCGCCGTGCCGCACCAAATGGATCCGGGTCCGTTCGGCCATTACGGTTGGAGCTCTCGTGCGGCGGCCGCGGCGGCAGCGGGCAGCGCGGCGGCGATCCGGTCGAACGCGACATCGTCGAGGGCCGCCGAGACGAACCACGTTTCGAAGGGACTGCACGGCGGATAGACGCCGGCATCGAGCAGGGCGTGGAAGAACGCCGGGTAACGCCAGGTCTGGGTCGCCCGCGCCGCGGCGAAGTCGCTCACCGGCGTCTCCGTAAAGAACACGCTGAGCATATTTCCGGCGCGCGGAATCTGGTGCGGCACAGCCGCTTTCGTCAAAGCATCGGAGAGCAGAGCGGCAAGCCGGTCGGCGTGGGCGTCCAGCGCGGTGTAGACCTCGTCGGTAGCGGCCCGTAGCGTCGCCAACCCGGCCGCCACCGCCACCGGATTGCCCGAGAGCGTCCCGGCCTGATACACCGGCCCCAGCGGCGCCAGTTGCTCCATGACATCGGCGCGCCCGCCGAACGCGGCCGCCGGCAGCCCGCCGCTCATCACCTTGCCGAAGGTGAAGAGATCGGCGTCCACCGGATCGATTCCGTACCAACCGCTTCGGCTGACGCGGAAACCCGTCATCACCTCGTCGACGATCAGCAGCGCACCGTGGTCGGCGGTGAGCTTCCGCAGGCCGGCGTTGAATCCTCCGGTAGGTGGGACGACGCCCATGTTGCCCGGGCTGGCCTCGGTGATCACCGCGGCAATCTCGGCGCCGAACCGGGCGAAGGTCTGTTCGACGGCGGCGAAGTCGTTGTAGGGCAACACGATCGTATCCGCGGCGACGGCACCGGTGACACCCGGCGAGGACGGCAGGCCCAGCGTCGCGACCCCGGAACCGGCCTCAGCCAGCAGCGCGTCGACGTGGCCGTGATAGCAGCCGGCGAACTTGACGATCTTGGCGCGACCGGTGAACCCGCGGGCCAGCCGGACCGCGCTCATGGTGGCTTCGGTACCGGAGTTGACCAACCGGATGCGCTGCACCGGTGGCACCCGATCGACGATCTCGGCGGCCAGCTCGGTCTCGGCCGGGGTCGGCGCCCCGAACGACAGGCCGGTGGCGGCGGCCTTCGCCACGGCCTCGACCACCGCCGGGTGGGCGTGACCCAGGATCATCGGGCCCCACGAGCAGACCAGGTCGACGTAGCGGCAGCCGTCGGCGTCGGTCAGCCAGCAGCCCCGGGCTTCGGTGATGAATCGGGGCGTGCCGCCGACGGCCTTGAACGCGCGCACCGGGGAGTTCACCCCGCCGGGAATGACCGCACAAGCGGCGTCGAAGAGCTTCGCCGACGCGGCGGTCACAGCCCCGGCCTGGTCGTTGACGTGCACACCCCCAGTGTCCCAGCCCCGGCGGCTGCGTCGACTCCAGGGTGTCGGGACGGCCGGCTTGTGACCGGCAGCGGATACCGAGTTGGATGGCCTCATGCAACTACCGCAACGCCTCGCCCGGTTCAACCGGCACGTCACCAACCCGATTCAGCGGATGTGGGCCGGGTGGCTGCCCACGTTCGGGATTCTCGAGCATGTCGGGCGGCGCTCCGGCAAGCAGTACCGCACCCCGCTGAGCGTGTTTCCCGCCGACATCGAGGGAAAGCCGGGGGTGGCGATCATGTTGACCTACGGCCCGGACCGCGATTGGCTGAAGAACCTCAACGCGGCCGGCGGTGGTCGGATGCGCTGCAACGCCAAAACCTTCGGCGTCACCGACCCGCGGACGGTCAGCAAAGCCGAGGCGGCCGGGCATGTCACCGGCGCGTGGCGACGGATCTTCGCCCGTCTGCCGTTCGAGCAGGCCGTTCTGCTGACCAAGACCGACTGACCCGGCGCGCCGGACGTCCGAAACCGCGATCCCGGCCCCAGGGTCACGGACTGATAACCGACCCGGCGTGGCTGCGCGGTGGAAAGCGACCCGCCCCGGCATGATTCGGGCGTGGCTGAGCTGTCTCGTCGTGCCGTGCTGCGGTTGGGCGCCGGTGCCGCCGCCGGCGCATCGATGATGTGGGCGTTGAGCGGATTGCTCGAGCCCACCCGGACACCGGCGATACCCGCCCCGTCCCAACCGGAGGCCGGCAACCCGGTGCCGACCCGGACGTCGGGCTCGTTCGTCTCGGCGGCCCGCGGCGGCGTCACGACGAACTGGGTCATTCTGCGGCCACCCGGTCAGACGGGGCCGCTGCGTCCGGTGATCGCACTGCATGGCCGCGGCGGCAGCGCGAACACGGTGACCGACCTCGGTGTCGACGACGTTCTCGCCCAGCTGGTCCGGGAAGGTCGACCCCCGTTCGCCGTGGTCGGCGTCGACGGCGGCGACACCTACTGGCATCGGCGCGCTTCCGGGCAGGACTCCGGAGCCATGGTGCTCACCGAGCTGTTGCCGAGGCTGCACGCCATGGGATTGGACACCTCGCGGGTGGCGTTTCTGGGCTGGTCGATGGGAGGCTACGGGGCGCTGTTGCTGGGCTCCCGGCTCGGTCCGCAGCGGACCGCCGGGATCTGTGCGGTCAGCCCCGCGCTGTTCACCTCGTACGCCGCCGCCGCGCCCGGCGCGTTCGACAGCTACGAGGATTGGATGCGCAACTCGGTGTTCGGGCTTGCCGCGCTCTCGTCGATTCCGCTGCGGGTGGATTGCGGCACCGGTGACCGCTTTTATTCGGCCACCCGCCAATTCGTGGCACAACTGCGCACACCGGTCTCCGGCGGGTTCGCGCCGGGAGGCCACACCGTGTCGTATTGGCGCGCGCAGCTGCCCGCCGAGCTGGCCTGGCTGGGGTCGTGAGCGCGGTCGGCCCCGCCGTTCACCCGCGGCCGAATCGGCGCAATCGCAAGCTGTTGCCGACGACCAGCAGCGAGGAACAGGCCATCGCGGCACCGGCGATCATCGGGTTGAGCAGGCCCGCCATGGCCAGCGGGATGGCGGCCAGGTTGTAGGCGAACGCCCAGAACAGATTCGTCCGAATCGTGCGCATGGTGCGAGCCGACAGCCGCAGCGCCGTCGGCACGGTGCGCAGATCACCACGCACCAGCGTCAGGTCGCCGGCCTCGATCGCGGCGTCGGTGCCGGTGCCCATCGCCATGCCAATGTCGGCAGCGGCCAGGGCAGGCGAATCGTTGAAGCCGTCGCCGACCATCGCCACCCGGGCACCGTGGGCCTGCAACCGCTTGACCGCGTCGGCCTTGCCGGTCGGCAGCACGCCGGCGATCACGTCGGCGGGGTCGATACCGACCTCGGCGGCAACCCGCTGCGCTACCTCGGCGCTGTCCCCGGTCAGCAGGACCGGCCGGATACCCATACTGCGCAACTCTGAGATCGCCTGCGCACTGGTGGGTTTGACGCTGTCGGCCAGCCGGATGCTGCCGCGCGGCCGATCGCCCCAAACCACCTCGACGCTGGTGCGCCCGTCGGACACCGCGGCCTTGCGCACGGTGACCGTGACGCCATCGACGGCACCGCAGACCCCGACGCCGGCATCGTTGACGAAGCCGCTGACCGGCTCCAGGCGCAGACCGCGGCCTCGGGCCGCCGCCACGATGGCCGCTGCGGCCGGGTGCTCGGAGGCCGCTTCGACCGCCGCAGCCCGGGCCAGCACAACGTCGGGGTGCTCACCCGCGGCGGGTTCGACGGCTTCGACGGTCATGACTCCGGTAGTCACCGTTCCGGTCTTGTCCAGCACGACCGTGTCGATGGTCGGCACGTTCTCCAGCGCTTGTGGGTCTTTGATCAGGATGCCCAGCTGCGCACCGCGTCCGATGCCGACCAAGATCGCGGTCGGGGTGGCCAACCCGAGCGCGCACGGGCAGGCGATGATCAGGACGGCGACCGCCGCGGTGAACGCCGGACCGCTCGGCTGCCCGGCCAGCAACCAGCCCGCCAGGGTCGCCGCGGCCAGCACCAGCACCGCGGGCACGAACACCGCCGAGATCCGGTCGGCCAGCCGCTGGATGGACGCCTTGCCGTTCTGGGCGTCGGTGACCGCCTTGGCCATCCTGGCCAGTTGGGTGTCGGCCCCCACCCGCACGGCCCGCACCAGGACCCGGCCGTAGGTGTTCAGCGACCCGCCGAGTACCTCGGCACCAGGGCCGACGTCGACCGGCATCGGTTCGCCGGTCAGCGCCGAGACGTCCAGCGCCGAGACACCGTCGACCACCACGCCATCGGTGGCCACGCGCTCGCCGGGGCGGACCACGACGACGTCGTCGACATGCAAGTCGGAGACCGGGATCGCCACTTCACCGCCGTCCCGCAGCACGACGGCGTCCTTGGCGCCCAGGGTCAGCAACGCCCGCAGCGCCGCACCGGCCGAACGTTTGGCCCGCGACTCGGCGTAGCGACCGGCCAGCAGAAAGACCGTGACGACGGCCGCGACCTCGAAATACACCGGTCCGGAGCCGCGCAGCACGGCCACTGCCGACCACAGGTAGGCGGCCAGCGTGCCCAGCGACACCAGGGTGTCCATGGTCGACGCGCCGTGGCGTGCGCGGTCCAGCGCCGCCCGGTGAAAAGGGTAGCCGCCCCACGCCACGATCGGGGTGGCCAGCGCGAACACCAGCCATTGCCACCCGGCGAACCGCCACGACGCCATCATCGACAGTGCGACGATCGGCAGCGCCAGCACGGCCGAGCCGAGCAACCGAGGCAGCAGCTGATCTCCCGGCTGCTGCGCGGTCTCGTCCGGGCGCGCGCCGTCGCGGTGCACCGCGGCCCGATACCCAGCCATTTCCACGGCGCGGATCAGATCGGCCGCTGACACCGTGGGGTCGTGCTCGACATGGGCGCGTTCGACGGCGAAGTTCACCGTGGCCCGGACCCCGGCGAGCTGGTTAAGACCACGCTCCACTCGCGCCGCGCACGAGGCGCAGCTCAATCCGCTCAGGTCTAAGTCGGTGGAGGTCATAACACCTACGGTATCCCTATGGGATATCTGTGTTCTCGGTCACAGCCCGGCGCAGCCGGGCACCCCCGACCACGGCCAGCACGCCGGCGGCCGTCGCCAGCATCAGCGTCAACAGCAACAGCTGGGGGTCATAGGCCACCGATGTGGTGGCCGGCTGACCGTCGGTGACGGGTGCGACCGCCACCGTGGAGCGCACCCCCGACCAGGCCAACCCGCAACCGAGCACGGCAAGACCGGCCACCCCGAGCTCGACGACGGCGCGGCTGCGCGCCGTCACCGGTCCGACCCGTCGTCGACGCCGGGGGTGGCCGGCCCGATTCGCTGCTCGACCAGCGGGGTCAGCGCGGCGCGCAGGTGGCGGTGCCGGCGCGCCCAGGCTTGAGCAGTGCGCCCGTGGGTGAGCCGCAGCCCGATGCCCACCCGGCCGCGCGGCACCCCGACCAGTTCGCCGAGCGCGCGGGCGGATTGCCAGCGCTGCAGGTCCTTCGCGGTCACCACCGGACTGTCGGCCTCGGGGTAGATCCCCACGATCTCGGACACCTTGATCGTTTCGGTGCCCTGGCGCAGGGTTTCGGGGGTCAGTTCGACCGAGGTGTGGATCCGGGCCGCTTTCACCTGCAGCCCGACAAACCCGGATACCAGCACCAAAAACACCAGTGGGACCGGCCATTGCCAGCCGTTGCCGCTGGATTTCTCGATCATCAGCATCGCCAGGGCCGACAGCGGGCCGGTCAGCACCCAATACCAGCTGGCGCCGGCCTCGTAAAACAGCCGGGCCGGACCGGTATTCGTCCGTGCGGTCACTGACATCGCATCCTTCGAGTTGCCCGCCACACCACCGCCCCGGGTCAACCTAACCGAAATGTAGCAGCACACCACGGTCTCAACGGGGAAAGCTCAACGCGTGAAGTAGGCGTGGGCATCGCGGCGGTGCAGCAAAAAGATCGCCCCGGCGATGAGCACCGACCCGACGATGCCGGTGACAGCACAGGTGATCGCTGCCAGCGGCGGCCAGTCCACGCTGAACAACCGCAGCATCACGTAGCTGATCGTGGCCAGGCCCCCGCCGGTCAAGACGGTTCGAGCCCATCGGTAACCGGCCCGCATCAGGATCAGGAAGGTCACCACGATCGCGCACACCACCGCGGCGAAGAGCCCCGAGGCCGCGTAGACGAGAACCGAGCCGCGTCCGGCACCGGAGCCGACCAGGTCGGCGACGTAGCCGATGACCATCAATGGCAGCGCCGCCATCCACAGCCAAAACCCGGTGTCGACGTCCACCGGCCGGGTCGGCGGCTGTGGCGGCGCGGACGGACCCGGCGGCGTGCTCGGCCAGCTCGGCGGCCGACTCACGACAGCCAGCCCGCCGCCTCGGCGGCCCAGTAGGTCAGCACGATGTCGGCGCCCGCGCGACGGATGCTGGTCAACGACTCCAGCGCGCCCGCACGCTCGTCGATCCAGCCGTGAGCCGCCGCGGCGGAAATCATCGCGTATTCCCCCGACACCTGGTAGGCAGCCACCGGCACCGGCGACAGATCGGCCGCAGCGGCCACCACGTCGAGGTAACCCAGGGCAGGTTTGACCATCACGATGTCGGCACCCTCGTCGAGGTCCAACTCGATTTCGCGCACGGCCTCGCGGGCATTGCCGGGCTCCTGCTGATAGGTGCGACGGTCGCCGGACAGGCTGGAGTTCACCGCCGCCCGGAATGGACCGTAAAACGCCGATGCGAACTTCGCGGCGTAGGCCAGGATCACCACGTCGAGGTGCCCGGCCGCATCCAGGCCGTCCCGGATCGCGCCGACCTGGCCGTCCATCATCCCACTCGGCGCGACCACGTGAGCGCCCGAATCTGCTTGTGCCACAGCTAAATCCACATAGCGCTTCAGGGTAGCGTCGTTGTCGACCCGACCTCGGCCGTCGAGTACGCCGCAGTGCCCGTGGTCGGTGAACTCGTCGAGACAGGTGTCGGCCATCAGCACAGTCGCGTCACCGAGGTCCTTGGCCAGATCACGCAGCGCGACGTTGAGGATACCGTCGCGATCGGTGCCGGCCGAACCGGCGGCATCCTTGTCTTCGTCGCGGGGCACTCCGAACAGCATCAGTCCGCCGACTCCGGCGCTCACCGCGTCGGCGGCGGCGCGCCGCAGCGAGTCGCGGGTGTGTTGCACCACGCCGGGCATCGACGCGATGGGCCGCGGTTCGTCGATGCCGTCGGCGACGAACATAGGTAACACCAGATGCCTTGGCTCCAAGGATGTCTGCGCCACCAAGCGGCGCATGGCCGAGCTCGAGCGAATCCGACGCGGGCGCTGCCGAGGGTAGGCCATCTAGCGCCTGCGGCTCTTCTTACGCGGCGGTGGCAGCGCACCCTCGGCGCGAAGTCGTGCGGCGTGCTCGGCCAGTGCGTCGACGAGGGGGCCCACCGCCGCCGTGTCGGGCTGAACGTCGACGCGCAAGCCGAACTCTGCCGCGGTCTCGGCGGTCTTGGGGCCGATGCAGGCCACGATGGTGCGCGCGTGCGGCTTGCCGGCGATACCGACCAGATTGCGCACCGTGGAGCTCGAGGTGAAGCACACGGCGTCGAACCCGCCGGTCTTGATCATTTCGCGGGTTTCCGCCGGCGGCGGCGCGGCCCGTACCGTGCGGTAAGCGGTGACGTCTTCGATCTCCCAGCCGCGTTCCCGCAGGCCCTCGGCCAACGTCTCGGTGGCGATGTCGGCGCGGGGCAGCAGCACCCGGTTTACCGGATCGAAAATACGGTCATAGAACGGGAATTCGTCCAACAGGCCCAGCGAGGACTGCTCGCCCGACGGCACCAGCTCCGGGCTGACGCCAAACGCGCGCACCCGATCAGCGGTCGCTTCGCCGACGCAGGCGATCTTCACCCCCGAGAACGCGCGGGCATCCAGACCGAACTCGTTGAACTTCTCCCACACCGCGCGCACCGCGTTGGTCGAGGTGAACACCACCCACTGGTAGCGGCCGTCGACGAGTCCTTTGACGGCACGCTCCATCTGCGCGGGGCTGCGCGGCGGCTCGACGGCAATGGTCGGCACCTCGATCGGCAGCGCACCGTAGCCGGCCAGCCGTTGACTCATGTCGCCGGCCTGGTCCTTGGTGCGCGGAACCAGGACGGTCCAGCCGTACAGGGGGCGGCTCTCCCACCAATTCAGCCTGGCCCGATGGGCTACCGTCTTGCCGATGGTCATCACCACCGGACCGGTCAACGGTCCGGCCGGGTCGTTGCCGCCCGGCACGTCCGAATCGGCCAGCCCGCCCAACGTCGACAAAACCGAGCGTTGCGCGCACGTCGTTCCGTTGGCGGTGACCACGCACGGGGTCGTGTCGGCCAATCCGTACTCGACCAGCGTGCGCGCCGTGTCGGCCACCCGCGGTGCGGTGGCCAGCAGGATCAGCGGACCCGGACCGGCCGCCAGCGCCGCCCAGTCGTCGTCTTTGAGGTCTGCGCGCACATCGGCAACGGTGTGCGAGGAGCCCAGCGGCAGCCCGGCGTACGTCGGTACCACCGAGCTCGGCGCCAAGCCGGGCACGATCTCGAAATTGAGGTGGCTGCGCGCGACGGCGTTGACCTCGGTGATGACCGCGTCAACCGACAGCGGGTCGCCGGCCACCAACCGCACCACATCGGTGCCCGAACGGGCTTCGCTGGTCAGCGTTTTGGCCACCTCGGCCGGATCGCCCAGCGCGGGGCGAATGTCGGGTCCCGGCGACACCACCACAGCAGCGCCCGGATTGTCGGTGACGCCCTCGGTGGCTATCGCGGGGGCTACCGCGGCCGGTTCGGCCGGCCCGGACACCGGGGGCAGATCCTTGCCGATCAGCGCCAGCACCGGCTCGGGCACATCGGGGTCGGTGAACACCAGGGCGGCATTCGCCAGCGCCGCTGCGGCCCGCGTCGTCAGCAGGCTGGGGTCTCCCGGACCAGAGCCGACAAACACGATGCGGCCAGGCCTGGGCTTGCGCCCACGCCCGGCTACTTGACGAGTCATCCTGTTATTCCTCCTCGCACGGTAGTCTCACCGCCCGATCGACATGAGTTCCCGCGCACCCGCTGCGAACAGCTCCGCGGCCACCGAGAGTCCCAGCTCCCGTGCCCGACTCGGACTGCCGATGCCGGACGCACGGACCACATCGGATCCGTCCAGCGCCGCCACGCAGCCGCGCAGCGACAACTCCTCGAAGACCCGGCCGTCCTCGTCGAGGGACTCGACCACTTCGGCGATCGCGCCCACCGGCGCGGAGCAACCCGCCCCCAGTTCGGCGAGCAGGGCACGTTCAGCGGTGACCGCGGCGCGGGTGTCGGCGTCGTCGAGCTCGGCCAATAGTGCCGCGAGGGCGCTGTCCCCAGCGCGGCACTCCACCGCGAGCGCGCCTTGAGCCGGCGCCGGCAATAGCACGACCGGCTCCAGCGTCTCGGTGACGTCGTCGAGTCGACCCAGCCGGGCCAGACCCGCTCGGGCCACCACGATCGCGTCGAGTTCACCCCTGCTCACCCTGTTCAACCTGGTATCTAGGTTGCCTCTTAGGGGGCGGATTTCCAAACCGAGACCCAATGCTCTAAGCTGTGCGGCCCGCCGCGGGGACGAGGTGCCCACCACCGAGCCGGTCGGCAACTGTCCCAGCGCCAGCCCGTCGCGGGCGACCACCGCATCGCGGGGGTCCTCGCGGGGTGGTACCGCCGCGACCACTAACCGCGGGTCTTCGGCGGTGGGCAGGTCTTTGTGCGAGTGCACCGCCACGTCGACGCGGCCGTCGTCGATGGCCTGCCGCAACGCCGCGGTGAAGACACCCACGCCGAGGGTGGCGATCGGCGCCGTCGACCGGTCGCCCTCGGTGCTGATCGGCACCAGTACCGCGGGATGACCGCGGGCGATCAGCGCATCGCGGATGCCGCCGGCCTGGGTGCGGGCCAAGAGGCTGCGCCGGGTGCCTATCCGGATCACGTCGGCCAAGCGGCTACTCGGCGGTCGGTCGGGTGCGCAGGGACCCGTCATAACCGCCGATCGCCGGCAATTCCCCGGCGGTGGCGACGGCGTCGACGGCGTTCTGGTCGAGTTCGAACAGTTCGCGCAGTGCTTCGGCGTAGCTGTCGCCGCCGGGCGCGCTGGCTAATTGCTTGATGCGCACTGTCGGTGCGTGCAGCAGCTTGTCCACCACGCGCCGCACCGTGCGGGCAACTTCGTCGCGCTGGACGGGATCCAGTCCCGGCAGCCGGTTCTCCAGGCGCAGCAACTCGGCCTCGACGACGTCGGCAGCCCGCCGCCGCAGCGCGGTGACCGTTGGCGTCACCTCGGCCATACGTTGTTCGGCAAGGTAGCGGGCAACCTCGGCGGCGACGATGTGACGGGCGGCGTCGGCGTCGGCGCCCGCGGCTCGCGCCGAGGGCTCCCGCTGGATGCGATCCATGTCGACGAGCCACACGCCCGGCAGCCCGGCCACGGCAGGATCGACATCGCGCGGCATGCCCAGATCACACAACACCAGCGGTTGGGCCGCTTCGTCACGGCGGGCGGCCGCCAGCGCGTGATGCACGTCGGCCAGCGATACCACCGGGCGCACCGCGCCGGTGCAGCTGATCACCACGTCGACACCACTGAGCGCGGCCGACAACCGGTCGAGGGCCAACGCGTCGGCCGAGACCCCGGAGTCGCGGACCTTGCGGGCCAGCCGCTGCGCCCGGGTCAGCGACCGGTTGACGACGTGAACGTGCCGGACGTTGGCGCGGGCCAGGTGGGACGCTGACAGCGCCCCCATCGCCCCGGCTCCGATCACCGCGGCGGTCTTGCCCGCCAGCCCACCCAACCGGGCTTGGGCCATGCCGAGGGCCACCGACACCACCGACGCACCGGCGGCGTCGATCGCGGTCTCGGTGTGCACGCGCTTACCGACCGCCAGCGCGCGCTGGGCCAGCTCGTGCAGCACCCGCCCGACGGCGCGGTTGGCCTCGGCGGCGGCGTAGGCGCGACGGACCTGCCCGAGCACCTGCTGCTCGCCGAGCACCGCCGAGTCCAAGCCGCTGGCGACGGCGAACAAATGCTCGACGGCGGCCTCGCTGTAGCGCACGTAGGCGTACTTGGTCAGATCCCCCAGCGACAACCCTGAATGCTCGGAAAGCACCTGTCCGATCACCGACAGGCCGCCGTGGAACGCCTCGACGACGGCGTAGCACTCGACCCGGTTGCAGGTCGACAACATCATGGCCTCGGTGACCAGCGGAGACTGCAACACGCCGTCGAGAATTTTGATCTGGCCGCCTTCATCGGCGGATAGCTGTTCGAGGACCGAGACCGGTGCGCTGCGATGAGACACACCGAAGAGCAGAACACTCACGGTTGGATCACCTGGTCTGCTCCCTTGACGTCACCGGTGAACAAACTGCTACCCACGGTAGTCCGTAACCCGGTGCGCCACCAAATTCGCTTGGGTGTCACCGGCTGTTACGCCAGATCTGCCCGCAACCGGGCCTCGTCGACCTCCCAATAGCTGTGCTCACGGCCGTCGAGCAGCACCACCGGCAGCCGGTCGCCGAATTCGGCGCGCAGGCCCGGATCGCCGGTGGCCGCCGCCGCGTCGACATCGGTGACCGACAGCTCGAAGTCCAGTTCGGCGGCCAGCTCGACGAGCCGGTCGTACACCCGCGTGCAGATCGCGCAGCCATCGCGGGTCAGCAACCGTACGTGGCGGCGGTTCACGGTGTCAGTGTCGCACCGGCCGCGGCGGGCGCACCGCGCCCACCACGCGGGGATGGTGGATGCAGGCCGGCCCGCGGAAACGTCAGCGGGATCCGACAGAACAACGGTGCTTTGTGTCGTCACCAATAACTCTCGTCTAGCGCACTATTAGTGCGCCACGAATAATCAATTCATGCGTCAGATATCAAATCTGGAGGCAGAAGTGTTCGCAATTCCGCTTCAACTATTGAAATACTGCGCCGACTGGCTCGATTCCATCGGCTGGTCGACCGTCCTTGTGATCTGCGCTCTCGGCTATCTTGTGGCGGTCAAAATCGTGCTGATCTGCAAATTACACCCAGTCGCGGGGAAGGCCGCCGTGCATCGTGCCACCACGCCGATGCCATTGCCTACGATGGACCGCGACACCACCCGGGATTCAGCCCCGACTGCGGCGCACGTCCCCCGCGTGCTGCCGGCGGCCAGGTCCAGAGGTAATACCGACACTTCCGCCGATCGCCAGTCACCGACCGCTGCCGCGACTATCACACGCCCGTCCGAGCTGGCTGCGTTGGATTGGACATCGATCGATTGCCAGAACAACGCAGGCTGCGACCGTCCCGCAGACTATATTGTGGAGTACCACGCGATCGATCATTGTTTGGACGACGGAACCAACGCACTGGGCAATCTCGTCGAGATTGTCTGCCGCAACTGTCTGGCTTTCTTGCAAATCACGATCGACATACATATCGATCGGTTGGTTTCACAGGGGCGGGAGTTGCGCTGCCTTACCTGCGGAAAACCCCTTGCCTGGTCCATCGACGTCCTGCGCTCCGTACTACCGCTTCATGGCAGCTCGAGCAGCACCCTGAGCACCGGCAGCCCGGGCCCGCGTCAACCTGAGACAGCGCACACGTTCATCCCCGTGCGGACAGCGCCGGACGGCAAGCCTTACTCGGACGCGACGCACAACAGCACTACACCGCAAACCTTGGCGGCCAAGATCCTTAACAGGAGGACCTCTCGCCGACATGACGGACGTTAGTTACGGCGCCAGTGACAAAGACCACATTGCTGCCCAGATCAGCGGTATCGGGCCAATGCCGACAAGTCACGGACAAACGGTGCTTAGCCCCCGCATGCCTGACCTCATCTCGTTTGAGACGCTGCTGGCGGTAGCCCGCACCGGCAGCATCGGTGCGGCTGCCAACGAATTCGGCCTGACCCAGCAGGCTGTGTCGTCACGCTTGGCAGCGATGGAGGCTCTGACCGGGGTGCGGCTGGCTGTCCGCACCCGACGCGGCACCCAGCTCACACCCGCCGGTGTCGCCGTTGCCGAGTGGGCGGCGCGGCTACTCGAGATTGCCCATCACATCGATGCCGGCCTGGACTCACTGCGCACCGAAAGCCGCGATCGCATCAAGGTGGCGGCCAGTCAAACGATCGCGGAACAGCTTTTGCCCCGGTGGCTGATCTCGTTAGCCGCCGCCGCCGGCCGACTCGGTCGGAAAGCACCCAAAGTGATTGTGACCGCGACCAACAGCGAAGGCGCCATCACGACCGTCCGCACGGGCGAGGCTGACCTTGGGTTCATCGAAAGCCCCCGTCCCCCTGAGGGATTGGGCAGTCGTGCGGTAGCGCACGACGAGCTGGTGGTCGTCGTACCTCCGGATCACAAGTGGACTCGAACGTCGCGCGTGGTCAGCGCCGCCGAACTGGCCCAGACACCCCTGGTCACCCGCGAACCAGGATCCGGCACTCGCGAGTCCCTCACTAATGCGCTGCGCCGCGCCCTCGGCGATGACGTGCAGCAGGCACCGCCGGCCTTGGAATTGCCTTCGACGGCCGCGGTGCGCTGCGCGGTCCTCGCCGGCGCGGGGCCGGCGGTCGTGAGTCGACTCGCAGTTGCCGACGACCTGGCAAGCGACCGCCTACGCACCGTCAGTATCCCTGACCTGAATCTGCACCGGCAGCTTGTCGCCATCTGGGCCGGCGGACACACTCCGCCGGCGGGAGCAATCCGAGACTTGCTTGGCCATATCCGACACATCAACCGCGTGTGAGCCGTCTCACCGAGTCGTCGGGCCGCACCAGGCGGCGGACGCGTGGTGCGGCACGCAATCAGCGCGATGCCGACGCTGTTCGCAGGGCGCGGCCTACCTCCGCCATCACCGCGCGCACTGCCGCTTTAGCGGCGGATAGGGTTGATTCCGTGACGGCGTCCCCCGACGCGGGCAGGGCGGATCCCGGTCGCCCCGACCTCGAGGCACTGGCCGGCGGCGCCAGTGCCGAACGGGCGCTGGACGGTCTACGCGCTGGTCCCAAGCAGCCGCCGGTCGATCTGACCGCGGCGGCGTTTTTCGACGTGGATAACACCTTGGTGCAAGGCTCGTCGCTGTTGCATTTCGGCAGGGGCCTGGCCAGCCGCAACTACTTCACCTATCGTGACGTGCTCGGATTCATCTACGCGCAAGCAAAGTTTCGGCTGCGCGGCCGAGAGAACAGCAACGACGTCGCCGCCGGCCGGCGCAAAGCGCTAGCGTTCATCGAAGGCCGATCCACCGCTGAGCTGCAAGCCTTGGGCGAGGAGATCTACGACGAGGTCATCGCCGACAAGATCTGGGCCGGCACCCGGGAGCTGGCTCAGATGCACCTCGACGCCGGCCAACAGGTGTGGCTGGTCACCGCGACCCCGTATGAACTCGCGGTCACCATCGCCCGCCGGCTCGGGTTGACCGGGGCACTGGGCACGGTCGCCGAGTCGATCGACGGTGTCTTCACCGGCAGGCTCGTCGGCGAGATTCTGCACGGTGCCGGCAAAGCACACGCGGTGCGCTCGCTGGCCATCCGGGAAGGCCTCAATCTCAAGCGCTGCACCGCCTATTCGGATAGCTACAACGATGTCCCCCTGCTCTCGCTGGTAGGCACGGCGGTAGCTATCAATCCCGACTCCCAGCTGCGCAGCCTGGCCCGCGAGCGGGGCTGGGAGATCCGCGACTACCGGACCGCACGCAAGGCGGCCCGGATCGGGGTGCCGTCGGCGCTGGCGCTGGGTGCCGCCGGAGGAGCGCTGGCTGCGGCCGTGTCGCGTCGCCACGAGCGCGCATAACGCGCGAGGGGCGCACCGACCGCATCGAACCCGTGTCGCGTCGCCACGAGCGCGCATAACGCGCGAGGGGCGCCGGCAGGTCGAACGTAGGCTCGCCGTCGATCGCGCTGATAAGCTGCGCCAATCAGCCTTACACGTGGAAAGCAGCAGGCCATGCCAGTTCCCGAAGGAACCCAAGAACTCATCGGGACCCACTATCGGTTCCCGGACCACTTCGAGGTGGGCCGGGAAAAAATCCGGGAGTTCGCGATGGCGGTCAAGGATGACCACCCCATGCATTTCAGCGAGGAAGCCGCCGCCGAGGGCGGTTATCCGGCGCTGGTCGCGCCACTGACCTTCCTGGCAATCGCCGGACGACGGGTCCAGCTGGAGGTCTTTACCAAGTTCGACATCCCGATCAACATCGCCCGGGTGTTCCACCGCGACCAGAAATTCACATTCCATCGGCCAGTCGTGGCCGGTGACCGACTGTACTTCGACACGTACCTCGACGGGGTCATCGAATCTCACGGCACGGTCGTGAGCGAGATCCGCAGCGAGGTCACCGACTCCGAAGGCCGTCCGGTGATCACCAGTGTCGTCACCATGCTCGGTGAGTCCTCCCGCCAGGACGCCGCGACTGCCAGCGCGACGGTGGCGGCAATCGCAGCCATCCGAGCCGGAGCCTAAAGTCGGCACATATCAAGCAGGGGGTGAGTCGATGGCCGCGAAACTGACGCCGCGTTTCGACAACGTGCAGGCGCACTACGATCTCTCCGACGATTTCTTCCGACTGTTCCTCGACCCGACGCAGACCTACAGCTGCGCGTACTTCGAGCGCGACGACATGACGCTGGAAGAAGCCCAGATCGCCAAGATCGACCTGGCGCTGGGCAAGCTGGGCCTGCAGCCGGGCATGACGCTGCTCGACGTCGGCTGCGGCTGGGGCGCCACGATGCGCCGCGCCGTCGAGCGCTACGACGTCAACGTGATCGGGCTGACCTTGAGCAAGAACCAGGCCGCCCACGTGCAGCGGATGTTCGAGACGATGCACACGCCCCGCAGCACCAGGATCCTTTTGAAGGGCTGGGAGGAGTTCGACGAGCCGGTCGACCGGATCGTGTCGATCGGCGCGTTCGAACACTTCGGCTTCGACCGGTACGCCGACTTTTTCACCATGGCCTATCGGGCGCTGCCGCCCGACGGGGTGATGCTGCTGCACACCATCGTGCGGCCAAGTGACGACGAAATCGCACAGCGTGGCCTCCCGCTGACGATGCGCCTGCTGCACTTCGTCAAATTCATCATGGACGAGATCTTCCCCGGCGGTAACCTGCCCAAGGTCGTGCAGGTCGAAGACCATGCCACCAAGGCCGGTTTCGCGATCACTCGCATCCAGCCGCTACGGTTGCACTACGCCAGGACGCTGGATACCTGGGCGGCGGCGCTGCAGCAGCACAAAGACGAGGCGATCGCCATCCAGTCCGAAGAGGTCTATGACCGCTACATGAAATACCTGACCGGGTGCGCCGACCTGTTCCGTCAAGGCTACACCGACGTTTGCCAGTTCACCTTGATCAAGCCGGCAGCCTGAATGGCCCGGAAGGGTGCGGCAACCATCGGCGGCAATCAGCCAAGGAACATGTTGCGCCGCCCGGCCAGCAGACGGTACAGGGTCTGCTGGATGGTCTCGCGCACGTGATCGGTCAGCTCGAAGGTGACCATCGGGTCGTCGGCGTCGGCGGTGTCGTAGTCAGCGGTGGCGATCGGCTCGCCGAAGGCGATGTGCCATTTTGACGGGAGCGGCACCAGACCGGCCAGGCCCGCCGCCGGAAACAGCGGTGTGATCGGGAAGTAGGGCAGGCCCCACAGCCGGGCCAGCAGTTTAACGTCGGCCAGCATCGGATAGATCTCTTCGGATCCGACAATCGAACACGGCACGATCGGTGCTTTGGTGCGCAACGCCACCGACACGAAGCCGCCGCGGCCGAACCGCTGGAGCTTGTAGCGGTCCTTGAATCGCTTGCCCAGCCCCTTGTAGCCCTCCGGGAATACCGCGGTCAGCTCGCCGGCGGTCAGGAGCCGGTGTGCGTCGGTGGTGCAGGCTATCGTGTGGCCGGCCTTGCGCGCGGTCACTCCGATCACCGGCAGGTCGAACACCATGTCGGCGGCCAACAAGCGCAGATCCCGGTGGGCCGGATGCTGGTCGTGCACCGCCACCGATGCCATCAGCCCGTCGAAAGGAAGGACCCCGGCATGGTTGGCGACAACCAAAGCGGCGCCGGTGGCCGGCAGGTGCTCGACACCGCTGACCTCGACCCGGAACCAGGACTTGAAAAAGAACCTCAGCAAAGGACGCACGATCGCGTCGTTGAAATGCGGATCGAACCCGAACTCGTCGACGGTGTAGTCGCCGGTCAGTCGCCGGCGCAGAAACTCGGCAGCTGCGGCGACCCGCTGTGCAAGGTCGGTGTCGGGGGCTTCGGCCAGGGTTTTGCCATCGGCGTTGCGATGGCGCCGATCGATCTCCCGGACGACCGCAGCGATCTGCTCGGAGGAAGCCTGCGCGCCGGGATCGGACAGCAGCGACGGATGCCGACGCGCTGTCTGAGAGCGTTGACTGGCTCGCCGCTGGGCGGCCGCACGATTCGAACTTGCATGCAGCGGAATGACTTTTGCTCTGGAGTCGCCCGCCATATGTTTAGCCTCTCCACGCCTTAGCTGATTCCGGTTCGGCTGCCTAAGCGCTGCGCTGCTGCCACGGCTCGACCTTCAATGGAGCGTACCCACTGCGGATCGATAATGGGAGTCAAACCTCGGCCGCGGACGTAATCGTCAAACGCTTCGGCCGTCGTCCACTTGGGGTGGTAGCCGAGCTCTGCGCGCATCCTGGTGGTGTCCATCACGCGCCCGTAACTGAGGTAGTCCAGTTGCTCGCGGTTGAGTTCGGTGTAGCGATTGGCCCGCCGCAGCGAATCGAGCGCCCACAGCCCGAACCCCGGCACCGGCAGTGGGATCCGGCCCGCTCGCCGGATCGCCTGCGACAACATGATGATGCCGTCGCCGCCGATGTTGAAGGTGCCTGGCTTGCCGGCCATCGCGGCGCGCTCCAGAGCACCCAGTGCGTCCTGTTCGTGCAGCAACTGCAGCCGGGCGTCGCGACCGACGACCACGGGGACCAGCGGCCCGGCCAGATAGCGCGACAGCGTGGTGTCCATCGCCGGGCCGATCATGTTGGCCAGCCGCAGAATGGTCACCGCGATGTCGGGTCGGCGCCGCCCCAGGCCACGCACGTAGCCCTCGATGTCGAGGCTGTCCTTCGGGAACCCTTCACGGAATGGCCGGCGGCTGATGCTGTCTTCGGTGAACATCACCGGATCGCGAGAGCTCGACCCGTAGACCTCGGAGGTGGACTTCAGCACGACCCGGCGCACCGACGGCGCTTTTTGGCAAGCCGCGAATAGTTGCATCGCACCCATCACGTTGATTTCTTTCAACGTCGCGCCACCGCCCGAACGCGGCGCGTAGGACGCGGCTGACGCGTGTACCACTGTGTCGACATCGCCATTTCGAATCACCTTGGCGATAAAGGGGTTGCGAATGTCGGCACGAACGAACTCGGCTCGACCCATGCGGCGCAGCATGTCCTTGCTCGGAGCGATGGCGTCCACCGCGATGACGCGGTTGACAAACGGGTTCTGCGCAAGCCGGGCGGTCAGATACCCGCCCAGAAACCGGCACGCACCGGTGACCAACACGACCTTGGGGTAATGAACGGTATCGCCAACCTTGTCCGAGCCGACACCCGGCTGACTCTTCGACGGATCCACCTCGACAGCCTAACCACCGCCGGCAGCAGCGGCATCACCGGCGAATGGCCGTCGCCGCAGGTCGCGCGCTACTTCCCGAGTTTTCTGCGCTGCACCCGGGTACGGCGAAGCAGCTTGCGGTGCTTTTTTTTCGACATCCTCTTACGCCGCTTTTTGATTACTGAACCCATAACTCCGCTATCCGTGTGGCCCTTCCGAGTGCGGCCGTGGCGGCCGATGAAACGACCCGCATACTGTACCGGGCGGGGCTAACGAACGGAAAACCGTCCGGCGTGCGAGCAGCGTGAAGCGTCCCGACGGGCACCGCCCGCCGGGCACAGCGCACACCGCAGGCTCACTCCCACCGCTGTCCCGTATGCTGCCGGGGCCGTGGAGTCGTTAACCCGCGTCGAAGTACGAGCTCTCCAGCATGTCGTGCACGGCCTTGGCATGCACCCGGAAGGATCGCCCGACGCGAACCGCGGGCAGCTCACCGTTGTGGACCAACCGGTAGACCGTCATCTTGCTTACCCGCATCAGCGCCGCCACTTCAGCCACCGTGAGAAATTGCGTCCTCGGCTGCTGGCCGTCGGCGGAACTGCTGTCTCTTGTCGATTTGCCAGCCGAATCCCGTGCAGATGGCCCGTTCGTAGACGTCATCGCAACCCAATCAGTCAGGCACATGCAGTCCCAGCGGCTTCCCCTCCGCTGGCACCCACATGCGCATACACAAAGGAGAATAGCGGGACCAGTGGGGTTATTGCGACGGGTGTGGGAAAATCCTTAAAAACCTAATTAATCACTCTGATGTGATTCGTAGCTGTTCAGATCGAGTTTTTGCGGCCTGTACCGCATTGTCGACCGCCGCGCGAAAACCGCCGCGCTCAAGTTCACGCAGCCCAGCCGCGGTCGTGCCGCCCGGCGAGGTGACGGTCGCCCGCAGCCGGGCCGCAATCGACGTGTCGGCGGGCGCGCCACCGGGTTCCCGCTCTTGTTCCATCCGCTCCAGCAGCATTGCCGCCGATCCCGCCATGGTCTGCACGACGAGTTCGCTGGCGACCGGGCGGCTCAGCCCGACCGCGACGGCAGCATCCACCAGCGCCTCGACCATCAGGAAGAAATATGCCGGACCCGAACCGGAGACCGCGGTCACCGCGTCCAGCTGCGCCTCCGGAACCGTCAGCACGCCGCCGACGGAGTCGAACAGGGCGGCGACCTCTTTGAGCTCTTCGGGAGTCGCGAAGCGACCCGAGGCCAGCGCGCTGACTCCCGCACCGACCAAGGCCGGGGCGTTGGGCATGACCCGAACCACCGAACACCCAGCCGGCAGCCTGGATTCCAGGTACGCGGTGGTAACGCCGGCCGCCACGGTGATGAACACCTGCTCGGGGCTGTTTTCCTCGGCCCGGGCCACAAGATGGGCGATCTCGTCGACGACCGGCACCACGTCGGAGGGTTTGACGGCGATGATGACGAATGTGGCGTTCTCCACCGCGTCGGCCAGCGACGTCACCAGCACCGAGTAGGTATCAGCCAGGTATTTGGCGCGGTCGGGCAGTCGTTCGGCCACCACCAGGTCTTTCACCTGCCGTCCCGCGCGCAGCAGACCCGACAGCAA
The DNA here is from genome assembly GCF_008709575.1 of Mycobacterium sp. GTDB lineage: Bacteria > Actinomycetota > Actinomycetes > Mycobacteriales > Mycobacteriaceae > Mycobacterium. The sequence continues at coordinate 70,023 of NZ_VYIK01000002.1, forward strand.
CGCCTCCCCCATGTTCCCGCCGCCGACAATCGCGATTCTGGCCATGCTGGCAAGCATGGCAGACCAGCCCCGGGCGATCGCAAGCGCGGCGCAGCCGCGCGCAGCGGGTCCCCCGTTACCGGGCGGGCACCATCGCGAGCTGGCGGGTCTGCACCACAATGCGGTCATCGCAGTCGACCACGACGTGGTCCTCGTCAAACCAGTCCTGCCCGATTTCGGTGCAGGTGGATACGACGCGCAGCCAACCGTCGGCCGGCAGCCCCCGCACGTAGGCGGTGAGCTGCACAGTGGGCGCCCAGCCGGTGCGGCCGACGGCGAAACTCACCGGGGCCGAGACGTCCCCGCACATCAGCGCGAACAGCACGTCGGGTGCCACGCCGCGCGGCCTCACCCACAGCTGGATCAGCGGCGGCCGCCCGTCGGTGGGCGCCAGCGTCGAAACCACCGGCCGCACATCGCAGCCCTCGGCCAAATTCACCAGCCCGGCCATCGGATGGCCCGGACCGACCGGCGCGACGTCGTCAGGCGGTTCGGGTGCCATCAGGTCGACAACGGGGTTGGCCGACAACAGCGGCGGGACCGCATGCTCCGGCTCGCCGAGCGTGACCACCGCGTGCACAGCAGTGCGATCCCCCTGGCTGAGCTCGACGTCGACGACGCCGATGCGCCGCCCCCGCTTGCGGATCGCGGTGATCAGCCGCATCGGACCGGGGTCGGGCGCCCACAGGAAGCTGCCCGATACCGAGACCGGCTGAACCGCGCTCCGCGTGGCGTCGTCGCCGGGCGCCGCGTGATCATAAGCGGTACGAGCGGCGTTGGCGCATAACGCCAGCATCGCCCCGCCGTGCACCTTGGGCCCGATGGTCCAGTGCTTGTCTAACTCGGCGTCGAAGACACGTTGGGCACTATCGGATTCGGCCTCACGCAGTTGCATCGCGGAGGTGAACAGCGGGCTCATCGATATCCTTGTGGTGTCGTGGTTTTCCTGCGGCCTCACCGCAACAGGTGCGTCCGGGCGAACTGCAACGATTCGGCGAGCATGGCTTCGCGCTCGTGAGTCGACCGCACGCTCGAGGTGGACACCTCCAGAACGACATGGCCGGCGAAGTCACCGGCGGCCAGCATCTGGCATACCTCGACCACCGGCTGGGTGCCGCGCCCCGGCACGAGATGCTCGTCTGCGGGCAACCCGCTGCCGTCGCACAGATGCAGATGCGCCAGACCAGAACCCATCCGCCGCGCCATCTCGACCGCGTCGGTTCCTGCGGTCGCGGTGTGCGACAGGTCCAGCGTGTAGTGCGCATGGTTGCCGTCCAGCGGATCATACGAGGGCGCAAACGCCGAAAACCCCGGACCGGGTCCGCCACCGCGTCTGCGCATCCGCTCTTCTGCCTGACCGGCCCCGAACAACCGGTCCGCCCGGAACGGGAACATGTTCTCCACCGCCACCTGCACCTCGCTGGATTTCTCCAGCTCGGCGACCTGCTCGCTGAATCCGTCGGCGTAACGGCGCTGCCAGCGAAACGGCGGATGCACGACGACGGTTTGAGCGCCAAGCCGTTCAGCGGCCCGTACGCTGCGTGCCAGCTTGAGAATCGGGTTGGCTCCCCAGACCCGTTGCGAGATCAGCAGACACGGAGCATGCAACGACAGCACCGGCACCCGATACCGGCGAGAGAGCCTTTCGACCGCGGCGATGTCCTGACTGACCGATTCGCCCCACACCATCAGCTCGACGCCGTCGTAGCCGAGCTCGGCGGCATACTCGAAGGCGGCCTCGGTCTTCATCGGGTAGACCGAGGCCGTGGACAGACCGACCTTGATGGCTGGGCGCACCGAGGGGCTAGCCGGATTGCAACATAGCCAGCGGCCCGAGCGTGACGAATGCTCCCACCGCGACCGCGATCAGCGTGCTGACAATGTCCTCGGTCCTGCGGACCACCCGCACCGCCACCACCAGCCCGAGAATGACCAGCACTGACAGCACCAACGCCACGATGTTGTTCCACCTCCACAGCTGATCGAACGCGATGAACAGTGCCGCGCCGAAGCCCGCCGCCAGGCTCGACTGCACGACCACCAATCCGCCGCGCAGGATGGTTTCGGCGCGGCCCGGCCGCGGGTGGCTGTCGACATCCGCGGCGAGATCCGGCTGGTCCGCTGCCGCGTCAGCGGCGTCGTCGCCGACGTGGCCGGGCGCCACGTTTTCGTCGGCACTGGCGTCGACGACCTCGGCGGCGGTGTTCCCGCCGAAGAACAGGCCCGCCGACGGACCCAGGTACGAGCGCACGTACGCAGAGTCCTCGGTTGCCGGAACGGCTTCTCGCACCTCGGTGTCCATCACATCGACCGGCATCGCGGTGTAGCTCTCCAGCGGGTCCGGGCTCATCCCCTCGGCGCCGGGTTGCGTCTCCAAACGGTCGGAACGGTCGGTGTCAACCCGAGCAGACCTGCGCAACGGCAACGGAAAGGCGCTGCGCTCGGGCCCTGACGCAGCGGGCCGCTGCGGCGGAGATTCGGGCCAGCGCGGCTCCGGTCCGGACCAGTGTGACGCCTCGCGGACCGCGTCGTCGGTGGCCGCGACAGTCAGGTCGTTCGTCGCGGTGCGGTTGGCACGGCGAGCGTGGGTACCCGGTCGGCGGTGCGGCGTCTCCGAAGGCTCGGCGTCGGCGCGAACAACCGGAATCTCCCCGGTCAGCTCGGCAACCGTTACCGCGTCGCTGTTACCGCGCCGACGGCGACGGCGACCCGTAACGGGCGGCGGGGCACCGATACTGCCGTTTCTGGCCAGCAGTTCGGACACCGAGATCGGGCGGGTGCTCGAGCTGTCCTGCGGTCCGGTCATGACAGGCCGCCTCTCGATCGGCCAACCGACGTCGGGTCGCCCAGCCGGCCGCGAGCGTCACGCACCGGCGTCTCGACGAGTGCGGTCCCGTCGGCTTCGCTGTCGAGCTTGCGCAAGATCAGGCCCTCCCGCAGCGCCCACGGGCAGATGTCCACGGTTTCGATCGACAGCGCTCGCATACTCGCCTCCGCCACCAAAGCTCCCGCAACGATTTGGGGCGCCCGTTCGGCACTTACTCCTTCCAGCTCAGCTCGGTCAGCGGTCGTCATCCTAGAGATGAATGCTATGACCTGTCGAAGACCGCTGGAGGTAAGTGTCCGCTTTACCCGCGGCCCTGCAGCCGACGGCGCAGCGCCAGTGAGCCTCGCCAGCGAGCGGAAGGTCTTCGACGTTGCCACGGCGAGGTCGGGGGAGCCCGCGTCCAGGACTGTCACCGCGGCGCCGGCCAATTCGGCGTCGAGCCAATCACGCAACATTTCGACCCGACGTCGGCCGGGCGGATCCTCTTTGAGCCATTCCCGGGTCAGCCGGCCGGCGCCCAACGGCAGCGACAATGCCACCTCGGGTTCCTCGTCGACGCCGTTGGACAGCTCCAGCGAGCCACCGCCGATGTCGATGTTGACAATCCGCCCGGCGCTCCACCCGTACCAGCGGCGCACCGCCAAGAAGGTCAGCCGCGACTCGTCGACGCCGCGCAGCACCTGCAGCTCGACTCCGGTCTCGGCGCGCACCCGGGCCAGCACGTCTTCGACGTTCTTGGCGTCGCGGATCGCCGAGGTGGCAAACGCCATCAGTTCGACGCAACCGGAACTGACCGCGATCTTGCTGAATTCGGCGATCGTGGCGACCAGCTCGTCGGCACCGCGGCGGGTGATCTTGCCCGAGCCGTCGGTGGCTTCGGCCAGCCGCAGTGCCGCCTTCGTCGAACTCATCGGTGTCGGATGCCCGCCGCGGTGGGCGTCGACAACCAGCAGATGCACCGTGTTACTGCCCACGTCCAGCACGCCCAATCGCACGAAACACAACCTAACTGGTGCCGGCGCAGACCGCGTAACGCGCAGCGGCCGATGTTTCCGCTCAGCCCCGGGTGGGCCGGGCTTTGGTCTACCGTAGGCTCGTGACACGTTCACGGTCCGACCACCCTGGCGAGGTCGAATTAGACTTCGCGCGCGAATGGGTGGAGTTTTACGACCCGGACAATCCCGAGCATCTGATCGCAGCCGACTTGACCTGGCTGTTATCGCGCTGGACGTGCGTTTTCGGCACCCCGGCCTGCCAGGGGACGGTGGCCGGACGGCCCCACGACGGATGTTGTTCGCACGGGGCGTTTTTGTGCGACGACGAAGACCGCGCCCGACTCGACCGCGCCGTGCGCAAACTGACCGAGGACGACTGGCAGTTCCGCGAGAAAGGCCGCGGCCGCAAGGGCTACCTGGAGCTCGACGAGCACGACGGTGCACCGCAGTGGCGCACCCGCAAACACAAGGGCGCGTGCATCTTCTTGAACCGGCCCGGATTCAAAGCCGGGCCCGGCTGCGCCCTGCATGTCGCGGCGCGCCGCCTCGGCGTGCACCCACTCACGATGAAACCCGACGTGTGCTGGCAGCTACCGATCCGGCGCAGCCAGGAATGGGTGACCCGCCCGGACGGCAGCGAGATCCTCAAGACCACGGTCACCGAATACGACCGCCGTGGCTGGGGTGCCGGCGGTGCCGGTCTGCACTGGTACTGCACCGGCGATCCGGCGGCGCACGTCGGCGCCAAGCAGGTGTGGGAAAGCCTGGCCACCGAGCTGACCGAGCTGCTCGGCGAGAAGGCCTACGCGGAGTTGGCGGCGACGTGTAAGCGGCGCAGCAAGTTGGGGCTGGTCGCGGTGCACCCCGCGACGCGCGCCGCCGGATAGCCTGCTCAACGCGATCTCACCGCTATTCGCGGGAAGATTGGTCTGACCACTTGACCTCTGACCTCTTACCCATCATACTGCTGGACATGGCACTGCAGCCGGTGCACCGCCGATCGGTGACCGAAGCAGTCTTCGAGCAGATCGTCACCGAGGTGCTCAGCGGCGAGATGCAGCCCGGTGAGGTGCTGCCCAGCGAGCGCCGGCTGGCGGAGTTGCTGGGGGTGTCTCGTCCCGCGGTGCGCGAAGCGCTCAAGCGCCTGTCCGCCGTCGGCCTGATCGAGGTGCGCCAGGGCGACGCCACCACCGTGCGTGACTTTCGCCGACACGCCGGCCTGGACCTGTTGCCGCGGCTGCTCTTTCGCGACGGCAAGCTCGACGTTTCGGTCGTCCACAGCATTTTGGAGGCCCGGCTGCGCACCGGCCCGAAGGTCGCTGAGCTGGCAGCCGAACGGCATAAACCCGAATTGGCGGCGTTACTGGCCGATTCGGTGCGCGCGCTGGAGACCGAGACCGATCCCCTCCAATGGCACCGCCAAGCGCTCGAATTCTGGGAGCACGTGGTCGACGGTGCTGATTCGATCGTTTTCCGATTGATGTTCAATGCTTTTCGCGACGCCTACGAGCCGGCGTTACCGGTATTGGCCACTGCGATGACCGCCGAGGCTGCTCACCCGGAGGCCTACCGGAAATTAGCCGAAGCGTTGTGTGCCGGTGATCCCGGCGAAGCGAAAAAGCTTGCCCACGACTTGCTCGAACTCGCGAACACCACGATGGAAACGGCACTGCGGACCCAAGGGGAGCAGCAATGACGACATCGACGGCGACTGATGGCGCGCTCACCGACTATATTCGCGACCAGTTGCGGCCCGGCGCCGAGGCCGTCGGTGGGTTCTACCGGATGTGCGTGCTGGCCGGAAAAGCCTTAATCAAGCCGCGCTTTCAGTGGCGCGAAACCATCCTGCAGGGCTGGTTCATCACGAGCGTCTCGTTGCTGCCGACGCTGGCGGTCTCGATTCCGCTGACCGTGCTGATCGTGTTTACGCTCAACCTCCTGCTGGCCGAGTTCGGTGCCGCCGACATCTCCGGGGCGGGTGCCGCGCTGGGCGTGGTGACCCAGCTCGGCCCGATGACCACGGTGCTCGTGGTGGCCGGCGCCGGGTCGACGGCCATCTGCGCCGACCTGGGCGCCCGCACCATTCGTGAGGAAATCGATGCGATGGAGGTGCTCGGGATCGATCCGATCCACCGGCTGGTGGTTCCCCGGGTGGTCGCCTCGACCTGCGTCGGAACATTGCTCAACGGCGCGGTGATCACCATCGGCCTGGTCGGCGGATTCGTGTTCGGCGTTTTCATCCAGCACATCTCGGCCGGGGCCTACGTCGGGACGCTGACTTTGATCACCGGCCTTCCCGAGGTGGTCATCTCGGTGATCAAATCGGCTATTTTCGGGCTGATCGCCGGGTTGGTCGGCTGTTACCGGGGGCTCACCACCAAGGGCGGGGCCAAGGGCGTCGGCACTGCGGTCAACGAGACGCTGGTGTTGTGCGTGCTCGCGCTGTTCGCGGTCAACGTCGTGCTGACCACGATCGGCGTGCGGTTCGGGACGGGGCGCTGAGGTGGCCACCGTGTCCACCGCCGCCGTCCTGCGCGCTCGCTACCCGCGAACAGCAGCCACCCTCAGCCGCTACGGCGGCGCCGCGGCCCGAACGCTGGCAGAGATCGGCACTTTCGCGCGGTTCACCCGGATCAGCATCGGCCAGATCTGGTGGGCGCTGCGCCGCTACCGCCGGGAAACACTGCGGCTGATCGCCGAAATCGGAATGGGCACCGGTGCGATGGCCGTCGTCGGTGGCACCGTCGCCATCATCGGCTTCGTCACGCTGTCGGGTGGATCGCTCATCGCCATCCAAGGATTCGCCTCGCTGGGCAACATCGGTGTGGAAGCATTCACCGGCTTCTTCGCCGCGCTGGCCAACACCCGGGTCGCTGCACCCATCGTGGCCGGCGTCGCGCTGGCGGCCACGGTCGGGGCGGGGGCCACCGCCCAGCTGGGCGCCATGCGGATCAGCGAGGAGATCGACGCCCTGGAAGTGATGGGCATCAAGTCCATCGCGTTTTTGGTATCGACCCGGGTCCTGGGCGGGCTGGCAGTGATCGTGCCGTTGTACGCACTGGCACTGGACATGGCGTTCACGTCCGGACAGGTCGTCACGACGGTGTTCTACGGGCAGTCCAACGGCACCTACGAGCACTACTTCCGGACATTCCTGCGCCCCGAGGACGTCGGCTGGTCGGTCGTGCAGGTCGTCGTCATCGCGGTGGTCGTGATGCTCACCCACTGCTACTACGGCTACACCGCCAGCGGCGGGCCGGTGGGCGTCGGCAAGGCGGTCGGCCGTTCGATGCGGTTCTCGCTGGTCTCGGTGGTCGTCGTGGTCTTGCTGGCCGAGCTGGCACTCTACGGCGTCGACCCCAACTTCAACCTCACGGTGTGATTCGACATGACGATGGCAAGGCGGAGAAGCTCACCCTTTCTGCTGTACCTGGAAGGACTGGCCCTACTGTTGGCATGCGCAGTGGTCCTGATGCTGGTCTACATGCAGTTCCGCGGTGACTTCACCCCGAAAACCCCGCTGACGATGATCGCTTCGCGGGCGGGGTTGGTGATGGAGACCGGCGCGAAGGTCACCTACAACGGGGTCGCCATCGGCCGGGTTGCCAGAATCTCTGAGATCGAGCACGACGGGAAGCCCGCTGCCAAACTGCTGCTGGACGTGGATCCGAAGTACATCAAGCTGATTCCGGCAAATGTCAGTGCCGATGTCGAGGCAGCTACTGTGTTCGGCAATAAGTACGTTGCCCTTACTTCACCAAAAAATCCTTCACCGCAGTCGATTTCATCACGCGATGTTATCGATGTGCGATCAGTGACCACCGAGTTCAACACGTTGTTCGAGACGATCACCTCGCTGGCTGAAAAAGTCGATCCGATCGACCTCAACGCGACACTGTCGGCGTTGGCGCAGGCGTTGGACGGGCTGGGCAGCCGGTTCGGCGAGTCGCTGTCACAAGGCAATACCATCGTGGCGCGGCTCAACCAGCGGATGCCCGAGATCCATCACGATGTGCGGCGGGTGGCGGATCTGGCCGATGTCTATGTCAACGCGTCACCGGACTTGTGGCAGTTTCTGCAGAACGCGTTGACTACCGTGGGCACCCTCAACCGGCAACAGGACGACCTCGATGCCGCGTTGCTCGCAGCAGTGGGTGCCGGCAACCTCGGTGAGGACATCTTGCGGCGCGGCGGACCCTACCTGTCGCGCGGTGCCGCCGACCTGCTGCCCACCGCCCAGCTGCTCGACACCTACAGCCCGGAAGTGTTCTGCATGATCCGCAACTTTCACGATCTCGCTCCGAAAGTCGCGAACGCAGTTGGTGGAAATGGCTATTCGCTGGCAGGTGCGGGAACGCTCACAGCCGCGCCCAACCCGTATGTCTACCCGGACAATCTTCCCAGGGTGAACGCTCGCGGCGGGCCCGGCGGCGCACCCGGCTGCTGGCAGACGATCACCCACGACCTGTGGCCGGCGCCGTATCTGGTCATGGACACCGGGGCCAGCATCGCGCCGTACAACCACTTCGAGCTCGGCCAGCCGATGTTCACCGAGTACGTCTGGGGTCGTCAATACGGGGAGTACACGATCAACCCATGACGAGGCGTCCATGAAAATCACCGGTACCGCAGTCAAGCTCGGCGTCTATTGGTTGGTGCTGCTGATGTTTACCGTGATGATCATCGTGGTCTTCGGACACGTGCGGTTCAACCGGACCATTGGTTATTCCGCGCTGTTCACCAACGCCAGTGGATTACGTGCGGGGCAGTTTGTCCGTGCGTCGGGGGTGGAGATCGGCAAGGTCTCCAAGGTGACGCTGATCGACCGCGACACCCGGGTATGGGTCGAGTTCAGTGTGGACCGCTCGCTGCGCCTGGATCGCGACACCACGGCCTCGATCCGCTATCTCAACCTCGTCGGGGAACGCTATCTGGAGCTCGAGCGGGGTGCCAGTGACCAGCAGCTCGCTCCGGGGGCAACCATCCCGCTCGAGCACACCCGGCCGGCTCTGGATCTCGATGCCCTGATCGGCGGATTCCGGCCGCTCTTCAAGACACTCGACCCCGACAAGGTCAACAGCATCGCTTCCGCGATCATCACGGTATTCCAGGGTCAGGGCGGCACCATCAATGACATCCTCGACCAGACTGCCTCTCTGACAACAACTTTGTCCGATCACGACCGGGCGATCGGCGAGGTGATCACCAATCTCAACACCGTGCTGGCCACTACCGTCAAACACCAGAAGCAGTTCGACCAAACCGTCGACAATTTCGAGAAGCTGATCACCGGGTTGAAAAACCGGGCAGATCCGCTGGCCGCGGCCACGGCCTATATCAGCAGTGCGGCAGGAACTCTGGCCGATTTGCTCGGCGAGGACAGGCCATTGCTGCACAGCACCGTCGGCTACCTGGAAGGCGTCCAGCAGCCACTCATCCACGATCTGTCCACTCTCGACGACGAGTTGGCGAAGTTGCCCGACGCCTACCGCCGTATCGGCCGCGCCGCCGGCACCTACGGCGATTTCTTCAACTTCTACCTTTGCGATCTGTCGCTGAAGGTCAACGGTTTGCAGCCGGGTGGACCGGTCCGAACGGTCAAGCTTCTCACTCAGCCGACGGGACGGTGCATGCCGCAATGAGAGTGCTGACGGAATTCAACCGCGGCCGGGTCGGGGTGATGGGCATCGTGGTCACGATGCTCGTCGTCGGCGTGGGGCAAAGTTTCACCAGTTTGCCGATGCTGTCAGCCAGTCCGACCTACTACGCGCAATTCGCCGACACGGGTGGGTTGAGCGAGGGCGACAAGGTCCAAATCGCCGGGGTGGACGTCGGCCTGGTGCGCTCGCTGGCGATCCAGGGCGACAAGGTCCTGGTGGGATTTTCAGCGCCCGGTCGGACAATCGGGACAAAGAGCCGCGCCGCGATCCGCACCGACACCATTCTCGGTCGCAAAAACATCGCGATCGACGCTCGCGGCTCGGAACCGCTGCGGGCCAACGGAGTACTCCCGTTCGGGCAGACCAGCACCCCGTACCAGATTTACGACGCGTTCGTCGACGTCACCAACGCGGCAACCGGATGGGATATCGACACGGTCAAGCGCTCGCTGAAGGTGTTGTCGGAGACGCTCGATCAGACCTCGCCGCACCTGGGTGCCGCGCTCGAGGGGGTCAGGGGATTCGCCGATTCCATCGGCCGCCGCGACCAGCAAATCAAGCAGCTGTTGTCGAATGCCACCAAAGTCGCCCATGTGTTCGGCGACCGCAGCACGCAGATCAACACGCTGCTGGTCAACACCGAAACACTGCTGAGGGCCGTCAAGCAACGCAGCCAGGCGATGACCGTTCTGCTGAGCAATGTTTCAGCGGTGTCGGCCCAGGTGTCGGCTCTGATCAAGGACAATCCGAACCTCAACCGGGTGCTGGGCCAGCTGCGCACGGTCAGCGACGAATTGGTCCACCGCAAAAACGAGCTGGCCGATGCGTTGGTCATGCTCAGCAGATACACCGCTTCGCTGAGCGAGGCCGTCAGTTCCGGCCCGTATTTCAAGGCGATGGTGGTCAACCTGCTGCCCGCTCAGATTCTGCAGCCGTGGGTTGACGCCGCGTTCAAGAAGCGCGGCATCGACGTCGAGGAATTCTGGCGCAGCGCCGGGCTGCCGGCGTTCCGGTTCCCCGACCCCAACGGCACCCGATTCGCCAACGGCGCACCGCCGGCGGCGCCACCGGTGTTGGAGGGCACCCCCGACCATCCGGGTCCGGCCGTTGCACCCGGATCACCCTGCTCGTATACCCCGACGCCGGAAACCTTGCCGCGGCCGGGCAATCCGCTGCCGTGCGCAAGTCTCGAGCAAGGCCCCTTCGGCCCGATCCCGGGCGGTTTTCCGGCGCCGGTGGACGTCGTGACGTCACCGCCGAACCCCGACGGGCTACCCCCGACACCGGGCATTCCGATCGCCGGCCGACCCGGCGAGATACCACCCGACGTTCCGGGCACACCGGTGCCGATCGCGCCCGGACCGCCCGGGGCGCGCAGTGAGCCGCTCGGACCGGCCGGACCGACGCCGCCGCCGGCGACACCTGCACCGCCGCTGCCACCGGCGCCCCCGGCGCCACCGGGACCCGGGCCGCAGCTGCCCGCCCCGTTCATCACACCCGGCGGCACCGGAGGGAGCAATCAGTGAGCACCATCTTCGACATCCGCAGTCTCCGGCTGCCGAAGCTGTCGCGTAAAACGGTGATCCTCGGCTCACTGGCGGTGATTGTCGCCGTCGTCACGATCGGCGCCGGCGTGCAACTCTACCGGAAACTGACGAACACCACGGTCATCGCATACTTCCCCGAAACCCTTGCCCTCTACCCCGGTGACCGGGTCCAGATCATGGGTGTGCGGGTCGGTGCCGTCGACAAAATCGAGCCGGCCGGTGACGAGATGCGAATCACGCTGCACTACAACAACAAGTACAAGGTGCCGGCGAATGCGACCGCGTCGATCCTCAACCCCAGCCTGGTGGCATCCCGCACCATCCAGCTGTCACCGCCCTACACCGGCGGGCCGGTGATGCACAACGGCGCGGTGATCCCGATCGAACGCACCCAGGTGCCGGTCGAGTGGGATCAACTGCGCGAATCGCTCAACGCGATCCTGCGGCAACTGGGTCCCACCGTACAGCAACCGAGGGGACCGTTCGGCGACCTCATCGAATCAGCGGCGGACAACTTGGCGGCCAAGGGCAAGGAAGTCAACCAAACGCTGAGCAGTCTGTCTGACGCGCTGACCGCGCTGAACGAAGGCCGGAGCGACTTCTTCGCGGTAGTCCGAAGCCTGGCGCTGTTTGTCACCGCGCTGTACCAGAACGATCAGCAGTTCGCGGCGCTCAACCGCAATCTCGCCCAAGTCACGGGTTGGTTCGCCACATCCGATCGTCAACTGGCCGATACGATCACGCGGGTCGACGAGGTTCTGGGCACCGCCCGACAATTCGTCGCCGACAACGGATCAGTGCTGACCCACGACGTCGGCAACCTTTCCGAGGCGACCACGGCGCTGCTGCAACCCGAACCGCGGGACGGCCTGGAGACCGCGTTGCACCTACTGCCCACCTATGCCGGCAATTTCAACAACCTCTACCACCCGGTGCACGGGGCCCTGGTGGGCATGGGGGTCTTTCCGAACTTCGCCAACCCGCTGCAGGCGATCTGCAGCGCCATCCAGGCCGCCAGCCGGCTGGGCTACCAGGAGTCGGCGGAGCTGTGCGCGCAATATCTGGCGCCGATCCTGGACGCGGTCAAGTTCAACTACCTGCCGTTCGGCATGAACTTGTTCAGCACTGCGTCCGCGCTGCCCAAAGAGGTGGCGTACTCCGAGGAGCGGCTGCGCCCGCCCTCCGGATACAAGGACACCACTGTCCCGGGGATCTTCTCGCCGGACACGCCTTTTTCCCATCGCAATTCCGAACCGGGCTGGGTCGTCGCTCCCGGGATGCAGGGAACCCAGGTGCAGCCGCTCACCGCGAAGATGCTCACGCCTGAGTCGCTGGCCGAGCTGATGGGCGGGCCCGACATCGCACCGCCGCCGCCGGGGACCACTATGCCGGGCTCACCGGATGCTTACGACGAGTCCAGTCCGTTGCCGCCGCCGTGGTATCCGCAGCCCGCGCCGCCCCAGGCGCCGGCCCCGGGAGTGGTTCCCGGACCGGCGCCCGCGCAGAACGGGTCGAGCCGATGAGGCGCGCCCTGGTCGGCATCGCCCGCCGCGGACTGTTGCTGCTCTTGACGGCTGCGGTGCTCAGTTCGTGCGCCTGGCGCGGGATCGCCAATGTGCCGCTGCCGTTCGGCCAGGGCACCGGTCCCCACCACCTGACGATCTATGTGCAGATGCCCGATACCTTGGCGTTGAACACCAACAGCCGGGTGCGGGTCGCCGATGTGTGGGTCGGGGTTGTGCGCGACATCAGGCTGCGGAATTGGGTGGCGACGCTGACGTTGGATTTGGACCCGACCGTGCGGCTGCCGGCCAACGCGACCGCCAGGATCGGCCAAACCAGCCTGCTGGGCACTCAGCACGTCGAGTTGGCCGTGCCACCGCACCCATCGCCGCAGCTGCTGCGCAGTGGCGACACCATCCCGCTCAAACACGCCTCGGCCTACCCCACCGTGGAGCGGACATTAGCCAGCATCGCGGTCATCCTCAACGGCGGCGGCATTCCGAACCTCGACGTGATCGAGACCGAGGTGGTCAAGGCTCTGGACGGCCGCGTTGACCAGATCCGCGAATTCCTCACCAGGCTGGGAACCTTCACCGCCGAACTGAACCGCCAGCGTGACGATCTCACCCGAGCCATCGACTCGACCAACCAACTGCTGACGATCGTCGCCGACCGCGACGCCACGCTGAATCGCGTGCTCACCGAAACTCCGCCGCTGGTCCAGCATTTCGCTGATACCCGTGAGCTGTTTGCCGACGCCGTCGAATCGCTGGGGCGGTTCAGCGACGTCGCCGACCGGACGCTGTCGGACACCCGGCCCAACCTGCACCAGGACTTGAAGTCGCTGCAGCGGGGGCTCAAGCAGCTCGGCCGGGCCGCGCCGTACGTGGTCGGTGCGCTGAAGTTGGGCCTGACCGCGCCGTTCAACATCGACAATGTGTCCAAGGTGGTCCGCGGAGATTACGTCAACGTGTCCGGGGCGGGTGATCTGACGCTGAGCACGCTGGACAACGCGCTGTTGAGCGGGACGGGATTCTCCGGGATGTTGCGGGCCCTGGAACAGTCGTGGGGACGAAATCCCGAAGACATGATCCCCGACGTCCGGTTCACCCCGAACCCCAATAACGTGCCCGGCGGCCCGCTGGTGGAAAGGGGTGAGTAGCCGATGCTGACGCGCCTGGTCAAAACCCAGCTGGTGATATTGGCAGGGCTGGCGGTTGCCGCAGTGGCGGTGTTGGGCTGGTACTACTTGCGGGTGCCCAGTCTGCTCGGCGTCGACCGCTACCGGCTCTACGCCGATCTGCCCGGGTCGGGCGGCTTGTACCGAACCGCCAACGTGACTTACCGCGGCATCACGATCGGGAAAGTCACCGCCGTCGAACCCACCAAGCGGGGTGCACGGGCGACGATGAGCATCGACAACCGCTACCGGATCCCGGCCGACGCATCAGCCAACGTGCACTCGGTGTCGGCGGTCGGCGAACAGTACCTGGATCTGGTGTCGACCAGTAACCGCGGCCCGTATCTGCACAACGGCCAGACAATCACCAAAAGCACGATTCCCGGCCTGATCGGGCCCGCGTTGGATGCCGCCAACCGGGGACTGGCCGTGCTGCCCAAGGGAAAGATCGCGGCGCTGCTGGGCGAGACGTCGCAGGCGGTGGGCGGGCTGGGACCGTCGCTGCAGCGCCTGGTCGACGCCACCGGCGCGATCGCGCATGATTTCACGGGCAGCCTCGGCGATGTCGACGACATCATCGCGCATTCGGCGCCCATCATCGACAGCCAGGTGAATTCCGGTGATGCGATCGCGACCTGGGCCGCCAACCTCAACATCCTGGCCGCCCAGACGGCGCAGCGGGATCAGTCGGTGCGGGCCATCCTGGCCAACGCTCCGCCGACCGCGGATCAGGTCACTGCGACGTTTGCCGACGTGCGCGACTCGTTACCGCAGACGCTGGCCAACCTCGAGGTCGTCCTCGAGATGCTCAAGCGCTACCACAATGGTGTCGAACAGGCGCTGGTGTTCTTGCCGCAGTCCGGTGCGATCGCCCAGGCGTCGCTGTCGGCCTATCCCGACCATGCATCGGTGGACGTCGCGTTCGACATCAACCAACCACCGCCGTGCTTGACCGGCTTTCTCCCGGCGTCGCAGTGGCGTGCTCCGGCAGACACCAGCGTGGCGCCGCTGCCCAGCGGCACCTACTGCAAGATTCCCCAGGACACTCCGGCGAATGTGGTGCGCGGGGCCCGCAACGCCCTGTGCGTGGACGTGCCGGGCAAGCGGGCGGCGACCCCGCGGGAGTGCCACAGCAAGGCGCCTTATGTCCCGTTGGGCACCAACCCGTGGTACGGCGACCCCAATCAGATCCGCAACTGTCCCGCCCCGGGCGCCCGGTGTGACCAACCGGTGAATCCCGGCGAAGTGATCCCGGCGCCGTCGCTCAACAACAATCTCAACCCGTTGCCCGCCGACCAGCTGCCGGGGACGCCGCCTCCGGTCAGCGATCCGCTGCAGCGACCCGGGTCGGGCACCGTGCGCTGCAACGGACAGCAGCCCAATCCGTGCATCTACATTCCGGCGGCGACCGCCAGCGCGATCTATGACGTGCAGAACGGAGTCGTCACCGGACCCGACGGATCGAGGTATTCGGTGAATAATTCCGCCGAGGTCGGCGACGACGGCTGGAAACAGATGCTGGCGCCGGGCTGATCGCTCAGTCGCGGCGGGCGGCCTGCTGATAGGACTCGACCATGCGCAGCGCGCTGGCCCGCAGGTAGCCCTCGACCTTCGCGGCGGCGGTCGTCGCCTCGCGCGCAGCTACCGCCTCGGTGATCGCACGCAGCTCGGCCACCACGGTGTCGGCGTCGTCGTAGGCGCCGGTGAGCTCGTGTTCACGGCCACCGAAGGCATGCTCGACCCAGCGGTAGAGCAACCCCAGCGCCCGGTTTCCGGTGGCGTGGATGAGCACCCGGAAAAAGGCCAGGTCCGCTTCTTGGCGCGCCGCCGCTGTCGGGGTCGTTCGCACGGCGTCCCACGCGGCGCGCAACGCGGCGACATCGTCGTCGGTGGCACGTTCGGCGGCCAGCCGGCCGACGATCGTGCCGAACGCCGCACGGACTTCGAGCAACTCGACCAAAAAGCTCGACCCAAGTTTGCGCACCAATGCCTCGACCACCGCGGGGTGGGTGAGACCGCCGGGGTCGCGGACCACGTTGCCGCTGCCGTGACGGGCTTCGATGAGACCCATCTGCGCCACCCTGGCCAACCCTTGGCGCAGCGACGTGCGATTGACACCGAGTTGCTCGGCCAGTTCCCGCTCCGGCGGCAGCGTTGTGCCGGGCGGAAAGGCACCGTCGAGGATCGCCTCGGCGATCGACGCGGCGATCTGCTCGTCGAGACGGTGGCGCTGCGGCAGGGCAAGCGGGCTTGACTGGTTCATTGGTTCAACCAATATAGTGGCCCAGAGATTGGGAGGTGGGCCCGTGGACGACGCGTTGCGTTCGGCTGCCACCCCGCGCTGGCGCGGCGAGCCCGGCCGACTGGAAGTCTGGTATGCCACCCTCTCGGACCCGGTCACACGGGCCGGGCTGTGGATACATTGCGAAACGGTGGCCCCCACGCGCGGGCCGCAGTCGGAGCACCCGGCTTACGGGCACGGTTGGGTGACCTGGTTTCCCGCCGACGGCCCGCCGTGCACGCAGCGCTTCGGTCCGCGACCGGTCGAACCGGCCGCCGGCGCCGACTGGTTCCGCGTCGACGACACGCACGTCCGCTTCGAAGAACTGGCCGGACATGCCGGATCGGCGGCGTGGGACCTGCGCTGGACGGACACCGCTCCCCCGTTGTGGACCTTCGGGCGCCCGGCGTGGGAGCGCGGGCTGCTGCCCGGCGCGCAGGTGGTGCTCGCGCCGACCGCGCAATTCAGCGGCTCGTTCGGCATCGGCGGCGCCCAGCATCGGATCGAGGGGTGGCGCGGCGGGGTCGCCCACATCTACGGTCGCGGCAACGCCAGGCGCTGGGGCTGGCTGCATGCCGACCTCGGTGACAGCGACGTGGTCGAGGTGGTGACCGCGGTGTCGCACACACCCGGGATGCGCGCACTGCCGCCGATCGCGTTCGTCCGGTTCCGTATCGACGGAAAAGATTGGCCGGCAGGGGGTTTACCGTCACTGCGGATGCGGACCAGACTCGGGCTGCAGCACTGGCAGCTGGAGGGGCGCGTCGGCGGTCGCGCTGCGCTGATCCGGGTCGACATGCCCGCGCAGCGCTGCGTCAGCATGGGCTACACCGATCCGGACGGTGCCACCGCGGTCTGCACCAACACCGAACAGGCCGACATCCACGTCGAGGTCGGCGACCGCCGGTGGTCGGTGCTGGGCACCGGCCACGCCGAAGTCGGCCTGCGTGGCGGCGAGGCGCCTGGCGTCAACGAGAGGATTGTGTCATGAGTTTCCTGCTGGACCCACCGATGCTGGTCGTCTCCGGGGTGCTGATCGAACGCGGCTTGCCTCCCGAGCAGCGCGACGTCGCCGAGGCCGCCACCCTGGGGGTGTTTTTCGGCACCTCGTTCGGGCTGTACCACAACGTGCCGGGGCTGGGACTGCTGTGGCGCCCGTTTCGGTCCCAAAACGGACGCGACTTCATGTGGAACAGCGGCGTTTTCGGTGTGCGGACCGATCAGCTGC
This sequence comes from Mycobacterium sp., assembly GCF_008709575.1. GTDB lineage: Bacteria > Actinomycetota > Actinomycetes > Mycobacteriales > Mycobacteriaceae > Mycobacterium. The sequence continues at coordinate 87,283 of NZ_VYIK01000002.1, forward strand.
GCTGGCCCATGCACGCGCTGGCCGGCGCCGTCTTTGCGACGTACCCGTTCTTCCTCAAGCTCGGCCGCCGACTCGGGCGCCTGGGACGATGACCCTGCTGGCGCAGCAGGCGACCGCGTCGTTCGGTTCGGCGCTACTGCCGGCCGAGCGCGGCGGCCCGTCGTCGGCCGAACTCGTCGGGCGAGTCGAGCGCTACGTCGCTCGGCTGCCGGCGACAACCCGGATGGCACTCCGTGCTGGGCTGCTATCGACCACCGCCGCAAGCTATCTCACCACGGGCCGATCGCTGACGCGGCTCAGCCCGGACGCCCGCGAGCAGGTGCTGCGCCGGATCGCTGCGCTCGGCCCGGACGCCGCCGCAGCGATCGAGGGACTCAAGGCGATCGTGCTGCTGGCCAATGGCGCCGATACCTACGCCGCCGAGCTGCTCGACCGGGCCGCCGAACACGACGTCGCCCGCCCGGACGCCGCCCTGGATGTCACCTCGGCGCTGGATAGCCCCTCGGTCATCCACGCCGACGCGGTGGTCGTCGGCTCGGGCGCCGGCGGTGCGATGGCGGCCCGCACCCTGGCCCGCGCCGGTTGGTCCACCGTCATCCTCGAGGAGGGTCGGCGCTGGACCGTCGAGGAGTTCCGCAGCACGCACCCGATCGACCGCTACGCCGGGCTGTACCGCGGCGCCGGGGCCACCATGGCGCTGGGACGCCCGGCGGTGGTGCTGCCGATCGGCCGGGCCGTCGGCGGCAGCACGGTCGTCAACTCCGGCACCTGCTACCGGCCGCCGCTATCGGTGCAACAGCGTTGGCACCGGGAGTTCGGCCTGACGCTGGCCGAACCCGACCGGCTGGCCGGGTATCTCGACGACGTCGAACAGACCTTGCAGGTGGCGCCGGTGCCGCTGGAGATCATGGGCCGAAACGGGCGGCTGCTGCTCGACGGCGCCGCGGCGCTGGGCTGGCAGGCGGCGCCGATCCCGCGCAACGCGCCGGGCTGCGACGCCTGCTGTCAGTGTGCGATCGGATGTCCGCGCAACGCCAAGTTCGGGGTGCACCTCAACGCGCTGCCGCAGGCGTGCGCGCACGGCGCGCGGATCGTGTCGCACGCCCGCGCCGAGCGCCTGCTGCATGCAAACGGGCGGGCACACGGAGTACGGGCACGCCGACCGGACGGCACCGCGATCGACGTGCTGGCCGACACCGTGGTGGTGGCGGCCGGTGCCCCGGAGACACCGGGACTGCTGCGGCGCAGCGGTCTGGGCAGTCACCCGAGGCTGGGCCGTAACCTGGCGCTGCACCCGGCTGCCGCGCTGGCCGGGCGCTTCGATCATGATGTGACGGCCTGGCGTGGCGTGCTGCAAAGCGCGGCGGTCGACCAACTGCACGCCTCGCACGGCGTGCTGATCGAAGCGACGTCGACCCCGCCTGGGATGGGCTCGATGGTGTTTCCGGGCTACGGCTCCGAGCTGCTCGGCTGGCTCGACCGGGCCGCCCGTGTCGCGACGTTCGGCGCGATGGTAGCCGACCGTGGTGTCGGCCGGGTTTTTTCGGTCGCTGGTCAGACCGTGCTGCGTTACAACATCGCCCGCGGCGACGCCGCCAAGCTGATCATCGCGCTGGAGGCCATGGGCAAGCTGCTGTTCGCGGCCGGCGCCGTCGAGGTGCTCACCGGTCTGCCCGCCGCCCCGACCGTGAGATCACTGCCCGAGCTGCACGATGTACTGTCTCGGACCAGCCCGAAAAGCCTGCACCTGGCGGCTTTTCACCCGACCGGCACGGCGGCCGCCGGCTTCGACGCGCAGCGCTGCCCGGTGGATCCGCACGGCCGGCTGCGCGGGGTCGACGGGGTCTGGGTCGCCGACGCGTCACTGCTGCCCAGCTGTCCCGAGGTCAACCCCCAGGTATCGATCATGGCGCTGGCACTCGCTGTCGCCGACGAAATCGTGGCAGACCGGCAGGGATAGCAGCGCGTTACCGCCGGGCAGGCGCGAGCAGTCAGCTTTCCAGCTTGTAGCCCAGACCGCGCACCGTCACCAAGTGCAGCGGGTTGGCCGGATCGGCCTCGATCTTGGAACGAAGCCGCTTGACGTGCACGTCAAGGGTCTTGGTGTCACCGACGTAGTCCGCACCCCACACCCGGTCGATCAGTTGCGCGCGGGTCAGCACTCGGCCGGTGTTGCGCATCAAATACTCCAGCAAGTCGAATTCCTTGAGCGGCAACGTGATCGGCCGGCCGTTCACCGAGACGACATGGCGTTCGACGTCCATGCGGACCGGTCCGGATTCCAGGATCCCGTCGGTGACTTCGAACTCGTCGTCCCCGCCCCGGCGCAGCACCGCCCGAATTCGGGCGATCAGCTCACGCGAGGAGTAGGGCTTGGTGACGTAGTCGTCGGCGCCCAGCTCCAAGCCGACGACCTTATCGATTTCGCTGTCACGGGCGGTGACCATGATCACGGGCACGCTCGAGCGGGCACGCAGGCGCTTGCACACGTCGGTGCCCGACATACCCGGCAGCATGAGGTCGAGCAGCACGATGTCAGCCCCGGCCCGGTCGAACTCCGCCAGCGCCGAGGGGCCGTCGGTTACCACGGTGGCTTCGAAACCCTCCTTGCGCAGCAGGAACGCCAGCGGATCGGCCAGGGACTCCTCATCCTCCACGATCAGCACGGTGGTCATCGGCGCTGTTCCTCCTCATCGCTTCGCTCTGCATCGTCACCAGCGCGGGTCATCGGCGCTGTTCCTCCTCATCGCTTCGCTCTGCATCGTCACCAGCGCGGGTCGC
>NZ_VYIK01000002.1:90157-102584 GCF_008709575.1 Mycobacterium sp.
GGTCATCGAATGAATTCTTCCTCGGCCAGTACTCCCAGCGGCATGCCCGGAGGGGTGTGCAGCTCCGGCTGGTGGCTGACTTCCGTGCTGGGCTCCTGATATTCCGGAATGGACAAGGTGAACGTCGACCCGGTTCCCGGTTGGCTCCACAGTCCGATACTGCCGTTGTGGTTGGCTGCGACATGTTTGACGATCGCCAGACCCAGCCCGCTGCCCCCGGTGGCTCGAGACCGCGCCTTATCGCCGCGAAAGAACCGTTCAAAGACCCGCTCCTGGTCTTTTCGAGAAATGCCGATGCCCCGGTCGGTGACGGCGATCTCGACGTACTCGTCCCGGCGACGACGGCTGATCGACACCAGCGACCCGCGTGGTGAATACCGGATAGCGTTGGAGACCAGATTGGCCAGCGCGGTGACCAGCAACGTCTGGTCACCCCGAACCCGCAGACCACTGGGCTCGTCGGTGCGGATTCGGATATCGGCGTTGTCGGCGGCCACTTTGTGACGGGCAATCGCTTCGGACACCACCATGTCCACGTCGACAGCGCCCAGGTCGGGCAGTCGCTCGGCGCCCTGTAGCCGGGACAGCTCGATGAGCTCGCCAACCATGTCGCCGAGCCGGTTGGCCTCCACAAGCACCTTCTCCGCGAACCGGCGCACCGTCTCCGGGTCGTCCGCGGAGGCCAATAACGCCTCGGCGAGCAACGCCATCGCGCCGACAGGAGTCTTGAGCTCGTGACTGACGTTGGCCACGAAATCACGCCGGGTCGCCTCCATGCGGGCGTACTCGGACTGGTCGTAGACGAAGACCACCGCAAACCGGCGGTCCTCCTCGCTGAGTAAGCGGGCCTGGCCGTGCACCAACAAATCGGTCGCGCGTTTGCCCGGCGGCAAATCGAACTCGACATCTGCCCCGCCTGCCAGCACCTGACAGGCAGCCTCCCAGGCCTCGTCGTCGAGCTGACGGTCCTGTACCAGGCCCAGTTCGTCGGCGCGCTCGTTGCGATAGACCACATCACGATGGTTGTCGACCACAGCGATACCCAGTGGAGAGAGCGCGGCGACGCGCTGCAGCATCTGCGCGACGGTGATACCCGCCCAGTCGGCCCTCGCCCGCTGCCGGCGTTGGACGATCCGTGGCCCCAGCCGGACACCGATCGTGATACCGACCGCCGACGCCACCAGTATCGACACCCCGGCCAGCGACAGGGCCGAGAACACAGTCACGGCAAAAGCCTACAAATGTTCATCGACGTCCCCCAATAATCCGGGGGCAAATTCGCACAGATCACACGCTTGCGCAGCAGATGTTCAAACACGGTTCACATGCTGTTCGCCTAAATCGGCTACCGGGTGCCCTGACTGGCCACTGCGGCGGCGCCGGCGGCCGCGGCTTCGGGGTCCAGATAAGTGCCGCCGGTCACCGTGGGCCGCAGATCGGCGCCCAGGTCGTAACGCAGCGGAACACCGGTCGGGATGTTCAGTCCGACCACCGCTTCATCGGACATGTTGTCCAGATACTTCACCAGGGCTCGCAGCGAGTTCCCGTGGGCCGCGACCAGCACGGTTTTACCTGACCGCAGGTCGGGCACGATCACGTCGGTGAAATACGGCAGGAAACGGGCCACGACATCAGCCAGGCACTCGGTGAGCGGGCCACCGCTGATGTCGGCATAACGCGGATCGGCGTCCTGGCTGAACCGGCTGCCCTTCTCGATCGGCGGGGGCGCGATGTCGTAGCTGCGCCGCCAGGCCATGAACTGATCCTGGCCGTAGCGAGCCCGGGTTTCTGCCTTGTCGAGACCCTGCAGCGCCCCGTAATGGCGTTCGTTGAGCCGCCAGCTGCGCCGCACCGGAATCCACAACCGGTCGGCGCTGTCGAGCGCCAGATGGGCAGTGGTGATGGCACGCCGCAGTAGCGAAGTGTGCACTACGTCAGGAAGCAGACCATGCTCGCGGATCAGCTCACCGGCCCGGACCGCCTCCCGGCGGCCCCTGTCGGTCAGGTCGACGTCGACCCAGCCGGTGAACTGGTTGCTGGCGTTCCATTCACTCTCACCGTGGCGGAGCAGCACCAGCGTAGCCGTGTCACGCATGCCGCCCAGTCTCTCACGAGCCCGCCTCGCGCTTACGCCGCCGCTGCCGCAACCGAATTGTCCTCGATGACGTCACGCGGTTGAAAATCCGGGTGAACCGGCTGCACCATCTGGGCGTTCGCCGACGGGCTTTGTTGCGCGGCGGCGTGTTCCCCGATCATCGTGCTTGGCGGCCGGCATCCTCGCCGCTGTTGTCCTCGTCGATGAGGTGCGCGAATGCCTGCAGGTTCTTCAGCGATTCCCCGCGGGACACCCGCCACTCCCATTCTTTTCGGATCGATGAGCGAAAACCCAACTCCAGCAAAGTATTAAAGTCCGAATCCACCGCCTCGAGTACTTGCCCGAGTACCCGGTCGAGCTCGGCAGCGTCCACCGACGACAACGACATCCGGCCGACCAGGTAGATGTCGCCGACGTTGTCGAGGGTGTAGGCGACGCCGTAGAGCCGACGGTTGCGCTTGAGCAGGAAGCGGTAGACACCCTCGTGGTTCTCGTCGGGTTTGCGGCACACGAACGCCTCGACACGCACCGAGTGCTCGCCGACGGTCAGGATCGTATTGGTCTTGAGCTTGCGTTCGCCGGGCAACTCGACGACTAGCCCGGGTGCTGAGCCATGGACACCCTCGTGCCGCGAATACGTCAGACCGCTGGCGTTGAGCGCTGCCTCGATGACCTGCTGCACCAGCGGTACGGTCACGCCCGCACCCCCCGCCGCGATGGCCGCCGCGCAACCCGATTGCCCAGCTCTTCGCCCGGCCGTCGCGCGGCCCACCGCGTCGCAGGGTGGCCCCGCCGCGCCGTCCCAAGCGCCCGCGCCGGGCGACCGGCATCGAATTCGCCGATCGCACGCCGGTAACTGGCCAGCAGCGAGTCGACGGTCTTGTCCCAGGAGAAACTCGCCGCATGCTCCACGGCCGAACGGCGCATCTCCACCGCCCGGGGACCCGCGCCCAGCCGCAGCAGCTCGTCGATGGCGGCCGCCCACTGGTCGACGTCGTGCCCGGACACCAGGCTGCCGCTGATCCCGTCGCGCACCGCCACCGGCAGCCCACCGACGGCGGCCGCCACCACCGGCGTACCGCAGGCCTGAGCCTCAAGGGCAACCAGCCCGAACGACTCCGAGTAGCTGGGCACCGCCACCAGGTCCGCGGCCCGGAAGAGACGGGCCAGCTCGGCGCGCGGCTGTGGTGGCAAAAACGTCACCCAGGGAGTGATCCCCAATTCCCCGGCCAGGCGCACCAGCCCGTCTGGGGCGGCCAGACCACTGCCCGACGGCCCACCGGCCACCACGACATGCACCCGCGACAGTTTGGCGGCCGCGCGCAGCACAATGTCGGGTGCCTTCAGCGGCTGGATCCGGCCGACGAACGCCACCACGTGCGCGTCGGGCGGCAGCCCCAGCTCAGCCCGGGCGGCGCGGCGGTCACCAGGCCGGAACACGTCCAGGTCAACACCCGGATACGCGACGTCGATCCGATCCGGATCCGCTCGATATCGCGAAACTAGTTGCGCAGCTTCATCTTCGGTATTGACGATCAGCCGATCGGCCTCGTCGACCACCTGCTGTTCGCCGACTGTGCGCAGCGGCGGCTCGGGTGCATCACCGTCGGCGAGCGCAGCGTTTTTCACCGCGGCCAGCGTGTGCGCGGTGTGGACCAGCGGCACCGACCAGCGATCGCGGGCCAGCCAACCGACCTGACCGGACAACCAGTAGTGCGAGTGCACCACGTCGTAGTAGCCGGGTTCGTGGCCGGCTTCGGCGCGCAACACTGCTGCAGCAAACGCGCACAACTGCGTGGGCAGGTCGTATTTGTCCAGGCCCTCGAACGGTCCGGCCACCACATTGCGCACCAGCACGCCGGGCGCCACCGGCACGACAGGCGAATCGGTGGACGCAGTGGCCCGGGTGAAGATCTCCACCTGCACCCCGCGGCGAGCCAGTCGCAGCGCCGTCTGCAGGACGTAGACGTTCATCCCGCCGGCATCGCCGGTGCCCGGTTGCGCCAGCGGCGAGGTGTGCACCGACAACACCGCCACCCGGCGAGGATCAGTCATAGGGCCCAGCCGGACATTCTCGGTGCGCTGCACACCGCCATCTTTGCAGGCACCCGCGAGAACCCGGTTCAGGCCCGGCTAGGCGGAAGAGTCGCCGGGGGCCGAAGCGGCGACGTCCAACGCGGACTGAGCACGTCGCATCGCGCCGAGCGGGTCAGCGTAAATCCCGCTCAGGGACACGATGCCGGCCCCGGCCTCTTGCACCCGGTTGCCGAACACGGTCACCCGGATCTCCCGCGCCGGCAACACCGAGCGGCTCGCGAACGCCGCCTCGATCTGGGCCATGGCCTCCGGGTACTCGGTGAACGCCTGGCCGCCGACCACCAGTTCGTCGGGGTTGAGCAGATCGCGCAGCAACGCGACCGCCTCGCCCAGCACCCGGGCTCGCTCGGCGAGCAGTTCGACGGCTTGCCGGTTACCGGCCCGGGCGGCCCGCAGCAACTCGGCCATCGCGGCGCCGGGCGCACCGGAGTGTGACGCCGGAAGGATCCGCAGCCGGCGCGCGGCCGACAGCACGGCCTCGTCGCTGACCGTGGACTCCAGCAGGCCGGACCCGCCCAGCAGTTCGGACTGTGCGGGCAGCGTCGCGATGGTGCCCGGCCCGCTGGTCGGGCTGTGCACCCGTCCATCGATGACCAGCGCGTACCCGACCGTCTCGCGGGCGTAGACGTAGAGACTGCTGGCCGACGTGTGCGGGGCGATCCGCCGCATTCCCAGCAGCAGTTCGGCCCCGGCCATCGCGTCGACGTGCGAGGCCACCGATACCGGCAGCCCCAGCGTGTCGACCAGTGCCGGCCCGACCGGCGCGTTTCGCCAGCCCAGCCGCGCGTGGTCGACGCAGCCGGTGGCGGCGTCGACCACCCCACCGATAGCCACCCCGACCCACAGCGGCCGCCGACGATGCCAGCGCTGCAGGTAGCGCCGCGCGGTATCGGTCACCGAGGCCAGCGCCGCCGCTTGCGCCGCCCGGGGTGTCGGGGTTTCGACGGCGTCGAGCGTGCGGCCCAGCAGGTCGCTGGCCACAATGCTGGTAGTCCGGGCGCCGATATGGATTCCGAGCGTCATAAACGGCTCGGTGTTGACCTCGACCGGCACCCGCGGACGCCCGATCGCGCCGGGAACCGCCAGGTCGGCGCGCTCCCGCAGCAGGCCGGCACCGAGCAGGGCGATCACCTGGCGATTGACCGTCGCCATGCTGCACGAGGTGACTTGGGCGATGACGTCACGGCCGATCGGGCCGCGCAGCCGCACAGCGCGAAACACCGAGGCCGCGGCGGCGTCGGACAGCTGCAGCGACGGCGGCACGACCCGACGGGCACGCACTGTTCGCGGGTGACTGTCGGGGGTGGGTGAGCGCACGAGGTTGTCCTTGGATCAAGTTTGACTGGCGGCCCAGCGCACGCCAGCCATGTCGTAGTCGTTCAGGTGTGGCGCAGTCCGCAGCGACCACGCGCGCCGGAGAACAACTCCCCCGCGGTCAGACCGAGAAAGGTGCCGAGGTGCACAGCAGGAAATTTAGCACGGCTACTACAGTGACACCGGTGACGTCGCCGCACTCGGCTCCGCTGGTTTCTGGCGCAGCGGGGCAAAAAATCGCCGTGGTCACCGGCGCCAGCTCCGGGATCGGCGAAGCGACCGCGAGAACTCTCGCCGGGCAAGGTTTTCACGTGGTGGCGGTCGCGCGCCGGGCGGACCGGATCAACGCGCTCGCCGGCCAGATCGGCGGTACCGCGGTGGTGGCCGACGTCACGGACGGTGACGCGGTCGAGGCTCTGGCCCGCGGGTTGACACGGGTAGATGTGCTGGTCAACAACGCCGGCGGCGCCCGGGGGCTGGAGTTCGTGGCCGACGCAGATCTCGAGCACTGGCGGTGGATGTGGGAGACCAACGTGCTGGGCACGCTGCGGGTCACCCGCGCGCTGTTGCCCAAGCTGATCGAGTCAGGTGACGGCCTGATCGTCACCGTCACCTCGATCGCCGCACTGGAGATCTACGACGGCGGCGCCGGCTATACGGCGGCCAAGCACGCACAGGGCGCGTTGCACCGCACGCTGCGCGGCGAGCTGTTGGGGAAGCCGGTGCGACTTACCGAGATCGCTCCGGGTGCGGTCGAAACCGAGTTCTCGCTGGTCCGCTTCGACGGTGATCAGCAGCGCGCCGACGCCGTCTATGCCGGCATGACGCCGCTGGTGGCCGCCGACATCGCCGAGGTGATCGGGTTCGTGGCCAGCCGGCCGCCGCACGTCAACCTCGACCAGATCGTGATCCGGCCGCGCGACCAGGCCTCGGCCACCCGCCGGGTTTAAGAGCCCGGGCGCGCTGTCGTCGTCGGCGCGTCGGTCGGGGTGGCCGGCGCGCCGTGCGGCATTGCCACCGGCGACGGCTTGGATCCGCTGGGCGGCGGCAGCGCCGACATCGACAGCCAGGTGTCCCAGTCCACCGCCCAGTCCCAGATGTCGCCGTCGGCGTAGGACAGCGGGATCGAACTGCCGGTCACCTCGACCGGGTCCCCGTAGATCGCGCTGTGGTAGTACTGCTCGGCATCCGCCGTCGACAAGTTGATGCAGCCGTTGGTGACGTTGCTGTAGCCCTGTGCGCCCGCGCTCGCCGGGTTGGCGTGGATGAACTCGCCGTTGTTGGAGATACGCACGGCCCAGCGCTCGTGGATGTTGCTGTACCCGGCAGCCGGGTTGGACATGTAGAAATCCGCGTATTTTTCGCTGACCACATGGATACCGTTGCGAGTGACGTTGCGCGGCTTGTCGGCTTCGCCGTAGCTGCACGGGAAGTCCATGATGACGCCCTCGTCGGTGACGACCTGGATACGGTGTGAGGAGACCTCGGCCTTGACCACCTGACGCCGGCCCACCTGGAAATGCAGGCTGATGTCCTCGGCGCCGTAGGCTCCGTCGCCGAACGGCACTCCGTAGAGCTTCGCGTCGACGTTGACCTTGGTACCCGCCGGATAGTACTCACGGGTGCGCCAGTGCACGCGCGATCCCTGAGCTTCGTCGGGCAGCCACGCCCAGCTGCCCTCCACCGGCGGGTCGGTGGTGACGGTCAGTGTCCGCTCGACAGTCGCCTTGTCAGCGATCGGGGCATCGAACTGGAGGATGATCGGCGCTGCGACCCCGACCGTCTGCCCGTCAGCCAGTTGGAAGCTGCCGCCGACCTGCCTGGTGGGCGCAAGGGTGCTGAACTTCCCGGCCACCGGGATCGTTTTGCCGTCGTGACCGACCACCGAGCCGCTCCAGGTGTAAGTCGCGGCATAGCCGAGCGGTTCGGTGATGGTGTAGACGGTGCGGTCGCGGTTGAGCGACCCCGACACCGTCTTTCCCGCGGGATTCCGCAACGCCACCCGCTGAAACCAGCCGTCGCGGACCTCGACACTGATCGGTGCGGTCGGCGCCACGTCGGCGGCCTCAGGGGCCGGCCGAAATATCAAGCTGGGTGCCGACGACGGCTGCCGGGCCTGCTCTGGTTGTTTGCCCGATTTCCCGAAGCAGCCCGCTAGCGCACTCGGGGCAAGCAGGCCCGCCGCCAGCGTTGCCAAGGCCCGGCGCCGGGTGATCGGCGGGCGGTCGGGCGCTGTGTTCACGGCAGTCCAAGATACCGGCGCACACCGCCTGTGCGGCCGATGCGCGGCTACAACACGCAGCCGACCAGCACCGGCTCGGGGATTAGTGTGATACCAAACACGTCCCGAACTCCATCGCGCACGGTGCGCGCCAGCGCCACCACGTCGGCTGCGGTCGCCGTGCCCCGGTTGGTCACCGCCAGCGCATGCTTGCTCGACAACCGGCACGGTGCCTCGTCGACGTCCGGGTAGCCTTTGCTGAAACCGGCGTGTTCGACCAGCCAGCCGGCCGCCAGCTTGACGCCGCCGGGCGCCGGATAGTGCGGCACCGGCTGACCGGTCTGGTCGGCCAGCCGTTGATAGACCTCCGGCGCGACCACCGGATTGGTGAAAAAAGATCCCACGCTCCACGTGTCGTGATCGCTCGGATCAAGCAGCATGCCTTTGCGTTTGCGCAACTCCAGCACCGCTGCGCGCACCGCCGCCGGATCGGCGCGCTGGCCGGCCTCGGCACCCAGCGCCGCGATCAGCTCGCCGTACCGCAGCGGCGCACTGCGCCCGGAGCCGTCCAGCGCGAACTCCACCTCCAACACGACCGCCGAGTCGGCATGTTTGAGCACGCTGGTGCGGTAGCCGAAGCCCAGGGCATCAGCCGCCACCCAGTGCACCTCGCCACTGCGGCGATCCAAAAGCAACACTCGGGTGATGGTGTCGGCCACCTCGGCGCCGTAGGCTCCGACATTCTGCACCGGGGTGGCACCAACCGAACCCGGGATGCCCGACATGCATTCCAGCCCACCCAGGCCGCGCTCGATGGTCATGGCGACGACGTCGTCCCACACCGCGCCGGCCTGCACCCGCACCAGGTTGTCCTCGACGGTGATGCCCGCGGTGGCCAGCCGCACCACCGTCAGGTCGGTCAGCGTGTCGGCGATCACCAGGTTCGAGCCACCGGCCAACACCAACAGCGGCCCGGGCGGGCAGCTGTCGAGGTCGCGCAGCGCGGCGATCACCTGTTCGGTGCTGGTGCAGGTGATGAGCCGCCGAGCGACCGGCCCGATCCGCAGCGTCGTCAGCGGCGCCAACGGCACCGCTTCGTCGACCCGGGCACCGGCGAACCGCGCACCGACACCGCCCTGTTTCATGGGCCTTGACGGTAGCCTGGCCTGCTATGCCGCGTTCATTCGACATGTCCACCGACTACGGGGCCACCGTCGAACAGGTTCTTGCAGCGTTTGGTAAGCAGGAGTACTGGCTGGCCCGGCTGGCCGATTCGGGTGCCGATGACGCGACGCTGGACTCGATGCGGTCGGAAGACGACGGCAGCATCGCTGTGGTCACCACGCAGGTGCTGCGCCGCGACCGGCTCCCGGGCGTGGTGAACCAGTTTCACCGAGGCGACCTGTGCGTACGCCGCCAGGAGAGCTGGGCTCCGGGGACTGACGGCCCGGCCGCCGGCACCGTCGTCGGGACGGTCCTGGGTGCCCCGGCCACCCTCTCCGGCACCGCGATGCTGGCGCCCCTGCCGGAGACCGGCGGTGCCCGGCTGACCTTGCGAGCCACCGTCGAAGTCCGCATCCCCCTGGTCGGCGGCACGCTCGAGAACCTCATCGGCACCCAGCTGGTTGAACTGCTGATCGCCGAACAACGGTTCACCACGACGTGGATCGCCGAGCGCACCTGATCGCTCAGGCCCTGCCTTCGGCGGCCCTGACGGCGCCCTTGAGCAGTTCGCCGATGACCCTCTTCATGACCGGCGCCAACAACCATTCAAGACCGGAGATCGTGGGTGTCGACCGAAGGTGCCAGCTGACCGCGGTACCCGCGCCGGCTTCGCGCAGCGAGACCGTGCCGACGTGATCGCGGACCGGCGCACCGGAAAGCATTGTGTAGGTGTAGCCGGTGGGTCGCCGGTAGTCGATGATCTCCTCTACGAACGCCGGCCCGACCGCCTCGATGCGCCTGATCGCGCCGACACCGTTCGGTGCGGGGACGCCCTCCCGATCGAGCGTGCTGCGACGGACCGCCCACACGTAGTCCGCCATCCCGCGGTGGTCGGTCAGGGCGTCGAACACCGTCTCGATCGGCGCCGCAGTGGTCCGGGTGAGGGTGAACTCGATCATGACTGGATTCTGGCATTGCGGCCGCGGGATCTAAGCTGGCGGCCATGCGGATTGCGATCGCGCAGATCCTCAGTGGCACCAACCCGGGCGACAACCTCGAGCTGGTGAGAGACTACACCGGCCGGGCCGCCGACGCCGGCGCGACGCTCGTGGTGTTCCCGGAGGCGACCATGTGCCGGCTCGGTGTCCCGCTGGCGCCGATCGCCGAGCCGGTCGACGGGCCCTGGGCCGACGGGGTCCGCCGGATCGCCGCCGACGCCGACGTCACGGTGATCGTCGGCATGTTCAGCCCGGCCGGTGACGGACGGGTCACGAACACCCTGCTCGCAGTGGGGCCCGGCACCAACACCCACTACGACAAGATCCACCTCTACGACGCGTTCGGGTTCACCGAGTCGCGGACCGTCGCACCGGGCCGTGAGCCGGTGGTGATCGATGTCGAGGGAATCGGGGTGGGGTTGACCACTTGCTACGACGTCCGCTTCCCCGAGCTCTACACCGCGCTGGCCCGTCGCGGCGCGGCGCTGATCACGGTCAGCGCGTCGTGGGCCTCGGGACCCGGAAAGCTGGAGCAGTGGACCCTTCTGGCGCGCGCCCGGGCCCTGGATTCCACCAGCTACATCGCCGCGGCGGGGCAGGCGGACCCGGGCCGCCCGCTGTCGTCGGCAGCGCCGACCGGGGTGGGTGGCAGCCTGGTGGTCTCCCCGTTCGGCGACGTGGTTGTCTCGGCCGGCCTCAACCCGCAGCTGCTGGTCGCCGATCTCGACCTCGACCAGGTCGCCGCCGCCCGGGACACCATCGCGGTATTGCGTAACCAGGCATACTTCGCCGATGCCGGTAAGGCAGAATCGCCCAGGTGACGAATCCGCAGGGACCACCGCCCAACGACCCCTCCGTATGGGCTAACCCGCACAGCAGCGGCACCCCGCCACCCACGACGCCCGGGGCGGACTACCCGGCCGCACCGGCGGGAAGCCCATTACCGCCTGAGCAGGATCACCCGGCGCAGCCCTTCCCGAAAGACCCGACCACCCCCGTGAAAAGCAAACCCCGCCTGTTACGCGACCCGCTGTCGATTGTCCTGATCCTGGTCAGCGTGCTGGCACTCGCTGTCGCCGGGCTGGTCGGCGCCGAGTTCTACGCACGCCACATTGCCGAGAGCAAGGTGGCCCAGGCGGTGGAGTGTGAGGTGCGCGACAAAGCCACCGCCTCGTTCGGCGTGCTGCCGCCGGTGCTGTGGCAGCATCTCACCGGTCACTACACCAACATCTCGGTCCAGACGGCCGATAACCAGATTCGCGACGCCAAGCACATGAAGGTCGCCATCGAGATCCGCGACGTCGACCTGGCGCACCACACAAGCGATTCCAAGGGCACGATCGGCTCGCTGGATGCCACCATCACGTGGCCGACCGACGGCATCAAAGATTCGGTTCAGGACGCGATCCCGCTGCTGGGCAGCTTCGTCGCCAGCTCCGTGGCCACCCATCCCGACAGCGGCACCATCGAGTTGCGGGGCTTCCTGGACAGCATCGTCGTCAAGCCGCAGGTCCTCGACAATAGCCTGTCCCTACAGGTGGTCAGCCTCAAAGCGCTGGGCACCGCGCTGCCGAAGGAGAGCATCCAAGTCAGCCTCGACGCCTTCGTGTCGAGGCTGACCAGCGACTATCCGCTGGGGATTCATGCCGACAGCGTGGCTGTCACCACCGACGGTGTGACTGCCCATTTTTCGACGCATAGCGCGTCGATCCCCGCAGGTCGGTCGAACACCTGCTTCGCCAACCTGTGAAAGCCTGTTCACAGACGGTGATGCTGCCTGCTGGATGGGCGGTCTCCGGTGCTGCCCTACTCCCGTTGGGGTAGGTAGCGTTCGGGATGGTGGTAGTTGTTGGTTCTGGGCTGGCCGTAGTCGAGTTTTGGTGGCGGGATCCACTGGGTTTGGCCGTTGGCGAGTTGTCTTGTTTGCCAGCCCTTTTCGGCTAGGTCGTTGTCGCATTGGCAGGCCAGGGTGAGGTTGTCGGCGTCGGTGGCGCCGCCGCCGGCCCAGCTGGTGATGTGGTGGACCTGGCTCCAGTAGCCCGGGACGTCGCAGTTGGGGCGGGTGCAGCCGCGGTCGCGGGCGAGCAGCACCAGACGTTGGTCGGGGGTGGCGACGCGTTTGCTGCGGCCCAGATACAGCGGGCGGCTCTGGTGGTCGTCGAACACGGCCAGGTAGTGGTAGGCGCGGCTGGCCATGCGGATCAGGTCGCGCATGGGCAGCAAGGTGCCGCCGGCGGTGAGGGCATAGCCGGTGGCGGCGCTGAGCTCGGCCAAGGTGGTGGACACGATCACGGTGACCGGCAGGCCATGGTGCACGCCGTGGTCAGGGTTGCCGAGCTGGCCGCGCACCAGGGCGTTGAGCGCGTCGTGTTGACGTTGCGGGTGACTGCGCAGATCCGGGTTCTCGAGGGCTCCGGCCGGTTCGCCGGCGCCATCCGGGTCGTCGGGGCGGCACATGCCGCGGGCGGCGAAGCGGGCGAACCAGGCGTCGAGGTTTGCGCGCAGTTCGGGGGTGGCGGTCAGTTTGCCGATGCTCAT
>NZ_VYIK01000300.1 GCF_008709575.1 Mycobacterium sp.
CGGACGGCAAGTTAAAGGATGTCGACTGGCCAGCAGCCTAGCATCCGCGACCGGGGGACCTGGCTAAGGGCACCGAGGGTTTCCCCCCGCATCGATTTCGATGCGCTCTACCGTGGCGAGAGCCCCGACTAGGCCGTTCCGATCCTCGGCGCTGAGCAAAACCCAGCGCCGCTGGGTGGATGATTCGCAAATTGTGGAGCTAGTGGCGGGTTCCGATCCTCGGCGCTGAGCAAAGCCCAGCGCCGAGGGACTATCGGGCGACGGTGATCACTGCGACAGCGGTTCCGGTCCTCGGCGCTGAGCAAAGCCCAGCGCCGCAACCCGGCCACCTGATCCAACGAGCACCAATCTTGGTTCCGATCCTCGGCGCTGAGCAAAGCCCAGCGCCGCTTTGTGTTTGTTGTTGACGCGCCTGGCGGTTGCTGGGGTTCCGATCCTCGGCGCTGAGCAAAGCCCAGCGCCGCAGCGGAACACCGGGCGGGGCCAGCACAGCGGCCAAGGTTCCGATCCTCGGCGCTGAGCAAAGCCCAGCGCCGCCGCGCCCCCTCCTCCGCGGTCAAGCGCAGCCGCGAAGTTCCGATCCTCGGCGCTGAGCAAAGCCCAGCGCCGCCCGATGGGCTGGCGCCGTGGCTGCGCGCTTACCAGGTTCCGATCCTCGGCGCTGAGCAAAGCCCAGCGCCGCCTAACACCGACCCAGGGAGAACACCACGGTGTCGAGTTCCGATCCT
>NZ_VYIK01000301.1 GCF_008709575.1 Mycobacterium sp.
GGGGTCATCGGTGAATACGTCGAGCAGCACGTTGGAGTCCACCAGCGTCCCAAGCGGCATAGCTCAGGATTCGCCGCGAGTCAACGCCATGATCTCGTCGGTGGTCATTGGCAGCCGACGCCCGCGCATCTGCTCGACTAGAGCCGCGCCGCGTCCCTCGGTGCGCCGCACCAGCCGGACGGCGTCGTCGTCGACCTCGAAGTCAACCTCGCTGCCAGCCACGATGCCCAAACGCCGGCGTACATCCTGTGGGATGGTGACCTGTCCCTTGCTTGTGACGCGCATGAGGTAAGGGTAGCAGCAGTAAGACCAAGCAGTATTACCGTTGTGGTCTAGCTCCAAGAGGTGCCTCGGGCTGACTGCGGGTCTAACGAGTCCGAAACGAAAACAAGCCATGCAGGTCGCCAAGGCCAAGGGTCATCTGCCGCACGGCGCTCTTCCCGCTCGGTGGTGGCGTGCAGCACACAGGGGTAGATTCCCAACTTGCGACAAAGATCAGGTTGCTCTGCCGTTTGAAACATGAGTTATCGCGGAAATAGCTGGTTAAAGCGTCGACGAACGCATGGGGAGTTGTTTGATATACGCGACTTGACTCGCATAGGTAATACCTCAAAAGGGTCTGGTGATAGTTGTTGGCGGTTGTTGACTGCCACGCATCACATGTGCATGCCATGCGCATGTGATAGTTTGTGGCTATGGCAGTTGCGATTCAGATCAAAGATGTTCCT
>NZ_VYIK01000302.1 GCF_008709575.1 Mycobacterium sp.
AGCGTTGCTGCCGAATCCCATCGGCACGAAACGCAGGATGGCGGCGGCGGCTGCCGCGGCAGCATTGAGGATCTCCGTGGCGACCGCGTTCACACTGCGCCTCTCGCGAGCTGTTCTCAACTCGCAGCATGGTTTGATAGCACGGCCGGCCTTTCAGACCCGGATGATCGTGAGACCGGCCGCGCCGTCGAGGGCGGCGAAATCCTCGTCCTGGGTGATGACCGGCAGCGCCCGGGAGGCAGCGATGGCCGCGATCCACAGGTCGTTGATCCGGGCTCGCCGACCGGTTTCGGCCAGGTGGATGCGTAGCCGCGCCCAGGCCTGCGCGGCGTCGGCATCGATGGGCAGCGTCTCCATGTCGGCGATCGACTGCAGGGTCGCCAGGCGTTTCGCCCGAATATCGGTTGTGCCGGCGGCCAATACGCCGACGGTGAGTTCGGCGAGCGTGACCACGGTCGTGGCCACCTCGGCGGGGATCAACGTCTCCTCGAGTCGACGGCCCGCTTCGGTGGCGATGAACACCGATGTGTCGAGCAACCCCGCTGCGGGCGCCTGGCTCACCGGAGCTGTTCAAGCTCGTCGGTGGTGTCACCGGCCAGTGCCGCCAGATCATCGCGCAAACCCGGATCGGCCTGGGCGCGCCGCAGCCGCTGCAGGAACTCGGTTTTGGTCAACCAGCGCCGACCCGACGGCCGAGCCGCGCTGGGCACCGCGGCGGGGCGGCCCCT
>NZ_VYIK01000303.1 GCF_008709575.1 Mycobacterium sp.
CCCGACGGCGACCGGTTGGCCGGCTGGCCGGCCGACATGCGCATCCTGGTGCGCCGCGAAAAGATCGAAGAAGGCCGCCAGCTGTCACTGTTCGAGCAGATCAACGGCTACCGCTACCAGCTGCTCGCGACCAACACCGCAGGCGGACAGCCCCAGCGCCTCGAGGCCCGCCACCGCGTACACGCCCGAGTGGAGGGGTTCATCCGCTGCGCCAAAGACACCGGCCTGGCGCGCTGGCCATCGCACTCGTTTGCGATCAACACCGCCTGGGTCACCGCCGTCGCCGTGGCCATCGACCTGCTGTGCTGGATGCGGCTGCTGCTCTTGGACGGCCCGCTGGCCAAGGCTGAACCGGCGACCCTGCGCTACCGGCTGCTGCACGCCGCGGCTCGCCTGGTCAAACGATCCCGCTACCTGATTCTGCGGATCCCCCAAACCTGGCCCTGGGCAAAAGAATTCGCTGACGCCGTCAACCGTGTCCGCGCCATCCCCTGACCCGCGGACCCCTATGTCCGATCGATCCCAAGAAAGGAGCAACCCACCCCGGGACCGTGGAACCCGGCGTCACCGCACGACACGCGGCGGCGCCGCCTACCACGAAACCGGAAATCAAGATCAACTCGTGATCTCAGCAGCCGCCAGGGAAGAACTCGGGCTACCGTGAAATTTTGAGGCGAATGCGCGGACGTACCCGCGATGAACCCACGCATACGCAGTTTGCGGATCA
>NZ_VYIK01000304.1 GCF_008709575.1 Mycobacterium sp.
CGCTGAACATGCGATCACCGCTGCAGCACGAGCTGCAATTACGCGGCCGCCGGTGCGCACCCGAGCGGGTGTCATGAATGCATCCAGCCCCGGCAACAGGTAAAATGGCGTCCACCTCGCCGGCGTCAAGGCCAACCCCTGCGGGTGGCTGACGGCCAGCCGTGACCCCGGCTGCGGGCACCACCCCCAGGCAGCTGCCCGGGGCAGCAGCAAACAACTTTACCACAAGATGCCTACAACAGAAGTCTCCACGGAATCGGGGGAGATCCCGCGCCAGCGCAACCAGGACAGTTCAATGTGAGTATTATGACAACTGCCCGCTTGGGATCGAAGACCCCACAAGTACGTGAAATCGTGGGCAACCCCGGGTAAACTGCGTTTGCTTCCGCCAATTGTTTGCGCCCGCAAATTCATCTCGCGGGTGTCCGGCGGGGTAACCGACGCAACGACGCGTAACTCCTCACCACGATCTGTGTGCTCGACGTGGTCCGTGCTGATCAGCATGACGGATGTAGGAGCTGGCAGCCCGAATTGGTAGTAGGAATGTTGGGAGAAGTTTTGAACCAGAATCCGACTGACCGCGGTACCGTCTGCCGCGCCCGTTACCGACGCGCCGAGGGAGGGAGGTCGGCGTGATCGATTTTGGTGCGCTGCCGCCGGAGATCAACTCGGCGAGGATGTACGCGGGTCCCGGCCCGGAGTCCCTGTCGGCGGCGGCGGCGATGTG
>NZ_VYIK01000305.1 GCF_008709575.1 Mycobacterium sp.
ATCCGGTCCGGGCGTAGCCGAGGGCGGAGCCCACGGATCGGGCCAACGCGGCGGCAGCCGCGAGGACCGGCAGCAGCATGACATCGTCCATCGCAGTCAGCGCATCGCGCAGCGCACTCGCCTCCGTCGGGTCGGTTGCGGTGACGCCGGTCGCTACCAGTCGGTAGCCGCTCTCGGCGGCGCTTTCGCTGGTGCCGGCGATCGCCGCCAACACCTGCTCAGTCGCTGGGCTGTCGAGCTCGAAGTTGTCCTCATCGACGGTGCCGTCGGGATCCGCACGGTCGACCAGCACCAGCTGGACGTTCCCGGGTGTCACCGACACGCCCATGACGATGTCCACAGTGCCTCCAGCGCCGTTCTCCGGCCACAGGGAGTCTGCGCGGCAGGATGTCACGGCACGGCGCACAGGACCCCCGACGACCCCGCTGGTCCGACCCTACTCGGTAGCGTCGGGCACTGTCTTGCGGAAAAATCCGCGGATCTGCTTGCCTGTCCGACAAGTGAGGAATAGCTTAGCGACGGCTTGGAGTGACCATCCCGACGAGAGGTTGGGGGCTGATGGGCAACGGTCGATCGGGTGCGGTCAGCGGCGGCCTCCGAGCGGTCGGGGCGGTGGCCGTGGTGGTGCTGGCGGCGGGGATCCGGGCCCAACAGGCGGCGCCGGTGGCGCACGCCGATGTGGTGGATGTGATCCTTGACCCGGTGATTGACTCGCTGAGCAGCGCG
>NZ_VYIK01000306.1 GCF_008709575.1 Mycobacterium sp.
TGTTCGGCGTCACCTCCGGTGAGGCCCTGGCCGGGGTGGTCGGCCCGCTGATCGAAGTCCCGGTGCTGCTCGGTTTGGTCTACGTGGCCCTGTGGCTTCGCCGTCGGCTGAGCTGGCCGGCCAGCGCTCTGGCTGCGGGCTAGCCCGGGAGCGCCTGGCGCTGCACACGCAGAAGGACAGCCGGTGCGCCGACCCGTCGCGGCGTGGTTCGAACGCCACCAAATCGTTCTCTACCTGGGGGGGCTGGCGGCCGGCGCCGCGGTCGGACTGGCCCGGCCGGGTGCGGCATCGGCCTGGCAGGCCGCCATCTACCCGGTGCTCGCCGTATTGCTGTATGCCACGTTTCTGCAGGTGCAATTCACCGAGCTGACCGCGGCTTTCCGGGACGGCACGTTCCTGGGTGCGCTGCTGGTGGTGAACTTCGCCGTGGTGCCGCTCGTGGTGGCCGCACTGACCTGGGTGGTTCCGCTGCCCCGAGCGGTCCTGCTCGGTGTGCTGCTGACACTGCTCACGCCCTGCGTCGACTACGTCATCGTGTTCTGCCGGCTGGCCGGCGGGGACAGTCAACGTCTGCTGGCCGCCGTCCCGCTGCTGATGCTCACCCAGATGCTCGCCCTGCCTGGGCTGCTGTGGCTGTTCCTCGGGCCGGAACTGGCCGCCATCGTCACCTTCGGCCCGTTCCTGGAAGCCTTCCTCATGCTGATCGTGGTGCCGTTGACCCTGGC
>NZ_VYIK01000307.1 GCF_008709575.1 Mycobacterium sp.
CGACGTGCTCGACGCCGGGTGTGGCCACGCTGCGCTGTCTTTGGCGCTGGCCGAGCAGGGCTACACCGTCGTCGGCATCGACCTGACGTCGACGGCGATCGCGGCCGCCACCAGGGCGGCGGCCGAGCGGGGACTGACGACGGCCAGCTTCGTGCAGGCCGATATCACCACGTTTACCGGTTTTGACGGCCGGTTCAACACAATCATCGACTCCACGTTGTTCCACAGCTTGCCGGTTGGCAGCCGCGAAGGTTACCTGCGCTCAGTGCACCGGGCCGCAGCTCCCGGCGCCAGCTATTACGTGCTGGTCTTCGCCAAGGGCGATTCTCCGGCGGGGCTGGTGGGCAAACCCAACGCGGTCGACGAAAACGAGTTGCGCTCCGCGGTGAGCACGTACTGGCAGATCGACGAGATTCGGCCGGCCTACATCCACGCCATTGCTCCGCGATCTGGGCAAGCGCCGGGCCAGATGCCGGCCTACGAGCGTGACGACAAAGGCCGGGTGAAGATGCCGGCTTACCTGCTGACGGCGCACAAGGCGTGGTGACGCACAACGTCGCCGCGCGCAGGCCGTCAGATCGCCGGTGGTGGTGTCCGGGTGCGGCACCGACGCCGGCGGGCACCACACCGCCTATTTGACCGCCAGCGACACGCCGAAGTCGCCCGCGCTGTCGGTCCACCAGTGGGTTTGGCGCAATCCCGCGGCGGCGAGCTCGGCGGTCAC
>NZ_VYIK01000308.1 GCF_008709575.1 Mycobacterium sp.
CGGGATGGGCTGATCTGGACCTGGGTCGCCAGCAGGCGATCATCAAAGCTGTGTTGGATCACGCGGTCATCGCACCGGGCACACCGGGTGCGCGCCGCCTGGACATCGGCCGGGTCCAACCCGTCTGGCGCGTGTGAACACGTGGTGGCGACCGCACTGCGGCCCATCACACTGGGCGACGGTTAGGCTGCAGCCCAGCTATTTTCGGTTTCGGCGGCGATCAAGTCGGTGTACTCGACGCTGGCGACAAGCCGATGTTCACGGGCACGCCCCGCTGTTGCAGCCGCCAGCCGATGACCCGGTTGTCGTCGGAACCATCACCGCACGACCGGGTCGGCTCAGCGGCGCCGGGGTGCTGGCGGTGCCAGGCTGCTCGGCGGGCGCGCAGCGCGGCCATGGTGGTCGAGAATCGCTGCGATCTGGAGGCAACGTGGCCGCGATAGCCCAGCGTGTGCAACCAGGCCAGCATCGGCCCGTAGCCGGGCAGGCCCGCCAGATCGCGCAGCGTGCACAAGATGGCGCGGATATGCTCGCGCACGTTGAGAGCCTCGATCGCCATCGGCGAGATGCGCTGCGGTGCCAGCCCGAACTCGGCCACCGACTTGCACACATACTTAGCCACATCACTGCGAGGCCGATTACCGCGCTTGGCCGCGTAGAGCCACAAATACCGAGACTACGAACTGGCCTGCGCCGCAGCCGCCGCATAACTGCGAAAGTCAAG
>NZ_VYIK01000309.1 GCF_008709575.1 Mycobacterium sp.
GCCCACCCCAGGGTGGCCCACGTCAACTACCCGGGTTTGGCCAGCGGTGCCACCAAAAAGATTGTCGACGCCCAGATGCGCGGACACGGCGGCATGCTCAGCGTCGTCCTCGACGCCACCGCTGAGCAGGCCACGGCGGTCGTGGACCGGCTGCGCCCGTTCTCCATTGCGCCCAGCCTCGGCGGAGTGGAAAGCCTCGTCACCCAACCCATCACCACCACCACCCACCACGGGCTCTCGGCGGCCGAACGCGCCGCGCGCAACATCCCCGACAGCATGATCCGCTTGTCCGTCGGGCTCGAAGACGCCGACGACCTCATCAACGACCTCACCCAAGCCCTCGACACCGTCTGAGCGAAGGTGCGGGCCGACCGGACGCATCACGCCATCCGCCGGCCTCGGCGGGTGGCCGTTGGTCGCCGTCCTCGCGGTGTCAGTTACCGGTGGTCCGGGGTGGTCGGCCGTGCATGGGCACCGGGCGCCGCAAACGTTGAATTTGGCGGCGCCGCGGCCACAATGCTGCTGCGGAATGCCTGCCGCGGGCGTGCCCGGCGGGTTTGGTTCACGTCGCGGGATCGACGCCGAGCTGCGCTGGCTTGCGGCAAGCCCCGCCGGAAAAGCCTTGTCTGCCCAGGGCGAGGGCGCCGAGTCCGGTGCCGGCCAGGGTGGCGGCGATCAGCAGCAGGGCGGTGTCGTAGCCGCCGGTGGCGTCGGTGACAAAG
>NZ_VYIK01000030.1 GCF_008709575.1 Mycobacterium sp.
CCGGTCGCGCCGCCGGCCGGTGATGCCACGGGCCTGCCGGGCGGCCCGGGCGACCTCGGCGGCGCCGGCGGGCCGGTCGGACTGGGCGGTCTGGCTGGGGCTGTCGGCGGTGTGGTGGGCCGGATCGTCGACGGCATCGGCGATCTGCTGGGATCGCTGGCCGACGGTCTTGCCGATCCCGCGCCCGAGGGTCCGGCGTCTGAGGATCGGCTCGAGGGCGAAGAGCAGGCCGACGATCCCGACGATCCCGCCGAGGATCAGCCCGATGAGCAGGCCGCCGATCCGGCCGCCACCGACGACACCGACGACACCGACGACACCGACGACGAAGAGGCGAAGACAACAGGTCAAAGTCCCTCCTCCACCGCCGATGTGGTCGAGGACTCGACCGCCCCGCAGGATTCCGCGACACCGGCGGGGCCGCCCGCGGCGCCCGAGCCTCCGCCGGCTGACGAAACCCCATGCGAGATCGCTGCCGACGAGTTGCCGCAGGCGGGCCAATGAGCGACCTCACATCCCGGCTGGCCGAGGTGCTGGCCCGGCACAACGCCACCCTGGACGGCCTCGCGTCCGCACCGCCAACGACCGGCCGGCTCGCCGGCCGGGTGCTGCTGCCGGCCGATGAGCAACGCGGCCCCACCCCGCCGATGATCGGTCAGCCGGGCAGCAGCGCGCGAAGCTGCTCGACGTAACGCACGGCCTCGTCACGGTCGGTGCTGAGCGGCGTCGCCAACAGCGTCGTCACCCCGGCATCGGCGAACGCCGCCACCCGCTCGGCCACGAATCCGCGCGACCCGATCAGCGAGATCCGGCGCACCAGCTCGTCGGGCACGGCAGCGATCGCCTCGGTTTTCCGGCCGGCCAGGTAGAGCTCCTGAATCCGGTTCGCCACCTCGCCGAAGCCGTAGCGGGTGGCCAAATTGTGGTAGAAGTTGCGGTTCTTGGCGCCCATGCCGCCGATGTAGAGCGCCAATTGCGGTTTCACCCACGCCCGGCGGTCCTCGACGTCGTCGCCGATGGCCAGCGCCGCGCCCACCATGACGTCGAGCGGACCCAGAGCGGGATCCCGTTTGGCGCGGCCGGCCGCCAGCGCCTCGCCCCAGACCGACTGCGCCTTCTCCGGGTAGAAGAACACCGGTTGCCAGCCTTCGGCGATCTGGGCGGTCAGCTCGACATTTTTCGGCCCGAGCGCGGCGATCGATATCGGAATACGTTCACGCACTGGGTGATTGATGATCTGCAAAGCCTTGCCCAGCCCGGTTCCCCGGTCGGCCGGAAGCGGAATCTGGTAGTGCTTGCCGCAGTAGTTGACCCGCTGGCGCCGCCACACCTGCCGGCAGATCTCCACCACCTCGCGGGTGCGGCCCAGCGGGGCGTCGAACGCAACCCCGTGAAAACCCTCGATGACCTGTGGTCCCGACGTTCCCAGGCCTAGCCGGAATCGGCCGTCGGAGACGTAGTCCAGGCCGGCTGCGGTCATCGCCAGCAGCGACGGGGTGCGGGTGTAGATCGGCAACACTCCCGAGGCCAGCTCCACCGTCGAGGTCTTGGCAGCCAAATAGCCCAGTTGGCTGACCGCGTCGAAGGAATAGGCCTCGGCCACCACCGCGATGTCGATACCGACCTTCTCCAGTTCGACGACGCGGGCCGCGGCCTGGCGGAAACCGCCCGAGTAGTCCAGCATCACGCCGATCCGCATCGTGCCGTTATAGCACCGGCGGCTCTCAGCCTTTCAGCAGCGCGACAATCTTTTCCTGCGCGGACACCGGCGGCAGGTCATGCTTGCCGACCTGGGTGCCGGCCAGCGCCGCATCCGGATCGGCGAACGCCCGATAGGTCTTGTCACGTCCGAGAGTGCCGAGCAGGTACCCGGTCAGCAGCGCGCGAATCATCTTCTGGGTCTTGCGGTGCGGACCGGGCAACCCCAGTACGTTCGGCAACCGGCGCCCTTCGGCCAATCCGTCGGGCCGGGCTTTGCGGACCACCCGCAACGTCGCCGTACGCCAGGCCCGGGATAGCTCGATAGCGTTGGAACGCAGCATCTTCGCCTCACCGGGGGCACTGAACACCACGCCGGGCACCGACAACGTCGCGGCCGGCTGCTCGGCCGGCGGTGCGGTGACCGACGGGAAGATCGCTGCCACCGCCTGGATTTTGTCCGGCATGCCGGCCGCCGCGAAAACCGCAGCCGAACCACCAAAGCCGTGGCCCGCCAGCCCGAGCTTGCCCGGATGCACGCTGATCCTGCCCGGCCCCAGCCGCACCCCGGCAGCGATGTCGAGCGCGCTGCCCATGTCGAAGGCCAGGTTGAGCACCGACGGCGCCAGACCGCGTTCGGTGTCGGGGGCGGCGGCCACGATGCCCCACGACGCCAGGTGTTCCAGCAGACCCGTGTAGCGGTCGGCGCCGGTGAGCCAGTCGTGGCCGAAGGCCACCGCGGGCAGGCTTAGCCCCGCGTCGGGCGTGTACACCACCCCGGGCAGGCCGGCGAACGCCAAGTCGCCCCGCAAAACGCGGTGCGGGCCGCGGCGGGTCAACGCCGCGACGAGTTGTCGAGTCCTGGCCACCCGTTGACGGTAGCGCACCGCGGTGGCGAGCGAGGCCGCTCGCCGACCAGCATGCGCCGCGCACGGCGAACCCTGCACTACCCTGAGGGGCTATGTGCGGAATCGTCGGCTACGTCGGCGGGCGGCGGGCCTGCGACGTCGTCGTCGAGGCGTTGCACCGGATGGAGTACCGCGGCTACGATTCGGCGGGCATCGCGCTGCTGGATGGCCACGGCACCCTGACCGTCTGCCGTCGTGCGGGCCGGTTGACCAATCTGGAGCAGGCGCTGCAGACGATCGATCCCGCCGCGCTGACCGGGGGTACGGGCCTGGGGCACACCCGGTGGGCGACCCACGGACGCCCCACGGACCGCAATGCGCACCCGCACCGTGATGCCGCGGGCAAGATCGCCGTCGTCCACAACGGCATCATCGAGAACTTCGCGGCGCTGCGCCGCGAGCTGGAAACCGCCGGCGTGGAATTTTCCAGCGACACC
The DNA here is from genome assembly GCF_008709575.1 of Mycobacterium sp. Classification (GTDB taxonomy): domain Bacteria; phylum Actinomycetota; class Actinomycetes; order Mycobacteriales; family Mycobacteriaceae; genus Mycobacterium. The sequence goes on from NZ_VYIK01000030.1 coordinate 3,044, forward strand.
GACACCGAGGTCGCGGTGCACCTGGTGGCGCGGGCATACCGCCACGGCCCGACCGCCGGCGATTTTCCCGGCTCTGTGCTGGCCGTGCTGCGCCGCCTGGAAGGCCACTTCACCCTGGTCTTCGCCAACGCCGACGAGCCGGGCACGATCGTCGCCGCCCGCCGGTCCGCACCGCTGGTGCTCGGCATCGGCGACGGCGAGATGTTCGTCGGCTCCGACGTGGCCGCGTTCATCCCGCACACCCGTGACGCGGTCGAGCTGGGCCAGGACCAGGCCGTGGTGATCAGCGCCGACGGCTACCGGATCACCGACTTCGACGGCAACGACGACGCCGCGCGTGCCCGGCCCTTCCACGTCGACTGGGATCTGGCGGCCGCCGAGAAAGGCGGCTACGAGTACTTCATGCTCAAGGAGATCGCCGAACAGCCCGCCGCGGTGGCCGACACGCTGCTCGGGCATTTCGTGGACGGCCGCATCGTATTGGACGAGCAGCGCCTGTCCGACCAGGAACTGCGCGAGATCGACAAGGTGTTCGTGGTCGCCTGCGGCACGGCCTACCACTCGGGGCTGTTGGCCAAGTACGCCATCGAGCACTGGACCCGGCTGCCCGTGGAAGTCGAGCTCGCCAGCGAATTTCGGTACCGCGACCCGGTGCTGGACCGCAGCACGCTGGTGGTGGCGATCAGCCAGTCCGGGGAGACAGCCGACACCCTGGAGGCGGTCCGGCACGCCAAGGAGCAGAAGGCCAAGGTGCTGGCGATCTGCAACACCAACGGAAGCCAGATCCCGCGCGAGTGCGACGCGGTGCTCTACACCCGCGCCGGCCCGGAGATCGGGGTCGCGTCGACCAAGACATTCCTGGCGCAGATCGCCGCCACGTGCCTTCTCGGGCTGGCGCTGGCGCAGGCCCGCGGCACCAAATACCCCGACGAGGTGCAGCGCGAATACCGCGAGCTGGAATCCATGCCGGATCTGGTAGCGCGGGTGCTCGCCGGGATCGGGCCCGTCGCCGATCTGGCCCACCGGTTCGCCCGCTCGCAGGCGGTGCTGTTTCTGGGTCGCCACGTCGGTTATCCGGTCGCGTTAGAAGGGGCGCTGAAACTCAAAGAACTGGCCTACATGCACGCCGAGGGTTTCGCGGCCGGCGAGCTCAAACACGGCCCGATCGCCCTGATCGAAGAGGGTCTGCCGGTTATCGTCGTGATGCCCTCGCCCAAGAACGCCTCGACGCTGCACGCCAAGTTGCTGTCCAACATCCGCGAGATCCAGGCCCGCGGCGCGACCACCATCGTGATCGCCGAGGAAGGCGACGAAACGGTACGACCCTACGCCGATCATCTGATCGAAATCCCTTCGGTATCAACGCTTTTCCAGCCCCTGCTGTCGACAATTCCGCTGCAGGTGTTCGCGGCGTCGGTCGCGCAGGCCCGTGGTTATGACGTCGACAAGCCGCGGAACCTGGCCAAGTCGGTGACCGTGGAGTAGGCGGCGGGCATCCTGGCGGCGTTGATGACGCGGCGACACCTGCGGCACTACGGGGGCTGAACCGGGTCCGGCGCGGCGTGGAATGCTGGACGCGATGCGGCACTACTACTCCGTCGATGCGATCCGCGCGGCCGAAGCCCCGCTCCTGGCCGCCCTGCCCGACGGCGCATTGATGCGGCGCGCGGCGTTCGGGCTGGCCGCCGCGATCGTCGCTGAACTGACCGCCCGCACCGGCGGGGTGTCGGGCCGGCGGGTCTGCGCGGTCGTCGGCTCCGGCGACAACGGCGGCGACGCGCTGTGGGCGGCGACGTTCCTGCGGCGCCGCGGCGCCGCCGCCGATGCGGTGCTGCTCAACCCGGAGCGCGCTCATCGCAAGGGCCTGGCGGCGTTCACCAAAGCCGGCGGGCGCATCGTGGACCATGTCCGGGAAACGACCGACCTGGTCATCGACGGCGTGGTCGGCATCTCCGGCTCCGGGCCGCTGCGGCCGGCCGCTGCCGACGTCTTCGCCGCGGTCGCGGCGGCCGCGATCCCGGTGGTGGCCGTCGATATCCCCAGCGGCATCGACGTGGCGACCGGGGCGATCACCGGTCCGGCCGTGCGCGCCGCGCTGACGGTCACCTTCGGCGGGCTCAAACCCGTGCACGCACTGGCCGACTGCGGCCGCGTGCAGTTGGTCGACATCGGCCTGGAGCTGCCCGACACCGACATCCACGGTTTCGAGGCCGCCGACGTGGCGGCGCGCTGGCCCGTCCCCGGGCCCCGCGACGACAAATACACCCAGGGAGTCACCGGCGTCGCGGCGGGCTCGCCGGCCTATCCGGGTGCGGCGGTGTTGTGCGCGGGTGCGGCGGTGGCGGCCACGTCCGGTATGGTCCGCTACGCCGGCAGCGCCTGGCGCGAGGTGTTGTCGCGCTGGCCGGAGGTGGTCGCGGCGCCCACCCCCGCGGCGGCGGGTCGGGTCCAGTCCTGGGTGGTCGGGCCCGGCCTGGGCACCGGGGAGGACGGGGTGGCCGCGCTGTGGTTCGTTTTGGACACCGACCTGCCGGTGATCGTAGATGCCGACGCGTTGACCCTGCTGGCCGCCCACCCCGACCTGCTCGCCAATCGCCGCGCGCCGACCGTGCTGACACCGCACGCCGGTGAATTCGCCCGCCTGGCCGGCGCGCCGCCGGGTGACGACCGGGTCGGCGCCACCCGCAAGCTGGCCGATACCCTCGGTGCCACCGTGCTGCTCAAAGGCAATGTCACCGTCATCGCCGAACCCGGTGGGCCGGTGTATCTCAACCCGGCCGGCCAGTCCTGGGCGGCCACCGCCGGCTCCGGAGACGTGCTCTCCGGCGTGATCGGCGCCCTGCTGGCAGCAGGGTTGCCGGCTGGCGAGGCAGCGGCCGCGGCGGCGTTCGTGCACGCGCGCGCGGCGGCGTTGTCGGCCGGTGACCCCGGCCCGGGCGATGCCCCGACGTCGGCATCGCGCATCATCGGCCACCTCCGAACCGCCCTGGCCAGCCTGTAAACCCGATATCGAAGCGAAAGGATCCGCTGTGACGCGCTACCCGTCCGCCCCGGCCCACTCGATCGGACCCGCCTACACCGGGCGGCTGTTCACCGCGCCCATCCCCGCGCTGCGGCTGCCCGACGATGCGATGGATCCCGAGGCCGCCTACCGCTTCGTCCACGACGAGCTGATGCTCGACGGCAGTTCGCGGCTGAACCTGGCGACGTTCGTGACGACGTGGATGGATCCCGAGGCCGAGAAGTTGATGGCCGAGGCGTTCGACAAGAACATGATCGACAAGGACGAGTATCCGGCCACCGCGGCCATCGAGCAGCGCTGCGTTTGCATTGTGGCCGATCTGTTCCACGCCGAAAATCTGCGCGACGACGACCCGACCAGCGCGGCCGGGGTATCGACCATCGGATCGTCGGAGGCGGTCATGCTGGGTGGGCTGGCGCTCAAGTGGCGCTGGCGTCAGCGGGTGGGACCCGGGTGGAAAAAACGCACCCCGAACCTGGTGATGGGCTCCAACGTGCAGGTGGTCTGGGAGAAGTTCTGCCGCTACTTCGACGTCGAACCCCGCTATCTGCCGATGGAGCGGGGCCGCTACGTCATCACACCCGAGCAGGTGGTCGACGCCGTCGACGAGGACACCATCGGGGTGGTCGCGATCCTGGGCACCACCTACACCGGTGAACTCGAGCCGGTCGAGCAGATCTGCGCGGCGCTGGACCGACTGGCCGCCGGCGGCGGGGTCGACGTCCCGGTGCACGTCGACGCCGCCAGCGGGGGATTCGTGGTGCCGTTCCTGCATCCGCGGCTGGCCTGGGATTTTCGGCAACCGCGGGTGGTGTCGATCAACGTCAGCGGCCACAAATACGGGCTGACCTACCCCGGGATCGGGTTCGTCGTGTGGCGCAGCGCCGAGCATCTGCCTGAAGAGCTGGTCTTTCGGGTCAACTACCTCGGCGGCGACATGCCGACGTTCACGCTGAATTTTTCCCGGCCCGGCAACCAGGTCATCGGTCAGTACTACAACTTTCTGCGGCTGGGGCGCGAAGGGTACACCCAGGTCATGCAGACGTTGTCGCAAACAGCGCGATGGCTGGGCGACTGGTTTGCCGACAGCGAACACTTCGAAGTGATCTCCGACGGATCGGCGATCCCGGTGGTGTGCTTCCGGCTGCGCGAGGACCGCGGCTACACCGAATTCGACGTCTCCCACGAACTTCGGACCTGCGGCTGGCAGGTGCCCGCCTACACGATGCCGGAGAACGCCACCGACGTCTCGGTGCTGCGTATCGTGGTCCGGGAAGGTTTCTCCGCCGACCTGGCCCGCGCACTGCACGAAGACACCCACGCCGCGGTGGTCAGCCTGGACAAACTCAAGCCCCGTGGGCACTTCACCCGGCGGCATTTCGCGCACTGACGCCGCCCCGGGTCGCGCCGGGCGCTGATCGATCGGCGCTGGGTGAGCGTTCTGAGACAATGTCGACGATGGCAGTGATATCTCCGACGTCGGCGACCCGGGGCCGGATCGCCGAGGCGGTGATCGACCTGGGGGCGATCACGCACAACATGCGCCTGCTGCGCGAACACGCCGGTTCCGCGGCGCTGATGGCCGTCGTCAAGGCCGACGGCTACGGGCACGGCGCCTCGCGCGTGGCCCGCGCCGCGCTGGCCGCCGGCGCCGCCGAGCTCGGGGTCGCCACTATCGAGGAAGCGCTCGCGCTGCGCGCCGACGGCATCACCGCCCCGGTGCTGGCCTGGCTGCACCGGCCCTGCACCGACTTCGCGCCGGCTCTGGCAGCAGACATCCAGGTCGGTGTGTCCTCGGTGGGCCAGCTTGACGAATTGCTCGACGCTGTGCACCGCACCGGTCGGACGGCGACGGTGACGGTCAAACTCGACACCGGGATGAACCGCAACGGGGTGCGTGCCGCCGAGTACCCCTCGATGCTGGCCGCCCTGCGCCGCGCCGTCGCCGACGAGACGATCCGGGTGCGTGGCATGATGTCGCACCTGGCCTGCGCCGACGAGCCCGAGCACCCGGCCAACGATCTGCAGGCCCAACGGTTTCTCGCCATGCTGACCCAGGCACGTGAGCACGGCGTGCACTACGAGGTGGCGCATCTGGCGAATTCACCGGCCGTACTGGTCCGCCCCGATCTCGCCTTCGACATGGTGCGGCCCGGGATCGCCCTCTACGGGCTCAACCCGTTCGCCGAGCGCCGCGATATCGGCTTGACTCCTGCGATGACGGTGAAATGCGTTGTCGTGCTTGTGCGTTCGGTTCAAGCCGGTGACGGTGTGTCCTACGGGCACACTTGGATCGCCGACCGCGATACCAATATCGCCCTGCTGCCGGTCGGGTACGCCGATGGGGTGTTCCGGGCGCTGTCGGGGCGTCTGGACGTGTTGATCAACGGTCGGCTGCGGCGCGGAGTCGGGCGGATCTGCATGGACCAGTTCGTTGTCGATCTGGGCCCGGGAGTACCCGACGTCGCCGAGGGTGACGAGGCGATCCTGTTCGGGCCGGGCACCAGCGGTGAGCCCACCGCCCAGGATTGGGCGGACCTGCTCGGCAGTATCCATTACGAGGTGGTGACCAGTCCCCGCGGGCGTATCGTCAGAACCTACCGCGAGGTCGACAATCGTTGACCGGTAACGGTGCGGCCCGCGCTCGCAGGAATCGATGGCTGGCCGGCGCCGCGGGGCTGAGCGCGGTCGGCACGATCGTCGCGATCTCGATCGTGCGCGGATTGACCCACCGCGTCAACGGCGAAGACCCCTATGCCGACGAGAATTTCCGGACGCTCGACGGCGACCGCGGCTTCGTGGTGACCACCCCCGACGGCGTGCCGTTGGCGGTGCGCGAGGTCGGGCCCGTCGACGCGCCGCTGACTGTTGTGTTTGCCCACGGATTCTGTCTTAGTATGGGCGCCTTCCACTTTCAGCGCACGCGGCTGCACGGGGAGTGGGGTTCGCGCGTCCGGATGGTCTTCTACGATCAACGCGGCCACGGCCGCTCCGGCGATGCCGCGCCGGACACCTACACCGTGACCCAGCTGGGCCGGGATTTGGAGACGGTCTTGCAGGTGGCCGCGCCGCGCGGTCCGGTCGTGCTGGTCGGACATTCGATGGGCGGCATGACGGTGCTGTCGCATGCCCGACAGTACCCGCACCACTACGGCCGTCGCGTCGTCGGGGCTGCACTGATTTCGTCAGCGGCCGAAGGGGTTTCGAAGTCGCCACTGGGAGAAGTGCTGGAGAATCCGGCGGTCGGCGCCGTCCGGCTGGCTGCCCGGTCCGCACCGCAACTCCTCCACCACGGCCGCAGCGCGGCGCGGTCCCTGATCGGCCCGATCCTGCGGGCGGCGTCCTACGGCGACTTCGAGGTCAGCCCGAGCGTGGTCGCGTTCTCCCAGCAGATGATGCACGACACCCCGATTCCGACCGTGACGGGATTTCTGCATGCCCTGCAGACCCACGACGAGACCGCGGCCCTGCCGACTTTGGCGAAAATCCCGACGCTGATCGTCTGTGGTGATCACGACCTGCTCACCCCCGACGAATACTCGCGGCGGATGGCCGCGGCGCTGCCGAACGCCGAGATGATCATCGTGGGCAGGGCTGGCCACCTGGTGTTGCTGGGCAAGCCGGAGCCGGTCAACGAAGGACTGCTGCGGCTGGTCAAGCGGGCAACCCCGGGCCGGCTGGCGACGCTGAGCCGAAAGTGGCGCGAGCGGAGCCGGCGCCGTGCCTGAGACAGCCGGCACGGCCACACTGGCCCGCGTCGAGGACACCCTCGCACTCGGGTCACGGCTGGGTGCGCAGCTGCGCGCCGGGGACGTGGTGGTGCTGTCCGGTCCGCTCGGGGCTGGAAAAACAGTGTTGGCCAAGGGAATCGCTGCGGCGATGGACGTCGAGGGACCGGTCACGTCGCCGACGTTCGTGCTGGCCCGGGTGCACCCGGCGCGGCGGGCCGGAGCGCCGGCGATGATCCACGTCGACGTCTACCGGCTACTGGATCACCACCGCGCGGACCTGCTGGGCGAGCTGGACTCGCTGGATCTGGACACCGATCTCGACGAGGCCGTCGTCGTGGTCGAGTGGGGCGCGGGCCTGGCCGAACGACTCTCCGCGCGCTGCCTCGACATCCGGCTGGAGCGGCTGACCAACTCCGATGTGCGCACCGCAACCTGGCAGTGGAGCCGGTGATGAGCCGGTGATGAGCCGTTGTGTGCTCACGATCGACACCGCCACCGCGGCCGTGACGGCGGGGGTGGTGGCCGACGGCGCGGTGCTGGCCGAGCGGGTCACCCTCGACGCGCGCGCCCACGCCGAGCGGCTCACCCCCAACGTGGTGGCCGCACTGGCCGACGCCGCACTGACGACGGCCGACCTGGACGCCGTGGTGGTGGGCTGCGGGCCCGGGCCGTTCACCGGCCTGCGGGTGGGAATGGCGAGCGCCGCCGCCTACGGGCATGCGCTGGACCTGCCGGTGTACGGCGTGTGCAGCCTCGACGCCATCGGCCGCCGAACTGAGGGCGAGACGTTGGTCGTCACCGACGCCCGGCGCCGGGAGGTCTATTGGGCGCGCTACCGCGACGGGATCCGGATCGCCGGCCCCGCCGTCGACGCCCCGGCCGATGTCGATCCCGGTGCGGCACGTGCGGTAGCGGGCTCACCCGCGCACGCCGCGCTGTTCGACCTGCCGCGGTGCGAGCCGACGTACCCCACCCCGAGCGGGCTGGTGGCCGCGGTCGCCGACTGGTCGCGGCCTCCCGCGCCGCTGGTGCCGTGGTACCTGCGTCGGCCCGATGCCAGGCCCCGCCCGCGATGACGCTCGAATTCGGTGCACTGGCCCCCGCCGACGCCGCCCGGTGCGCCGAGTTGGAGGCGCGGTTGTTCGCCGGCGACGATCCCTGGCCGCCGGAAGCCTTCGTTCGTGAACTCGCCGCCAAGCACCACCACTACGTGGCCGCGCGCGACGGCGGTACGGTGGTGGGCTACGCCGGCATCGCGCGGCTGGGCCGCACGCCGCCGTTCGAATACGAGGTGCACACCGTCGGGGTCGACCCGGCGTATCAGGGCCGGGGTATCGGGCGCCGGCTGCTGGGCGAGCTGTTGGGCTTCGCCGGCGACGCCGTCGTCTACCTGGAGGTTCGCACCGACAATGCGGCGGCGATCGCGCTGTACCGCAGCGCCGGCTTCACCACCGTCGGGCTGCGCCGGCGCTATTACCGGGTCAGCGGCGCCGACGCCTATATCATGCGCAGGGATCCGCGGAAGCAGACATGACGACCATCTTGGCGATCGAAACCTCCTGTGACGAAACCGGTGTCGGCATCGTCCGGCTCGACCTCGACGGCACCGTGACGGTGCTGGCCGACGAGGTGGCCTCCAGTGTGGCCGAACACGTGCGGTTCGGCGGGGTGGTGCCCGAGATCGCGTCGCGGGCACACCTGGAGGCGCTGGGCCCGACGATGCGCCGCGCGCTGGCGGCGGCGCGGGTACGCCGGCCCGACGTCGTCGCGGCCACCATCGGGCCGGGGCTGGTGGGCGCACTGATGGTGGGGGTGGCGGCCGCCAAAGCCTACGCCGCCGCCTGGGGGGTGCCCTTCTACGCGGTGAACCACCTCGGCGGGCACCTGGCCGCCGACGTCTGCGAGCACGGGCCGCTGCCGGAGTGCGTGGCGCTGCTGGTCTCGGGCGGGCACACCCACCTGCTGCACGTGCGGTCGCTCGCCGAGCCGATCGTCGAACTCGGCAGCACCGTCGACGACGCGGCCGGGGAGGCTTACGACAAGGTGGCCCGACTGCTGGGGTTGGGCTACCCGGGCGGCAAAGTGCTCGATGACTTGGCCCGCACCGGTGATCCGGAGGCGATCGTGTTCCCGCGGGGCATGACCGGTCCGCGCGACGATCCGCACGCGTTCAGCTTCTCCGGGCTCAAGACCGCGGTCGCGCGGTACCTGGAGGCACACCCCGACGCGGCGATCGCCGACGTCGCGGCCGGCTTCCAGGAAGCGGTCGCCGACGTGCTGAGCGGTAAGGCGGTGCGCGCCGCCACCGGCCTGGGTGTCGGCACCGTGTTGATTGCCGGCGGGGTGGCCGCGAATTCGCGGCTGCGTGAGCTCGCAGCGCAGCGCTGCGCGCAGGCCGGCCTGAGGTTGCGGATCCCCCGGCCGCAGCTGTGCACCGACAACGGCGCGATGATCGCCGCCTTCGCCGCGCAGCTGGTCGCCGCGAAAGCGCCGCCCTCGCCGCTGGACGTCTCCAGCGACCCGGGCCTGCCGGTGGTGACGGGCCAGCTGCGGTGAGGGCCGCGATCAGATGCTGTTGGTCTCCACGGTGACGATCAGCAGGTTGTCGCTGGTCGCCCAGGCTTGCTTGAAGGTGTCCATGGGGATCCGCTCGTCGCGGCCGGTGGGGATGCCGCTGTCGTTGAGGTGCACGACGTCGTCGGCGGTGTCGACCCCGGTGACGACGACGGCGTGGTTGGCCCGGGTCCGCTGGCCCTCCCCGGGGGGATAGTTCCAGATCGTTTCGGCGTTGACGCCGGCGATCACCTTGTGGCCTCCGGCCAGGTCTTGTTCCAGCCCGGCCATGGTGTTGCCGGTGGTCAGGTCGGACTGAATCCCGTACTTTCCCAGCAGGTCGACCAGGTCTTCGGGGGAAGTGCCGTCGAAAAAGTAGATGTCACCCTGGTGGGCTTCGCTTTTGGTGAACATCGCGCGCAGCACGATCCCGACTTGGGTGGGTTCCTGGCCGGTCAGCTGGCCGACCACGTCCGCGACGGCCATCAGACCGCAGTCGTTGCCGAACTGATAGCGCCAGTAAGGCGCGGCGGCCTCGGGGTCGCCGTACATGCGGCCGCCGGGGTCGGCGTGGCCGACGCCGGCGGTGAGGGCGGTGACGGCCAGCAGGGCGGCCAGGGCGGCCCTGGCGGCAATTCGGTGTGCGGTGCGGAGCCCGAGGAACATGACCCATTCTTAGCACTCGGTGACGACGGGAAGCTCTTGCTGCTGCGTCTGCCTGCAGTTTGTCGCCGACAGACCACGCGCCCATCCCGCTCGTGCGGCGTGCGGCCGCCGCTGCCGCGGCGCAAGCAACGGGACAACCTTGAGTGCTAGCACTCTCGTGTATAGAGTGCTAGGTGGCAATCGGACAATCCCTGCGTCGGCACCCGCGACGACGGCGTGTGGGTACGGACGAGAGCCGAACACCTGGTAATCCGACGGTTCGGGGCTGGCTCCGGGCCGGCTACCAAAACGGTCCGGGGACGGCCCCGGGCCCTACTAGTGGAGGGCTCACATCGTGGCGAGCGTGAAGATCAAGCCACTCGAGGACAAGATCCTCGTACAGGCCAACGAGGCCGAGACCACGACCGCATCCGGTCTGGTCATTCCCGACACCGCCAAAGAGAAGCCGCAGGAAGGCACCGTCGTCGCCGTCGGCCCCGGCCGCTGGGATGAGGACGGTGAGAAGCGGATTCCGTTGGACGTGGCCGAGGGTGACACCGTCATCTACAGCAAGTACGGCGGCACCGAGATCAAATACAACGGCGAGGAATACCTGATCCTGTCGGCGCGCGACGTGCTGGCAGTGGTCGCCAAGTAGCGCAGGCGTGTTCCGCCCCGGCGATCCCCGGTTCGCCGGGGACCGCCGGGGCGGATCGCTCAGCAGAGGGAACAACCTTATGAGCAAGCTGATTGAGTTCGACGAGGCCGCGCGGCGCGCCATCGAGGTCGGGGCGGACAAACTCGCCGACGCGGTGCGGGTCACGCTGGGCCCGCGGGGCCGGCATGTGGTGCTGGCCAAAGCCTTCGGTGGGCCCACGGTCACCAACGACGGGGTCACCGTGGCCCGCGAGATCGACTTGGAGGATCCGTTCGAAAATCTGGGCGCCCAGTTGGTGAAGTCGGTGGCAACCAAGACCAACGACGTCGCCGGCGACGGCACCACCACCGCGACTGTGCTGGCGCAGGCGCTGATCAGGGGCGGGTTGCGCAATGTCGCGGCAGGCGCCAACCCGATCGCGCTGGGCGCCGGCATCGGCAAGGCTGCCGACGCGGTGTCCGACGCGCTGCTGGCGGCGGCGACCCCGGTCACCGAGAAGACGGCGATCGCGCAGGTGGCGACCGTGTCGTCGCGCGACGAGCAGATCGGCGAGCTGGTCGGTGAGGCGATGACCAAGGTCGGCCATGACGGCGTGGTCAGCGTCGAAGAATCCTCGACGTTGTCCACCGAGCTGGAATTCACCGAAGGTGTCGGCTTCGACAAGGGTTTCTTGTCGGCGTATTTCGTCACCGACTTCGATTCGCAACAGGCTGTCCTGGAAGATCCGCTGATCCTGTTGCACCGGGACAAGATCAGCTCGCTGCCCGACTTGCTGCCGCTGCTGGAGAAGGTCGCCGAAACCGGCAAGCCGTTCCTGGTGATCGCCGAGGATGTCGAGGGCGAAGCGCTGGCGACACTGGTCGTCAACGCGATCCGCAAGACGCTCAAGGCGGTCGCGGTCAAGGCGCCGTACTTCGGGGACCGGCGCAAGGCTTTCCTGGAGGATCTGGCGGTGGTGACCGGCGGGCAGGTGGTCAACCCTGATGTCGGCCTGCTGTTGCGCGAGGTGGGCACCGAGGTGCTGGGCTCTGCGCGGCGGGTGGTGGTCACCAAGGACGACACCGTGATCGTCGACGGCCGCGGCACCGCCGAGGCCGTTGCTGCCCGCATCAAGCAGCTGCGTGCCGAGATCGAGGCCACCGACTCCGACTGGGATCGGGAGAAACTCGAAGAGCGACTGGCCAAGCTGGCCGGCGGCGTCGCGGTCATCAAGGTGGGTGCGGCCACCGAGACCGCGCTCAAGGAGCGCAAGGAAAGCGTCGAGGATGCGGTGGCCGCCGCGAAGGCCGCCGTCGAGGAGGGCATCGTGCCCGGCGGCGGGGTCGCGCTGCTGGCGGCTCGCACGGCGCTGACCGACCTGCGCGCATCGCTATCCGGCGACGAGGCGGTCGGCGTCGACGTGTTTTCCGCGGCACTGAGCGCGCCGTTGCACTGGATCGCGACCAACGCCGGTTTGGACGGCCAGGTGGTGGTCAACACGGTGTCCGGACTGCCCGCCGGGCATGGACTCAACGCGGCCACGTTGACCTACGAAGACTTGGCGGCTGCCGGGGTGATCGACCCGGTCAAGGTGACCAGGTCTGCGGTACTCAATGCGGCGTCGGTGGCCCGGATGGTGCTGACCACCGAGACCGCGGTGGTCGAAAAGCCCGCCGAACAGGACGAGCACGCCGGCCACGGGCATCACCACCACTGAGGTGGGTTTATCGGCTGTGCACTGAGGGCGACGACCGCCGGGGTGTCGTTGCCCGAAAGGCACCCTCGACGCCGTGGACGCGCGGTCAGGCGGTGTGGCGAATACCGCGGGACCGGCTCGTGTTGCGCTTGAGCAGCATGTCGCGTTCCATCTCCGACAAGCCGCCCCAGATGCCGTAGGGTTCGCCGACCTCCAGCGCGTGGGTCCGGCACTCCACGATCACCGGGCAGCGCCGGCACATCTCCTTGGCGCGCCGCTCGCGCTGCAGACGGGCCCGGCCACGTTCCCCGTCGGGATGGAAAAACACCGACGAATCGACGCCCCGGCAAACGCCCCGCAGTTGCCATTCCCAGATGTCGGCGTTCGGGCCTGGTAGCAGCTCCGGCTGTGGCATGGCCATCCTCTCTGCACCCCTGATGAAACGTCTGGTGGAGGGTTAGGTTGCGAAAGTGCACGCGTCACTTCGAACGGTGTCGCCGATGACTACTCGCCCGGCTCCAAGGTAGGGGTGCTACCGAAATCCCGTCAACATGGTCAAAACCGGCGGATCGACCGGCCCGGCGTGGGAATTTACGTGGGGTTCATCGTGAGGTGCTTGTGTGCAGCGCACCCGGCGTGCTAACAGAAATCGCCCCGCAGGCAATGTGCCTGGTCGCGTCCGGGCGGTGCCGAAGTTTGGCTGATCTGCCCCGGTCCGCCGGTAATATCGCGGTAACGCGGCAACCACGAAATGTTAACTGGAAATCACCGTGATCTATCTCGCTGGCCGGCGGTCGACTCCGCGCTGAGCGCTGCGGCCTTCGGCGACGAGCCCGGTCGTTGGCCGCTGCCCACGGCCACCACGCCGCAGCAGTTGTGGCTGCGGGCGGTCGCCGCGGGCGGGCAGGGGCGGTACGGCAGCGCCCGCGCAGACCTAGCGGCGTTGCTGCACCGAGCACCCACCCCGCGCCTGGCGTCGCTGGCCCACAGCACCATGGGATCGCTGCTGCGCCAGCTCGGTTGGCATGCCCTGGCCCGAGGCTGGGACGGCCGGGCGTTGGCGCTGGCCGGCGACGATCCCGAGGCGGGGGCCGACGCGCTGCTCGGGCTGGCCGCCGACGCGCTCGGCCTGGGCCGCCTGACGGCGTCGGCGGCGTTGCTGCGCCGGGCCGACGAGCTGGTGGCCGGCGCGCCGCACCGGGTGTCGGTGCGCCGCTGCTGGGTCGCCGCCGAGCTGGCGATGGTGGGCGGCGACGGCGATGCCGCCGTCCGCCAGGCCCACGTCGCGGTCGAGTTGGCGACAGATCCGGGCGCCGGACCCGCCTCGCTTCGGCACCGCGCCAAAAGCGACGCGGTGCTGGCCGCCGCTCTGGGTGTTGCCGGCGCGCTCGAGAAGGCCCGCGCGCTCGCCGACGCGGCGCTGGACCGCACCGGCCGGCTGGGTCTGGTGCCGTTGCGCTGGGCGCTGGCCTGCCTGCTGCTCGACATGACCAGCTCCACCCACACCATCCTCGAACTGCGTGACATCCGCGAGGAGTGCGCTCAGCGGGTGCGCCATGCCGGAGGCACCTGGAATCCGCGCTAGCACGGAAATCCCGGACCGGGCCGCTATCGTTGGGGAATGTCGCCGGGGCCGATCGCGCCCCGTTCGTAACGTTGGGGATAGCGCTGTCGATGACACTACCGGAAGCACGTCTCGACGCCGTCGTTGCCCAAGCCGTGACAGGTGATCGGGATGCGCTGGCCCAAGTGCTGGAGACGATCCGCCCGATCGTGGTCCGATACTGCCGCGCGCGGATCGGCCCGTCGGAGCGGAGCGGGCTTTCGGCTGACGACGTGGCACAGGAGGTCTGCTTGGCCGTCATCACGGCGCTGCCGCGCTACCGGGATCGCGGACGGCCGTTCTTGGCCTTCGTCTACGGCATCGCTGCGCACAAAGTGGCCGATGCACATCGGGCCGCGGGGCGCACTCTGGCCTATCCCGTCGATGCGCTTCCCGAGCTCCCGTCGGCGCAAGCCGGTCCCGAGCAGCGGGCTCTCGACGCCGATTCGATCGCCCGGGTGGCCGAGTTGTTGGACGTCTTGCCCGAGAAGCAGCGCGAGATCCTGCTTCTGCGGGTGGTGGTGGGCCTCAGTGCCGAGGAGACCGCCGGCGCGGTGGGCAGCACTCCCGGAGCGGTGCGGGTGGCCCAGCACCGCGCGTTGGCGCGGCTGAAATCCGAGATTGTCGCGACAGGACCAGACCATGTTTGACGAGCGGTTTGATGAGCGCATGTCGGATTGGGCGTCGGACTCCGGCGGCCCGTCGGACGTGTCCGCGCTGGCCCGCAGTGATCGCCTGCTCGACGCGCTGGCGAGCGGTGCGCCGCTCGAGTCGTTGGACGCGGGCGAACCCGGCGACCGGGAGCTGGCCGCGCTGCTGGCCGACTGGCGCGACGAGTGCCGGCGGGCGCCGGTCGGCGACCTGGTTTCCGAGCAGGAGGCGATCGCGGCGCTGCACGCCGGCCGGGTGGCCGGCCGGCGCAGCCCCCGGGGCTTGGCGCTGGCCGGTTCGGTGGCCGCATCCGTGCTGGCGCTCGGCGGGTTCGGCGCGCTGGTGGGTGGCGCCGAGCCCGGCGACCCGCTCTACGGCGTCCACACGGCGCTGTTCGGTGAGCCGCCGACGGTGCACGACGACCGCATCGTGCTGACCGCCAAGACCGAGTTGGAGCAGGTCCAGCACATGATTAACCAAGGTCGGTGGGATGAGGCCCAGCGCAAGCTGGTGGCCGTCGGCAACAACGTGCAAGCCGTCAACGACCAGGGGCGCAGGCGGGAGCTGATCGACCGGGTCAACCGGCTGCACGCCAAGGTGGTCACCCGCGACCCCAACGCGTCGGTATCAGGCATCGGCTGACCACGCCAGCACTTAGATTAGAGCGAACGAGACGACTCAGGAACCCGTCGACTGTTGGTTATCTCGAGTTTGCGGTACTCGACTGCGGACTTTGGGGAGCCAGTCTCTAAGTGGCGTTGTTCGTTCACCGCTCGGTGTGATTCAGATCACGTTGACCGGGGGGGGGGCATAGCGATTAAGAATCCCCACCGTGATCTTCAGAAATTCTCAGCGCGGACTCAGCAATTGCCGGCTCGATCATCGTGCGGCGACGCGTCCTGATCGGTTGCCGATAGGTGTGCTGCAGCGGAAGGGAGGTGTGGCTGCGACGCTTGTCGCCCTGGGGTTGACGGGTACGTGTCTAGTTGGCGCGCCTGCTCACGCCGATCCCGATCTTCTCGACGCCGCCTCCAGTGCCGCAAACGGAACTGTCCTTTTATTTGACGAGCTTGGAGAGCAGCTCAATGTTAATTTCGACAATACTATAGCATTTCTTGATTTCTTCCAGCCAGAAATTCAGGATGGAAATGATATTGCGACTTGGGTTTGGAATGGGGTTGTAGAACTTTGCAACCTCGTCTGTTAGTATTCCGCGCCGTTAATTCGCTACATCATTGTAATGGATGAGTGCCGGCGGTCTAGGTGTCGTTTCTGCGATCTACTCTTACCGCATTTTAGATAAGGGAAGGATTGGCCAGATAATGGTGAACTGTCACTTTTGGAGATCTTCGAAGACTCTCGTTATAGTTAAATCTTTCGACTCGACCGGAGGGCCATGGCGCACGATTTTTAGCTGGCTGAACGGTGTCAGTGTCAGTTTCGGTTTCGCGGTGGCCGCGTTTGTTGCTTCAACAATTATCGGTACCGTTTCCCCGCCGCCAGCGCGAGCCGACGACGCGGATGCGAGTCAGCTAGTAGCCCAAGGATTGACATTTATCGATGATGCTATTTCTGACGTCGAACTCGCGCAAAGTAACATTGCACACCCACCCCCTAACTCAATAGCTGATTACTTAGCGTCGCCTCTGCAAGCGCAGCTTACGTTTGAACAAACTGTCCAACAATTTTTGGAGACGATTCCGCAGTCGGTATTGGCGGGTAATGAAAACAATTCGGCTCTAGTTGGTCCTCTTGAGTCGCTAGACGGAGCGATTTACATTTTATCGGAAGATATGAGTTCCCTGGCCGCTGATCTAGTAGACGGTGGACAGCCTCTCTCGGTCGCTTGGGACAGTGCGGCAGAGGCCGCGAATAACGCGGCGGTCGAAGTAAATCAGTCAGTGGTGCAGGCTTCTGTCAGCCTTTTGGAATTGTATCCGTTCTGATAGATTACGGCGTAGCCCCATCGACGTAGGAGCATTTAATGATGCTAGTAGTGAAACGTAATATGTCTTCTTGTGCCAGATTGTTGCTCAAAAAATTTCACTGGACGGTGGTGCCGATGCCGAAGACGCACGCCAACGCCGTCTTCCGGCGCTCGACCGGCTGGCTAGTGTGCGTCGGAGGGATGACTGCGGCTTCGGTTGTCGGAAGCGTAGCCACCTCGCATGCCGCCCCGGGAGTCGACGTCGACCCGGCCGGGAGCGCAGGCGCTGCGGATGTCGGCTGGACGCTGATCGCCGATGAGCTTGGCGACTCAACCAAAGTTATCGGCGCCGACATCGGTGCCTTCACTGCATATTTCGGGAGTCAGATCGCAACCGCTATCGATGAAATCAGTGTTTTGACCGCGCCAAGCTCTCTTCCGGGAAATGAACTCGACGCCGCTAGCACCAACTTGCAACAGGGTGCAGACGCACTGGCGCCGTTGACCAGTAACTCCGACGGCGGCGACTTCGCCGGAAGCCAAGGCGGACAGTTGGAGGCTTACTTGCCCTCGGTTACCATGTTGCAAACGGCAGAGAACGCTATTTCGTCTCACAGTGGCCTTTTGTCCGTCCCGATCGATCAGCTGATTTTCAACCCACTCGACCAAGCATGGGTCGGCGCCAGTGAGACCGAACTCGAAGCTGCGCAGGCATTAGCGGCTGCAATCGCGAGCGGTTCAGGAGTGAACGCGGATGAAATCGGTTCGTTCACTGCGGCCGACCTCGAAATGGATGTCCTTCGACTCCTTGCCGTTCCTATTGACTATCTTGGCGCACTATTCTGAAATCCGGATCGTCACTGCCGGATCGAATTCCGGAGCAGGGGTGAGGGTTTGGTCGTCGACACACCACTGATCTGGTCCTTGGCCTTCGCCGGAGCCAGACTTAGCCGCGGCCGTGGAATCTTTCGGTGTCCGAGGTGGCCTCATCGAGTGACGCGTCGGCGTATCCCCGGCAGTAATCCCAGGTGACGTAGGCGTCTGGCTCGGGGTCGTAGGCCGGTTCGTGTGGCCGCACAGTGCCGTCGACCAGCAGCTGCAGCAGGTTGGCGCGCAACATGTCCCAGTCGTGGTAGTGATCCTGCTGGCAGTCGTCGCAGCACACCACCAGACCGCGAATACCCTTGTGCGCCAGCAGGGCCTCGTAGACCGCCAGGTCCGCCAGGTCGGCCTCGACGGCCATCCGCTCTTGCGGATCCAGCGGCTGACCGGGCTCAACGTCGTCCAGCGCCGCCGACGGGTCACAGGGGTCGTCGGCAAAAGGATCGGGTGGCAAACCCGGTGGGAGGTAGTCGCGCACGTCTCCACATTACGCCAGCGGCGCGGTCCTCGGCCCGGTAGTGCGGCGATCACGTGCCGGATCGGGCCCCGGTCTCGGTCGGCGAGTCGATAGGATGGGCTTCTCACTCCACCTGCGTATGGAGGGCCGCAGCGATGTCTCCTGGCACGTCCCGTCTTGGCGGGCCCGCAGCGGATGGAATGCCCACCGGAGGCGACGATCCGCACAAGATCGCAATGCTGGGGCTGACCTTCGACGACGTGCTTTTGCTGCCGGCCGCGTCCGACGTGGTCCCGGCCACCGCGGACACCTCCAGCCAGCTCACCAGGAAGATCCGGCTCAAGGTGCCGCTGGTCAGCTCGGCGATGGACACCGTGACCGAATCGCGCATGGCGATCGCGATGGCTCGCGCCGGCGGAATCGGGGTGCTGCACCGCAACCTGCCGATTTCTGAACAAGCCGGGCAGGTCGAGACGGTGAAGCGATCGGAAGCCGGCATGGTCACCGATCCGGTCACGTGCCGGCCGGATGACACGCTGGCCGAGGTCGACGCGCTGTGCGCCCGGTTCCGGATTTCCGGGCTTCCGGTGATCGACGACGCCGGTGCGCTGGTGGGGATTATCACCAACCGCGACATGCGTTTCGAGGTCGACCAGTCCAAGCGGGTCGCCGAGGTGATGACCAAACCCCCGCTGATCGTCGCCCAGGAGGGCGTGAGTGCCGACGCGGCGCTGGGTCTGCTGCGCCGGAACAAGATCGAGAAGCTGCCGATCGTCGACGGGCAGGGCAAGCTGACCGGGCTGATCACCGTCAAGGATTTCGTCAAGACTGAACAGCACCCGCTGGCCACCAAAGACACCGACGGGCGGCTGCTGGTCGGCGCCGCCGTCGGCGTCGGCGACGACGCCTGGGTGCGCGCGATGACACTGGTCGACGCCGGTGCCGACGTGCTGGTCGTCGACACCGCGCACGCGCACAACCGGTTGGTGCTCGACATGGTCGGCAAGCTCAAGGCCGAGGTCGGCGAGCAGGTCGAGGTGGTCGGCGGCAACGTCGCGACCAGGGCGGCGGCCGCGGCGCTGGTCGAAGCCGGCGCCGACGCGGTCAAGGTTGGGGTCGGCCCCGGGTCGATCTGCACCACCCGGGTCGTGGCCGGGGTCGGTGCACCGCAGATCACCGCGATCTTGGAAGCTGTCGCCGCGTGTCGTCCGGCCGGGGTGCCGGTGATCGCCGACGGCGGGCTGCAGTACTCCGGGGACATCGCCAAGGCGCTGGCCGCCGGCGCGTCGACGGCGATGTTGGGATCGTTGTTGGCGGGCACCGAAGAGGCGCCCGGCGATCTCATCTTCGTCAACGGCAAGCAGTACAAGAGTTACCGCGGGATGGGATCGCTGAGCGCCATGCAGGGCCGGGGCTCGTCGCGGGGTGACACCAAGTCGTCCTACGCCAAGTCGTATTCGAAGGACCGCTACTTCGCCGACGACGCGCTCTCCGAGGACAAGCTGGTGCCCGAGGGCATCGAGGGCCGGGTACCGTTCCGCGGGCCGCTGGCCCTGGTCATCCACCAGCTCACCGGCGGGCTGCGGGCGGCGATGGGATACACCGGGTCCGCCACGATCGAAGCGCTGCAGCGAGCTCAGTTCGTCCAGATCACCGCGGCGGGGCTGCGGGAAAGCCACCCTCACGACATCACCATGACCGTCGAAGCGCCGAATTACTCCGCGCGGTGAACGGGTCATCGATGCGGGACATGGTCGAGATCGGGATGGGTCGCACGGCGCGGCGCACCTACGAGCTCGCCGACGTCAACATCGTGCCCTCACGGCGCACCCGCTCGTCTAAAGACGTGTCGACGAACTGGCAGCTCGACGCCTACCGCTTCGAGATCCCCGTCATCACGCACCCGACCGATGCGCTGGTGTCCCCGGAATTCGCGATCGAACTCGGCCGGCTGGGCGGGCTCGGGGTGCTCAACGGGGAAGGGCTGATCGGCCGGCATGCCGACGTGCCCGCCAAGATCGCCCAGGTCCTGGAAGCGGCCGCCAAAGAACCCGAACCCTCGGCGGCGATTCGGCTGCTGCAGCAGTTGCACGCCGCGCCGCTGGATCCCGACCTGCTGGGCGCCGCGGTCGCCCAGATTCGGGAGGCCGGGGTGACCACGGCGGTGCGGGTCAGCCCGCAAAACGCCCGGGCGCTCACGCCGGTGTTGGTGGCCGCCGGCATCGACCTGCTGGTCATCCAGGGCACGATCATCTCCGCCGAGCGGGTCGCCCAGGATCGGGAGGGGTCCGGCGAACCGCTGAATTTGAAGACGTTCATCTCCGAGCTCGACGTGCCGGTGGTAGCCGGCGGCGTGCTCGACCACCGCACCGCCTTGCATCTGATGCGCACCGGGGCCGCGGGCGTCATCGTCGGCTACGGCTCGACGCACGGAGTGACCACCAGCGACGAGGTGCTGGGCATCAGCGTGCCGATGGCCACCGCGATCGCCGACGCGGCCGCGGCCCGGCGGGAATATCTCGACGAGACCGGCGGTCGTTACGTGCACGTGCTGGCCGACGGGGACATCCACACGTCCGGTGATCTGGCCAAGGCCATTGCCTGCGGTGCCGACGCGGTGATGCTGGGCACGCCGCTGGCCGCGGCCGCCGAAGCGCTGGGCGACGGGTGGTTCTGGCCGGCGGCCGCCGCGCACCCGTCGCTGCCGCGTGGTGCGTTGCTGCACATCGCCGTCGGTGAACGGGCGCCGCTGCGTCAGGTGCTGAACGGCCCGTCCGACGACCCGTTCGGATCGCTGAACCTTGTCGGCGGCCTGCGCAGGTCGATGGCCAAGGCCGGCTACTGCGACCTCAAGGAATTTCAGAAGGTCGGGCTGACCGTCGGGTGCTGACTGCTCGTCGTAAGCTAGATCGGTGCAACCGGATTACGACGTGCTGATCATCGGATCGGGGTTCGGCGGCAGCGTCACCGCGCTGCGACTGACCGAAAAGGGCTACCGCGTCGGTGTACTGGAGGCGGGCCGCCGCTACGCCGACCACGAGTTCGCCAAGAACTCCTGGCATCTGCGCCAGTTCCTGTGGGCGCCGCGGCTGGGCTGCTACGGCATCCAACGGATTCATCTGCTCAACAACGTCATGGTGCTGGCCGGAGCGGGTGTCGGCGGCGGGTCGCTGAACTACGCCAACACGCTGTATGTGCCGCCCGAGCCGTTCTTCAACGACCCGCAGTGGCGCCGCATCACCGACTGGCGCGCCGAGTTGATGCCGCACTACCAGCAGGCACAGCGGATGCTGGGCGTAGTCAAAAACCCGACCTTCACCGACGCCGACCGCATCCTCAAAGAGGTCGCCGAGGACATGGGTGTCGCAGACACCTTCGTGGCGACTCCGGTCGGGGTGTTCTTCGGTCCCGACGCCACTTCGACGCCGGGCACAACCGTGCCGGATCCGTATTTCGGCGGGGCGGGACCGGCGCGGACCGGCTGCATCGAATGCGGCGAGTGCATGACCGGATGCCGCCACGGCGCCAAGAACACGCTGCTGAAGAATTATCTTTATCTTGCCGAATCGGCGGGCGCCCAGGTACATCCGATGACCACGGTGACCGGATTCGAACAGCGGCCCGACGGGCGGTGGGAGGTCCATACGGTTCGCACCGGCAGCTGGGTACGTCGGCGGCGGCGCACCTACACCGCGGAGTACCTGGTGCTGGCGGCCGGCACCTACAACACCCAGAAACTGCTGTTCAAGATGCGTGACCGGGGCAAGTTGCCGGCACTGTCGGACAAGCTGGGGGTGTTGACCCGGACCAACTCCGAGTCGATCCTGGGCGCGGCCCGGTCGACGGTCAGCCCCGATCTCGACCTGACCCACGGGGTGGCGATCACGTCGTCGATCCATCCGACGCCGGACACCCACATCGAGCCGGTGCGCTACGGCAAGGGCTCCAACGCGATGGGGCTGCTGCAGACCCTGATGACCGACGGCGCCGGCCCGCAGGGCACCGACGTGCCGCGGTGGAAACAGCTGCTGCAGCAAGCCCGGGCGAATCCGCGCGGCACCGTGCGGCTGCTCAACCCGCGGCAGTGGAGCGAACGCACGGTGATCGCGCTGGTGATGCAAAACCTGGACAACTCGATCACCACGTTCACCAAGCGCGGCCTCTTCGGTGTGCGCCGCTACAGCAGCAAGCAGGGGCACGGCCAGCCCAACCCGACCTGGATCCCGATCGGCAACGAGGTGACGCGGCGCATCGCCGCCAAGATCGACGGCGTGGCCGGCGGCACCTGGGGCGAGTTGTTCAACATTCCGCTGACCGCGCACTTCCTCGGGGGAGCGGTGATCGGCGAGAGCCCCGAGCACGGCGTCATCGACCCCTACCAGCGGGTGTACGGCTACCCGACGCTCATGGTGGCCGACGGGGCGGCGATCTCGGCGAACCTGGGCGTCAACCCGTCGCTGTCGATCACCGCGCAGGCGGAGCGGGCCGCATCGCTGTGGCCCAATAAAGGGCACGCGGATCTGCGGCCGCGCCAGGGTGAGCCGTATCGCCGGTTGGACCCGATCCCGCCGCTGCATCCGGTGGTGCCTGCCGGGGCGCCCGGCGCGCTGCGCTGGCCGCGCACCCCGCCGATCATTGCGGCGGGTTAGCGTCCCACGCCCTTGACCGGCGGTCGAGTTGGGTCCAGGGTCGGGGGTATGAGCATCGATGACGATCCCGTCACGACGCTGGACGACCTCAAAACCGATCTGGCCGGCCGGTACAAGTGGACACCGAGCAGCGGCGCCGCCGTCGACCCCGCGCTCGTCGAGGCCGACATGGCCGTGCTCGACCGCGACGGCTACGTCATCTGGGAGAACCTGCTCAGCGCCGACGAGTGCCGGCAGATCCGCGACACCGTGCGCCCCTGGCTGGCGCACACCGGACGCAACTCGTTCGAGGGGCGGCGCACACAGCGCGTCTACAGCGTGCTGAGCCGGACGCGGGTGTGCGACCGGTTGGTCGACCACCCGCGGGTGCTGGCGGCGCTCGACCGGCTGCTGATGCCCAACTACCTGCTGTCAGCCTTGCAGGCCATCAACATCCAGCCTGGCGAGTCCGCGCAGCTGATTCACCACGACGACGGGTTCTACCCGATTCCACGGCCGCGGGCCCCGCTGGCCGCCGCGACGGTCTGGGCCGTCGACGACTTCACCGCCGACAACGGAGCCACCGTGCTTTACCCCGGCAGCCATCGCTGGGGTCGTCGCCGGCCCGGGCCCGACGACCCGTCCCTGCCCGCCGTCATGCCCGCCGGCTCGTGCGTGTTGTTCCTGGGCACCCTCTGGCACGGCGGCGGCGCCAACACGACCGACCGCGCGCGCCTTGCCATCACCGCCCAATACTGCCAACCGTGGCTGCGACCGATGGAGGCCTTCACCCTCTCGATCTCGCGCGAGACCGCCCGCACAGTCTCCCCGGACATTCAGCGCATGATCGGCTACAGCATCCATCCGCCTTTCGTCGGCGCCGTCGACGGCCTGCACCCGCTGCGATTGCTGGACGAGCGTTAGCCGGCGAGCGCCTGCAGCGGGGCTCCGGTGACGACCCGGCTGGGTTGGCCGTGCACGTCGACCGGCACGTCGCCCATCAGGGTGACCCGGTGCATCAGCCGGTACTGTCCGTCGTAGTCGTCGACGGCGCGGTGCTGGGTTGCCCGGTTATCCCAGATGGCGACGTCGCCGGGTTCCCACGTCCACCGGATGGTGTTCTCCGGCACGGTGATTCGCCGTTGCAGCAAATCCAGCAGCACGCCCGATTCGTGCTCGTCGAAACCGGTGAACCCGCGCACGAAATTGCCCACCAGCAGCGTGCGCTCACCGGTCTCCGGGTGCACCCGCACCACCGGGTGTTCGGTGCGGAACTCGCGTTTTTCGAACGCGTCCCGAAACGCCCGCTGCTCGGCGGTCAAGGTCGGGGGCACCGCGTAGTCGAACCGGTTGGTGTGCAGCGCCCACAGCTGCTCGGCGAGGCATTTCAGCGGTTCGGGCAGCGCCGCGTAGGCCGCCGCGGTGGAGGCCCACAGCGTCGATCCGCCGTAGCTGGGCAGGGTCACCGCCCGCAGGATCGAGGCCGCCGGATAGTTCGCGACGAACGTCATGTCGGTGTGCCAACGGTTCGCCTTGCCGTAGTCGGAATCGATGGGGGTGATGACCGGCGTGTTCTCGGCGGCCAGCATCGCGGCGGCCGGGTGGCCGATCGGGGTGCCCAGCAACCGGGCGAACGCGAGCTGCTGGTCGTCGTCGAGGTGATGCTGGCCGCGGAAGAAAATCACCCGATGCGCCAACAGCGCCGCGCGGATCCCCTCGACGGTGGCCGTGTCGAGGTCGCCGCCGAGGCGGACGCCGTCCACGCGGGCGCCGATGCGGCTGCCCAGCTTGGTCACGGTGAGCAGGGTTGGTGCGGGACTGGTCATCGAATCACCTTCTCCGTGGTACGTAGTCAGATGACTACACACGATCCTTCCGCTAGTGTAGTCGCGTGACTACACCCAATGCAACCCGCGAGCCCGAGACGCCGGCGGGACGTGAACAGGTGGCAGCGGCCGTCTTGGCGGCGGCCGCCGAGCTGTTCGCCGAGCGCGGCCCGGCCGCGACGTCGATCCGCGACATCGCGGCCCGCTCCAAGGTGAACCACGGACTGGTGTTTCGCCATTTCGGCACCAAGGAGCAGTTGGTTCGCGCTGTGCTCGACCACCTGGGCATGACCACCACCGCGTTGTTGCGATCCGGTGCGCCGGCCGCCGAGGTGGAACAGGCTTTCGACCGGCACATGCGGGTGACGGCGCGCACGTTGCTGGACGGCTATCCCGCCGGGCAGCTGCAGACCCGGTTTCCGGGTGCCGCGCAGATGCTCGATGAGGTCCGGCCGCGGCACCCCGACGAGCTCAGCGCGCGGCTGGCCGTGGCCAACGCGCTCGCGCTGCGATTGGGCTGGCAGTTGTTCGAGCCGTTCCTGCGCTCGGCGACCGGGCTCGATGAGATCACCCGCGCCGACCTGCGCGCCGCCATCGAGGCCGAGACGGCGCGGATCGTTGCGCCGCGCTAGCAGTCGACGCGGTTATGGACCCGGCGCAGGGATGGGAGTGGCGGGCAACCGGGCCGATCGCCGGTGGACCGGTTCGCGGCCGGGCGGCTGAACCGGCGGGGGCAGCAGCGGTGCTCGACGTCGTATCGCGATGGTCGACGGCGACTCGGTGGTCAGCGTGAGATCGTCGCCGGCGTGCCGGATGGTCAGTTCCCCGGCGGGCCCGTCGCGAAGCGTGTAGGTGACCTCGGTGTGGTCGGCATCGACCAGCAGGCGGAATTCACGCCAGCGCAAGCGGAACCGCAGACGGGTGATGCCGTCGGGGAGGTGCGGGTCCAGCGAGAGGACGCCCTCGTCGTCGCGCAGTCCGCCGAAACCGGCGACCAACGCGGTCCAGGCGCCGGCCAGCGAAGCCAGGTGCAGACCGTCGCGCACATTGTGGTGCAAGTCGCGCAGGTCGACGACTGCGGCCTCGTAGGTATAGTCGTGGGCCAGCTCCAGATGCCCGACCTCGGCGCACATCACCGCCTGGGTGGCCGCCGACAGCGACGAGTCGCGCACCGTGCGCCGTTCGTAGTAATCGACGTTGCGGGCTTTTTGCTCCGGTGTGAACGCGTGGCTTTGCCAGTGCATCGCCAACACCAGGTCGGCCTGTTTGATCACCTGCGACGGGTAGAGCCGCACGTAGGGCTTGTGCAGCAACAGCGGGTATTGCCGGTTGGCCTCGAAGTCCCATTCGGCCAGCGTCGTGAAACCCTCGCACTGCTGATGGACGCCCAGCTCCTCGTCGTAGGGGATGTGCACGTCATCGGCAGCGTCGCGCCAGGCAGCGATCTCCTCGGTGTCGACACCCATGCTGTGCGCCGCCTCGGGATGGCGTACGCACGCCTCGGCGGCAGCGCGCAGGTTGTGCGCCGCCATCAAGTTGGTGAACACATTGTCGCGGACGATAGCGGTGTACTCGTCGGGGCCGGTGACGCCGTCGATATGCCAGACGCCGTGCCGGTCGTGGTGTCCCAGCGAGCGCCAGAGCCGGGCGGTTTCGATGAGCACCTGCAGCCCGCAGTCTTCCTCCAGCGACTGGTCGCCGGTGACGACCCGGTAGCGCTCGAACGCCATGGCGATGTCGGCGTTGATATGCCAGCCCGCCGTGCCGGCGGGCCAGTACGCCGAGCAGCTCTCGCCGTGGATCGTTCGCCAGGGAAATTTGGCGCCGGTCAGGCCGAGCTGCGCCGCCCGCTCCTTGGCCAGGTTCAGCAGCGACGCCCGCCAGCGCAACGCGTCGGCAACCGCCTGCGGTGCGGTGTAGGTGAGGACTGGCAAGACGAATCCTTCGGTGTCCCAGAAGGTGTGGCCGTCGTAGCCGGTTCCGGTGAGTCCCTTCGCCGCGATCGGGCGGCGTTCGGCGCGCGCGCTGGCCTGCAGCAGGTGAAAAAGCCCGAACCGCACCGCCTGCTGACATTCGGGGTCGCCCTCGACTTCGACGTCGGCGCTGTCCCAGAAGCCGTCGAGATAGGACTGCTGGGCGTCCAGCAGGCCCTGCCAGCCGGTGTAACGCGCACTGGCCAGCGCGCCGGCGGCCTGGTCACGCAGCGCCGGCCGGGACCGCAGGCTCGACCAGCCATAGGCCAGGTACTTGACGATGCGCAATCGCTGCCCCGGACGAAGCCCACAGATCACCGTGGTGCGGGCCAGATCCGGACGCGCGTCGGTAGCAGCTTCGAACCGCCCGGGGACCTCGATCTCGTGGTCCATCGCGGCGGCCATCATCAAGGCGCTGGCCCGGGTCCGATGGACGAGCATGGCGCCGTAGTCCGTCTGATCATGCTCGACCGCTTCCAGCGGCCGGTCCAACACGGCTGCCGCCCGCGGATCACCCGAGGTTTGCGGCTGATCCTCGTTGGCGACCAGCTCGGATTGCACCGTGACACGGACGAATTCGTCGACCGCCTCGACCACGTACTCGATGGCCGCGATGGCGCGGTGCGCCAGCGACACCAGTCGGGTGGAGCTTACCTTCACCTGTTTACCCGCCGGCGAACGCCAATGGGCGCGGCGGGTCAGTGTGCCGGCTCGCAGATCCAGCACGCGCTCGTGGTCGATCAGCTCGCCATAGCGGACATCGAAAGGCTCGTCGCCAACCAGCAACCGCACGATCTTGCCGTTGGTGACGTTGACGACGGTCTGTCCGGCTTCGGGATAGCCGAAGCCCGCCTCGGCGTACGGGAGTGGCCGCACTTCGTAGAACGAGTTCAAATACGTGCCGGGCAGGCCGTAGGGTTCGCCTTCGTCGAGGTTGCCGCGCAGCCCGATGTGCCCGTTGGACAGCGCGAACAACGATTCGGACTGCGCCAGCAGGTTCAGCGCGAGCCGCGTCTCGCGGACCCGCCACGGCTCGACCGGAAAAACATCGTCGGTGATCACGATGCCAGCAACTCCGCGAGATCACCGACGACGATATCGGCCCCGTAGCGGCGCAGGTCCTCGGCCTGTCCTACTCGGTCGACGCCCACCACGAAGCCGAAGTGACCGGCGCGTCCGGCGGCCACTCCGGCCAGGGCGTCCTCGAACACCGCGGCGGCGCCGGGAGCGACGCCGAGCAGCTGCGCCGCGCGCAGGAACGAGTCGGCGGCCGGCTTGCCGGCGAGGTGTTCCCGGCGCAGGGTCACCCCGTCGACCCGCTGGTGGACGAACCGGTCGAGACCGGTGACCTTGAGCACGTCGGCGGTGTTGGCGCTGGCGGAGACCACCGCCACGGCGAGACCGGCGTCGGTGACCGCCTGCAGGTAACGCCGCGACCCGTCGAACACCGTGACGCCGTCGTCGTGCAACGTCTTTTGGAACATCTCGTTCTTGCGGTTCCCCAGCCCGTGCACCGTCTCGGCGTCCGGGGGGTCGTCGGGATCCCCGTCGGGCAACTCGATGCCGCGGCTGGCCAGAAAGGACCGGATGCCGTCCTCGCGTTTCTTGCCGTCCACGAACTGGCGGTAGTCGGCAGCGGGATCGAAGGGCACGAACTGCTCGCCGGTGCGCTCGGCCCGCTGCCGAAGGTAGGCGTCGAACATGGCCTTCCAGGCCTTGGTATGCACGCTTGCGGTGTCGGTGAGCACCCCGTCGAGATCGAACAGACAGGCATGCACCGTATCAGGTAGACCCAGCCTCACGGCGGAACCTCGCTTTCGGCGCTTTTCGCGGTGGATTGCGCTACCAGTTCACCATGTCTGGGCGCCGCGCGCCGGTTTACGCCCGTGGGCGTGCCGGCTGGTTCCGGTCGTTAAACTCCAGCCGTGGAAGCGCCATCCCCCCGTCCCGTGCTGGTCGTCGACTTCGGCGCGCAATACGCCCAGTTGATCGCCCGCCGGGTGCGCGAGGCCCGGGTGTTCTCCGAGGTGATCGGCCACACCGCGTCGGTCGAGGAGATCAAGGCCCGCGATCCGCGGGCGCTGGTGCTCTCCGGCGGCCCGGCCAGTGTTTACGCCCAGGGCGCGCCGCAGCTGGATCCGGCGCTGTTCGACCTGGGGGTGCCGGTGTTCGGCATCTGCTACGGGTTTCAGGCCATGGCGCAGGCCCTGGGCGGCACCGTGGCGCGCACCGGCACCAGTGAGTACGGCCGAACAGAACTGAAAGTCCTCGGCGGTGAGCTGCACTCGGGTCTGCCCGAGGTCCAGCCGGTGTGGATGAGTCACGGCGACGCCGTCACGTCGGCTCCCGACGGGTTCGAGGTGGTGGCCACCACCTCGGGCTCGCCGGTCGCGGCGTTCGAGAACCGGTCGCGACGACTGGCCGGTGTGCAGTACCACCCCGAGGTCATGCACACCCCCCATGGCCAGCAGGTGCTCAGCCGGTTCCTGCACGACTTCGCCGGCATCGGCGCGGACTGGACGCCCGCCAACATCGCCGGCGCACTGGTGGAGCAGGTGGCCGAGCAGATCGGCGAGGGCCACGCGATCTGCGGGCTGTCCGGCGGGGTGGATTCCGCGGTGGCCGCCGCGCTGGTGCAGCGTGCCATTGGCCGGCGGCTGACCTGCGTGTTCGTCGACCACGGGCTGCTGCGGGCCGGGGAACGCGCCCAGGTGCAGCGCGACTTCGTCGCCGCTACCGGCGCCAACCTGGTCACCGTCGACGCGGCAGACCGGTTCCTCGCGGCGCTGTCGGGAGTCGCCAACCCCGAGGGCAAGCGCAAGATCATCGGCCGGCAGTTCATCCGCGCCTTCGAGGGCGCGGTGCGAGATATCATGGGAGACAAGACCGTTGACTTCCTGGTCCAGGGCACGTTGTACCCGGATGTGGTGGAGTCCGGTGGCGGCACCGGCGCGGCGAACATCAAGAGCCACCACAACGTCGGCGGGCTGCCGGACGACCTGAAGTTCACCCTGGTCGAGCCCCTGCGGCTGTTGTTCAAAGACGAGGTGCGCGCGGTCGGGCGGGAGTTGGGTCTGCCGGAGGACATCGTGGCACGCCAGCCCTTTCCGGGTCCGGGTCTGGCGATCCGCATCGTCGGCGAGGTCACCGCGGCCCGGCTGGACACCCTGCGGCGCGCCGATGCGATCGTGCGTGAGGAGTTGACTGCAGCGGGCCTGGACCGCCAGATCTGGCAGTGCCCGGTGGTGCTGCTGGCCGACATCCGCTCGGTCGGCGTGCAGGGCGACGGCC
This sequence comes from Mycobacterium sp., assembly GCF_008709575.1. GTDB lineage: Bacteria > Actinomycetota > Actinomycetes > Mycobacteriales > Mycobacteriaceae > Mycobacterium. The sequence continues at coordinate 32,566 of NZ_VYIK01000030.1, forward strand.
GCACCTACGGGCACCCGGTCGTGCTGCGACCGGTGTCCAGCGAGGACGCGATGACCGCCGATTGGACCCGGGTGCCCTACGAGGTGCTCGAGCGCATCTCGACCCGGATCACCAACGAGGTCGCCGAGGTCAACCGGGTGGTGTTGGACGTGACCAGCAAACCACCCGGCACCATCGAGTGGGAGTGACGGCCCGGTCCTTCATCGAGATTGCGTCCACGGTCGTGGCCGCCGCCTCGACCGCAGCCATGACGGCAATCTCGCCGCGTCAGACCGCTTGACGTTGTCGGTGGGCCGGTGTTGACTCAGGCTATCGAACGTATATTCGATGCCAACGGAGAGTGCAATGGCGGCGGCTGGGATTCACGACCGCGCCGAGCAGCTGACACTGCTGCGTCGGCGGATGGCGGCGATGTCGGCCGGTGCCGAGGGCTTGTCGGCGCCGGTGGAGGCCCGGTTGCCGGTCCCGGAGTCGCTGGCCGAAACGCTGCCCGACGGGCTGCCCCGAGGGATAGTGGCGGTGCTGTCGGGCGCCCGATCGTTGTCGCTGAGCATGGTGGCTGCGGTGACGGCCGCCGGCGGGCACGCGGCCATCGTCGGGCAGCCCGATGTCGGGTTGTTGGCGGCCGCGGAGATGGGGGTGGACCTGAGTCGGCTGGCCGTGATCCCGGATCCCGGGACCGACCCGGTCGACGTGGCGGCGGTGCTCACCGACGGAATGGATCTGGTGGTGCTGGGGCTGGGCGGACGCTCGGTGCCGCCGACCCGGACGCGTGCGGTGCTGACCCGGGCGCGTCAGCGGGGCTGCACCCTGCTGGTCACCGACGGTGACTGGCCGGGGGCGGCGCTGCGGCTGGAGGCCCGGGTCTGCGGCTATCAGACCGGTGCGCCCGGGTTCGGACGGATCAGCAGGGTGCGGCTGCAGGTCAGTGCCCGGGGGCGGGCGATCGGCCGGATACGGGCGGGATAGTTCGTGGCCTCCCGGGTGCTGGCGATCTGGTGTATGGACTGGCCCGCGGTCGCCGCCGCGGCGGCGGCGGGCCTGCCCGCGACGGCCCCGGTCGCGGTCACTCTGGCCAACCGGGTGATCGCCTGCTCGTCGGCCGCCCGGGCGGCGGGGGTGCGGCGAGCGCTGCGGCGCCGCGAGGCGGTAGCCCACTGCCCGGATCTGCATGTCGTGGCCGCGGACACCGACCGCGACGCGCGCTTCTTCGAAGGGGTGCTCGCCGCGATAGACGACCTGATACCCCGCCCCGAGGTGCTGCGCCCCGGGCTGGTGGTGGCGCCGGCACACGGGGCGGCCCGGTTTTTCGGATCCGAGCAGCAAACATCCGAGCAACTGATCGACGCGGTGGCCGCCGCCGGCGCCGAATGTCAGGTGGGGATCGCCGACCGGTTGTCCACCGCGGTCTTCGCCGCCCGCGCGGGTCGCATCGTGGAGCCGGGCGCCGACGCGCGGTTTTTGGCCGGGTTGTCGATCCGCCAACTCGCCGTCGAGCCCAGCCTGTCCGGTCCGGGCCGGGATCAGCTGGCGGATCTGCTGTGGAGACTGGGAATTCGCACCATCGGCCGGTTCGCCGCGCTGTCGCGCAGCGACGTGGCGTCGAGGTTCGGCGCCGACGCGGTGATCGCCCACCGGTTCGCCCGCGGCGAGCCGGAACGCGCGCCGTGCGGGCGCGAGCTGCCGGCCGATCTCGATGCCGTGCTGGACTGCGACCCGCCGATCGAGCGGATCGACGCCGCGGCCTTCGCCGCACGATCGCTGGCTGCCACGCTGCATCAGCGGTTGATGGCCGCCGGGGTGGGATGCACCCGGCTGGCTGTTCATGCCGTCACCGCCGCCGGCGACGAGCGCAGCCGGGTGTGGCGCTGCGCGGAGCCACTGACCGAGGAGGCTATCGCCGATCGGGTGCGCTGGCAGCTCGACGGGTGGTTGACCCTGCGGACCGCCGACGGGCCCATCGGACCGGTGACCGGGTTACGGCTGCAGGCGATCGAGGTGGTCTCGGGCGGAGCGCTGCAGTTGCCGCTCTGGGGTGGCCTCGGTGACGACGACCGGCTGCGGGCATATCGCGCGCTGGTGCGGGTGCAGGGCCTGCTCGGCCCGCAGGCCGTACAGGTGCCGGTGCTGTCCGGTGGCCGCGGGCCCGCCGAACGCGTCACCCTGGCACCGTTAGGCGACGAGCCGGTGCCGGCTGCCGATCCGCGTCAGCCGTGGCCGGGAGCACTGCCCGAGCCGTCACCGGCGGTGCTCCTCGATGAGCCGGTGGACCTTCTCGACGCCCAAGGTAATCCGATTCAGGTGACGGGCCGCGGGCTGTTCTCCGCGGACCCGGCGCGGCTGGCCGCCCGCGGCCGTGACGACCGGTTGCGCTGGTGGGCGGGGCCCTGGCCCGTCGACGAACGCTGGTGGGATCCTCGCGCAGCGGCTGGGCGTAGCGCCCGGGCGCAGGTGTTGCCGCAGGGCCAGCATGCGCTGCTGTTGTGCTACCGGAAGCGGCGCTGGTATCTGGAGGGGATTTATGAGTAGTTGCCCACCTTTTCGCGCCGAGAGTGAACCGGCCGCTGGCGCGGGGTGGATTGTTTAGCGGGTTTTCACTGCGCGCTTACGCGCCAACCCTGCCACCCGGCTGGTGAACCGCTCGAAGAACACCGCAGGGTCGACGTCGACGCCGATGAGCGCGTTGGGGTCTCGGCCCCAGCGTCCCGACCAGTCGGTGACCGTCATGGCGCGGGTCAGCGTCCCGGTCAACTCGACGTCGACGGTGGCGGGTCTGGTGCTCACCAGCTGTGGATCCAGTGCGACGGCCGCGGCTAAAGGATCGTGCAGGTGCGCCAGATAACCGTGGCCGCGCTCAGCGTGGGCCTCGAAGTAGAACCGCATCGCGTCCTCGATCACCCGGATCAGCGGGTTGGCAGCCGTGCTGCGGGTGCCGCGGGGGTCGCTGGCACTCATCACCGGTGTGCTCACCTGCGCGGCGGCAGCCAACTGGGCCAGAAGTTCCGGGGTCATCGCGATACGCCGGGTCAGGTCCAACCCGCACAGAATCGGCAGCTGCTCGGCGCGGTTGAAGGCCACCAACACCTCGGCGGCGGCTTCGGGATCGACACTGATGTTCCATTCGGCCACCGGGGTGGTGTTGCCGCGATGGTCGTAGGCGCCGCCCATGATGACCAGCCGGCGCAGCAGCGACGGCAGCGCGGGTTCGGCGCGGCGGGCCAGGGCCAGGTTGGTCAGCGGGCCGGTGGCCACCGCGATCAGCTCGCCGGGATGGGCGCGGGCGGCGCGCACCCAGGCTGTGGCGGCATCCTCGCCGCTGAGCTCGCGCCCGCTCGGTGGCAGCTGGGCATACCCCAACCCGTCGGCGCCGTGGGCGTGACTGGGCGCACGCAGCGGGCCGCACAGCGGATTGTCGGCGCCGCGTGAGACCGGGATGGCAGGGGCCCGGCACAGCTCGAGCAGGCCCAGGGTGTTGCGGCAGACCTGCTCGACGGCGACGTTGCCGGCGGTGGCGGCGATCCCGACCAGCTCGGCGTCCGGGCTGGCCAGCAAATACATCAGCGCCAGCGCGTCGTCGACGCCGGTGTCGACGTCGACGAAGACCGGGGCGCGCCCACGAGGGACTGTCATCGTCGCACGGCGGTGACCGGGTCAGCATTCGGTATCCCGCGCGCGGCCGGGCTATCCGGGTAGCCCAGGTGCAGCTGGTGCAAGACCCGTCGCGACAGCGTGGGCGCCAAATAGTGTCCGGCCGCGGCGAACGCGCCCAGCGGGGTGTCGATGCGGGCGGGTTTGTCGATCAGCGCGCGCACCACCATCGCCGCCGCGCGCTCGACGCTGATCGCGCGAACCGCGTTGAGCCGCTGCGACGGCACGATCATCGGGGTGGCCACCAGCGGCATATGGATGGTGGTGAACGTGATGTGCTCCGAGAGCGTCTCGGCGGCGACCACGTCGGCGAACGCGTCCAGCGCGGCCTTGCTGGGCAGATACGAGCTGTACTTGGGGTTGCGGGCCTGCACCCCGGCGCTGGACACGTTGACGACGTGACCGGACCGGCGCTCCCGCCAATGCGGCAGCAGCGCCAGCACCATCGCCACCGCGCCGAAGTAGTTGACCGCCATCGTGCGCTGGTAGTCGTGCAGCCGGTCGGTGGAGTTGACCACCGACCGGCGAATCGACCGGCCGGCGTTGTTGACCAGATAGTCGACGTGGTCGAACCGGCTCAGGATGTCGGTAACGGTGTGCTGCACCGACGCCGCATCAGTGACGTCGCAGGGGAAGGCATAGGCTTGTCCGCCGTTGGCGCGGATCTCGGCGACCAGCTCGTCGAGCGCCTCGCCGTTGCGGGCCAAGGCGAACACGCATCCGCCGCGCCGGGCGACCGCGATCGCCGAGGCCCGGCCGATGCCGCTGGAGGCGCCGGTGATGATCACGTGCTTGCCGACCAGCGGGCCGGCCGGATCGTCGCGGCGGGCCGGGTCCAGGTGCGCAGCCCAGTACCGCCACAGCCAGGGCGCGTAGTCGGCGAAGTCGGGCACGTCGATACCGCTGCCGGACAAAGCGGCCCGCGTCTGCTCGGCGGCAAAGGTCGTTTTCAGGGCGACGACGTCGAACGCTTTCGCGGGAATGCCCAGTTGGGTGGCGGCCATGTTGCGCCACACCTTGGCCCGGCCACGGACCCGCAGCACCGGTGCGGCCATCGAGCCGGGCAACGAGGCACGCAACGGCGGCAACCCCGCGGCGGCAGCGATCCCCCGGTAAATACCTGCCAGCCCAATACTTTTCGGTGACGTCAGATGAAACGTCCGGCCGTCCAGACCGTCGGCGTGCAGCAACGCCACCAGCGCGTCGACGACGTAGTCCACCGGCACGATGTTGATGCGCCCGATGTCGGGTACCACGATCGGGGTGAACGACGGCAGCGCAGCCAGCTTGGCCAGCGCCGGAAAGAAGTAGTACGGGCCGTCGATTTTGTCCATCTCGCCGGTGCGCGAATCGCCCACCACCGCCGCGGGCCGGTAGATCCGGTAGCGCAATCCCGGGGCCGAGCGCACCAGCAACTCGGCCTCGAATTTCGTCTGGTGATACGGCGTCGGGAACCGCTGGCCGACGTCGAAATCGGCCTCGGTGTACTCGCCGGGGAAGTCGCCGGCCACCGCGATCGACGACACGTGATGCAGCCTCGCGCCGAGCCGGCGGGCCAGCTCGATCACGGCGCGGGTGCCCTCGACGTTGGTGGCGCGCTGCACCGCATCGGCAGCGGCCAGGTCGTAGATCGCCGCGCAGTGCACCACATGGTCCACCGCACCGAGCTCACAGACGGCCTCGTCGCTTAACCGAAGCTGCGGCAACGTGCCCACCAGCGGCTTGACCCGCTCACCCCACTGCGCGGCCAGCTGGTCGAAGCGGCTCAGCGATGCGCGCCGGACCACCACCCACACCTGGGCCTGCGGCCAGGTGTCCAGCAGACGTGACACGACCCGGCGGCCAATGAACCCGGTACCGCCGGTAACGACATAGCGCATGCCAGCCATCGTCGCCGCCGCTACCGCCGCGCGTCAACCTGAAGGGTCAGTAGCCGAAATCGCGGATGCCGTCCCAGTCCACCAAGGTCCACCCGAACGCCGGGCTGCCGGTGATCACCACCTTGCCGGTGTTGGGCAGCGGGTGGCTGGTGGCCAGGCTGTTCTTGGGGTTCTTCACGTTCATCAGCGTCCAGTACATGATCGACACGCCGCTGGAGAACGCGACCGGTTTGGTGTTGCCGCTGTCGTAGATCTTCTGGACGGCGCCGCTGAACTGGTCGTTGAACTCGTCGCCGTTGATCGAGCCGGGGATGGCGTCTTTGCGGTCGCCGGCCAGCCAGTCCTTGGGCGCGAGCAGATACGTCAACTCGGCCGTCGAGGCCGGGGTGTCCTGATACCAGCCGGCGTCGACTTCACGCAGCCCGGGCAGGACCTCGACCTGCTTGCCGAGTTCCTTCGCCAGAGGTTGCGCGGTCTGCTGGGTGCGAACCATGGTGGAGGCGTAGACGCCGTCGTACTTTTCGCGGGCGAGCTGGCGGGCGAGCTGACGGGCCTGGGTCCGGCCTTCCTCGGTGAGACCGACGCCGGGCACATCGGTGTTGATCAGTCCGGCGGCGTTGCTCTCGGATTGGGCGTGCCGGACGAACGTCAGGGTGATGGTTCTCGGGTGCGGCGCCGACGAGCAGGCCCCGACGACGATGGTCGCGGCGAGTGCGGCCGCCGCCTTCCAGACGAGGGATCGGTTGGGCATAGCCATAGCTTGCCTGGTCGAGGATCTCGGTGTGGCGGCTTTGTCACATCGGATAAGGTCCAACCCGACCGACCCGATCGAGAGGAGTCCCGCGTGGCGATCGACCCGACGGCCGTCGGAGCGACGACCAAACCGATGCTGTTCGAGTGGACCGACCGCGACACGATGCTCTACGCGCTCGGCGTCGGCGCCGGCATCGACGATCTGTCGTTCACCACCGAAAACAGTCACGGCATCACCCAGCAGGTGCTGCCGACCTACGCGGTGATCTGCTGCCCGGCGTTCGGGGCGGCGGGCAAGATCGGCACCTTCAACCCCGCCATGCTGCTGCACGGTTCGCAGGGCATCCGGCTGCACGCGCCGCTCCCGCCCGCCGGGAAGCTGTCGGTGGTCTCCGAAGTCACCGACATCCAGGACAAGGGCGAAGGCAAGAACGCGGTCATCATGCTGCGCGGCCGAGGCACCGATCCGGATTCCGGGCAGCTGGTCGCCGAGACCCTGACCACTCTGGTCATCCGCGGCGCCGGCGGTTTCGGCGGAGCGCCGGGTCAGCGGCCGGCCGCGCCGGAAATCCCCGACCGCGAACCCGATGCCCGCATCGCGTTGCCCACCCGCGAGGACCAGGCGCTGATCTACCGGCTTTCCGGCGACCGCAACCCGCTGCACAGCGATCCGTGGTTCGCCAAGGAACTCGCCGGCTTCCCCAGGCCGATCCTGCACGGCCTGTGCACCTACGGGGTGGCCGGGCGCGCGCTGGTCGCCGAGCTGGGCGGCGGCGTCGCCGCCAACATCACCGCGATCAGCGCCCGGTTCACCAAGCCGGTGTTTCCCGGGGAGACCCTGACCACGTCGATCTGGCGCACCGAGCCCGGCAGGGCGGTGTTCACCACTGAAGCCTCCGGCGCCGACGACGTCGAGGGCGGGGTCGCCCGGCTGGTGCTCGAGGACGGCGAGGTGCAATACCAAAGCTGACGGCCGGTTACTTCGTCGGCGGCGCGTCGTCGGGGGCCAGTTGCGCACCGATGCGGCGGAACAGCGTTTCGGCCTCGTTGCGGTAGTTGCCCCGGTCGTCGAACGCCTCGGGCCGGTAGGTGACCGCCACGGCCATCGCGATCTTGCGCGACGGCAGGTACGCCTCGAGCACGGACTCCCCGGCGATCGTCGACTGTGCCAGCAGCCAGTGCCCGCACACGACGATCCCCAGCCCGTAGCTACAGACTCCGTCGGTGGTGCGCCGGCGAAGGTCGATCGACACCATCGCCTTGTACGAGTCGGGCGAGAGCAGTTTGCCCGAACCGATGCCCACCGCGGTGGCCTCCAGGTCGTAGATGTTGGTCGTCTCGGTGGCGCCGCGGGCCATCGTCCATGACGGATCCCAGAACGTAGACTCCTCGTAAAACGGTGTGCCGGCAGGGATTTTCAGTGCTGATCGACGCTGCGACGTGAACGTGTGCAGTGTGGGCACCGGGATTTGCGGGGTGAGCGAGTTGGCGGTGTTGATCAACGCGAGCGGTCCGAGCACCTTGTCTTGCAACAGCTTCGCCATCTCTTGGCCGGTGGCTTTCTCCAGCGCCAAACCGAGCAACACGTAATTGGTGACGGCGTAGTTCCAGTTGGTTCCCGGCTCGTAGAGCAGCGGCTTGGTCACCGCGTAGCCGAGCAGTTCCTGCGGCGTCCACTGCCGAAACGGGTCGGCATCCACAGCGGCGCTGAATGCGGGGTTGTCCAGTAGATAATCGCGGTATCCGGAAGTCATGTGGGCGAGCTGGCCCAGGGTTACCCGCTCGGCATTGGGGATCTCGGGAAGCCACTGCGACAGCGTGTCGGTGAGCCTCACCTTCTTGTCGTCGACGAGTTTGAGCAGCAGTGCCGCGATGTAGGAGCCGGCTACGGCACCGTTGCGGAAAAAGTTGCTGGGCATGGCCGGCACCCCGGTCATCGATTCCCCGAGCGCCCGGGTCACGATGTCCTTGCCGTCGCTGGTGACGCGAACGATCACCGCCTTCAGGTGCGCCGCTGCCATGGTGTCGCGCACGATCTGTAGCACGGCGCCGGCCGTAGCGGGGTCGGCGGAGCCGCCCGAGCCCCCACCGGGCGGGGCGCTCCGCGGCGAGCACCCCAGCGCAACCACGGCCAGTGCGCACAGCAGGGAACCCAGGCGCCGGGAGAAGGTCATACCCGATCTTGACAAACCGGCCCGGCCGCAGGCGCGGCGACCGGCAGCCGGCGTCGCTCAGCCGGTGAGCCGGCGCGCCAGTCGCGCCGCGAAGTCGCGCACTCGGGCCGGGTTGTCCAGCGCGTAGCGTGCGGCGGTGGCGCGGTCACCGTCGTCGCTGTGGCGCACCACGATGCCCACGCCGTCGTCGTGCACCGCGTCGAAGGCGTCCTCGTCGGTGATGTCGTCGCCGAGGTAGACCGGCAACCGCGGCGGGCCGGCGGGGTCGTCGATGTGATCGAGCACCCACCGCAGGGCCTTGCCCTTGTCCCAGTCCACATTCGGGCGCAACTCGATGACCTCGCGACCCGTCGTCACCCGCAGTGCGCTGCGCTGACCGGCGCCGCGCACCGCGGCGGTCACCTCGCCGACCCGGTCCCGGGCGGCGTTGCGGTAGTGCACCGCGACCCCGAACCGCTTGTGTTCCACCAGGACACCGGCGATGTGACCGAGCCGGTCGGCCAGCTCGGCGGCGGTTCGTTCCAGCAGCGGGATGCTCGCCGCCGCCGCCTCGTTTTGGTGGTGTGCGCCGTCGGGTCCGGTCAGCTCGAAACCGTGGCTGCCCGCGTACCAGATTCCGGGCAGGCCGACCCGTTGCCGTAGATCAGCAAGGTCGCGCCCGGAGAGCACCGCGACCGGGCAGTGCGCGGCCAGGGCCGTCAGCACCTCGGCCATGCCCTCGGCGAGGCGGGCCGCGTCGGGCCGGTCGACGATCTCGGACAGCGTGCCGTCGAAGTCGAAGAACACCGCGGGGTGTGCGGCGCTCACCACGTCGAGGGCCTGCAGGCCGTCGGGAAGCTTCGACATTCGCCGGTATCCGGTGCGCACCTGGACCTCGCCGGGCCCGCTGACCACCGCGTCGGCGCCGTGGCGACGCAGCTCCGCACCGTTGCCGTCGGCCTCGATGCCGATCACCAACGCGAATCCGCCGGCCCGGGCGGCCGCGACCCCGGTCGCGCTCGCCGCGAGCACGGCGCAGCGGCCCGGCCGCAGCCCCAGCCGGTCAGCCGCCCGCACGAACAGCTCCGGCTCGGGCAGGGCATGCGGGCCGAGTGCGTCGGTACGGATCCCGGCATCGCGCAGTCGCGCCGACAGCGCGCCGTCGGTCCCCAGGCCGTCGAACTCGAACAGCACCGCGTCGTGGTGACGAGGATCAACGGTGACCGACATCAACCCGCCTTCCGCGTGCCGGCCGGATCAACGGCCAGGCAAGCTCGACTGTATGGGCTAGTTTTCCAGGCGCTGTGCGCCGCCGTGGGATAAGAAAATGGGCCCACCGTGCGTTGGGTGCATGCAGATGATGGTAGGCGGCGATCGTCGTAGGAATTGCTGG
>NZ_VYIK01000310.1 GCF_008709575.1 Mycobacterium sp.
GCATCGACGTACAGCTTATGTTTCCCGGCATCGCGCCGGTTCACCTGCGGTCAGGTCAGGGCGTAGTCGGCGATATCGCGGACCGGCGAGCCGATCGCGAGCGTGCGGTGCCGGGATCACGGTGAGCTCCGCGCCGGTGGGCCGCCGGGTCGCAACGTAACCGAGTTCACCAAGTGAACGTCGACAGATTCGCGCATTTTCACGCGCTGTAACCGACGTGCGCTGCGGGAGTTCCCCGGCGGCCTGCTCAGAGATGCTGCGGGCAGTACGCGCTGGCCGCGCTGATCGCAAACTTCGCGGCGTGCTCGGTGGTGAACCCGGGGTTGGTGCTGCGCACCGCGTTGACGGTGTCCATCGGTGTGAGGCCTTGGTCCATCAGCTCACACACAGCCCGGCCGGCCGCGATGGCTTGGCTCGCGCCACTGTGGGTAATCCCTGCCTGGGCCAGGGCGGCCAGGAAACTTGCATCGTCGCCGGTGTAGGCCTGGGCCGGTGCGGCCAGGGCCAGAGCAGCGGCGGTGCTTCTTAGGGTCGTCGCATGGACTGTTAAATCGGTGTTACCTGCGGCCCCGTCGAACCCAGGTGGCGTCGTGGCCTGTGCATACGGTTCGGCGCAGCCAGCGGATGAGGGAGCCGACACCGGGGGCGCGTCAGCGCCCTGTGGCAAGGCGTTAAGCGGCCATTTCCAGGCCATCACCGCCAAGCCGTCACCGCCACGCTGT
>NZ_VYIK01000311.1 GCF_008709575.1 Mycobacterium sp.
GGGTCACCCCTACCTGCCCTCACCAGCTTGTGGTCACCGTTATTTTCGTGTCAGCCTCGCGATAGGGTAAGGCGTGAATCGGAGCTCGCGTAGCGCTGCGCGGATAGCAAAGAGCAGCGAGGTCAAGCAATCATTGTGAGCGGCTTCTCAACCGGGTCGGTTAGTAGCACCGCCTTCGGCTTGTTGTGATAACCGCTTCAACTCCGGATGTCGCCACGACTAATCACGGGTAAGGAGATCAAGACATTATGACTGCTACCGCGCAACTCGGGTCTGAGGCGAGAGCATGGGCCGCCGAGAACCTCCGGGGTTTCTACATGTGTCCCATCACCCCGCTCCGCGAGGATTTCGAGCTTGACGAGGAGGGCGTGCGGCACAACATCGAGGCGTTCGTCGACATGGGTTGCACGGGTCTCGTCGTCGGCGGGTTCTTCGCCGAGGGATGGAACATGACGCTGGCCGAATGGCAGCGTTATCACCAGGTCGTCGCGGAGGCCGCCGCCGGCCGGATACCGCTGTTCACGATTATCCTGGACCCCTCCGCTTACCAGGCGGTCGAGAAGATGCGATATGTCGAGTCGCTCGGCTATGTCGGTGCTGAGGTCATGAACCCGTCGGTGCAGCTCAAGACCGAGGACGACGTGGTGTCCTTTTTCGACTACCTGGCCCCGGCTACCGGTCTGGCCCTGGTGCTCTACCGGACGCCGGTGTCGGGATTCG
>NZ_VYIK01000312.1 GCF_008709575.1 Mycobacterium sp.
GGTCTACATACACTATGTATACAGACAGGTGTATACATAAGTCAACTGTCAATTCTCCGGAGGGTTGAATGGCCACGACGGCGACAAAACCCCGGGCGCGGAATCCCCGCGGCAAGGGAACACAGCTCCGCGACGATCTGATCGCGGCGGCGCGCCGGCTGCTGGATCGCCATGGACAGGAGTCCGCGGTGACGATCAGGGCGGTGACGCGCGAAGCCGGTGTGGCACCGCAAAGCTTCTACCTGCACTTCCCCACCCGCGACGACCTGCTGCTCGTGTTGTTCCGCGAGGGACACCAGCAACTGTACGAGCGGCTGGAGTCACCCGCGCGCAGCGCCGGAACCCCGGAGCAGCGCCTGCGTGCCGTCTGCGCCGCATACCTTGCATTCGCCGACGATAACCCGGCCGCATATCGCACCCTCATGAGCGTCGTGGGAGAGGTGCATGACTGGAAACCGCAGGAACTGCCTGGCATCGAGTCGTTCGCCATCCTCAACAATGCGGTCGCCGATGTGCGCGCCACACCGCCGCAGAAAGCCCGCGCGGCGGCGGCGGCGGTGTGGGCACATCTGCACGGGATCGCCGAGCTCACCCGCAACAAGCCCACATTCCCCTGGCCGTCCACGGAGACGCTGCTCGACCACGTGATCGCAACGGCCCGCGGGTAGCGTCGGCAGGCATGCCACGCGTCATCATCATCGGCGGCCACGGCAAAGTC
>NZ_VYIK01000313.1 GCF_008709575.1 Mycobacterium sp.
TCTTGGACCTGGTGCTGCCACCCGACCACAAGATTCGCCATGTCCGGGTGCCGTGGCTGGCCGAAGCTCCGCTGTATCTGCACTTGCCGTTGCTGGTGGGGCTGTGGGTGCTTTTTGCACTCCGATTGGGTGGCTGGACGGGTCACACCGGTGTGCCGTTGCCCGGCGGGCCGCTCAGCGCGCCCGATGTGGTCGGGATGGTGTTGTCCGTCGGGCTGATCGGCGCGATTCCCACGCTACCGATCGCACACGAACTCATGCATCGGCGCGCGCGCTTCCCGATCCTGTTGAGCAAGTTCTACGACACCCTGAATCTGGAAACCAACGCCGACACCGGGCACGTGCTCGGCCACCATCTGTTCCTGGACACCCCTGCGGACAGCGACACCCCGGTACGGGGGCAATGGATCTATTCGTTCATGTGGCAAGCCTGGTGGGGCAAGCGGCGAAGCGTGTGGCAGGCCAGTGTGCGTGCACTGCGTAAGCGGGGCAAGCCGGTGTTACATCCGAAGAACCCCATTTATGCGGAGATCGCCTTGCTGGCGGTGCTGTTTGGTTTGATGTTTGCCGCTGCCGGCCCGGCTGGAGTGGGGCTGGCCCTGGCAGCGATGGTCTTTTCGATGTTGTTGTCGGAGGGATTCAATTACGGCTCTTGTGACGTTTTAGTGGGTTCGTGACCTGGGGATTTGGGGCGCAACGCCGTGTCCTGCTTACGTTT
>NZ_VYIK01000314.1 GCF_008709575.1 Mycobacterium sp.
CCGCAGCAGTATCCCCCCGACGAGCTGGTGGGCGTGGATTACTACCACCCGACCGGCCGCGGCGGCGAGCGCGAGATCGCCGGGCGCCTGCAGCGGCTGCGGGCGATCATCCGCCGGCGCGGCTAGACGAGCTCGGGTACTCGCAGATGGGCCAGCGCCAGCTCGAACTCGCCGACGTCGTACTGGTCGGCGCCCAGGTCGCGCAGTCGGGCGGTGCGCAACGAGCGCGCCGCGTCGCCGTTGCGCTCCATCGCCTCGAGACTGTCGAACGTCGATGACGACACGGCGCGCCAGGACGCGCGGTCGAGCATCAGGCTCGCGCTGCAGAACCCGTCGAGCTCCTCGATCGCCGGCAGCACCGACTCCCGGTAGAACGCGATGGCGCGGTCGAACTGGTCGGGCCGCACCGTGAGCCAGGTGGCGCGCACACAGGCGCCCGGACCCGAGCGGTGGTCACGGTGCAGCACCGCGATCTCCCACTCGTCGACGCTCGGGCTGCCCCCGAAGGCCTGCGCCGCCCGATCACGAATCGGCCGCACCCGCTCAGCGCTCGCGTGCATCGCTTCTCGGGTCTCCCAGGCGCTGGTCGCGATGGCGCGACCCGACTCGCGGTCGACCAGCAGCGACACACCGACACACCCGTCGACCTCGCCGAGCGCGGGCATGACCTCGTCGCGGACGTGCGCAATCCCGGCGTCGATCAACGACGGTAGCGCCT
>NZ_VYIK01000315.1 GCF_008709575.1 Mycobacterium sp.
CATGAAAGATCGAGGCGTGCTCATCGAGCATCCGGCGGTCGCCGAAGCGGCGGTGGTGCCCGCCGCTGACCCAACCCGGTTGGCTGTGCCCAAGGCTTACATCAGCCTGGCGGCAGGGTGGGCTCCAGATCGGGCCACCGCCGACGCGATCTTCGCTCATGCTCGCCGAAACCTTGCGCCCTACCAACGCATCCGACGCATCGAATTCATGGAATTACCGAAGACTATCTCCGGCAAGATCCGGCGGGTCGACCTGCGGGCTCGAGAAAACTCATGCGAACCAAACGAATTGACCGATGAATATCGCGACCGCTGAGCCGGGCCACTTCATCACGGGCGCGATGCTCTGCGTGCCACGATATCTGACGAGGGACCCATAATCCCTCTTGGTGGAGCTGTGCGGACGTAGGTGCAGTGAGCCATGGTGCGCTCTTGCTATGCGATTGGCACAGCTCGCCCGACAGCGCGATTTCGGTCCCGCTCCAGCCCATGCAGGCGACGAGCGCCGGAGTAATGGTGTCGTCGCCAACGTTTGTACCATGGAGCTGACCAAAATCGTCTCCGGCAAGATCCGAAGCGTCGACTTGTGGACCACGAAAACAGTTCTGAGCCACACGATTTAGTGAATTGAATACCAGACACATCGGCACCTAACCCCGATTTTGCACGCAACTTGGCGTGACACGCTGTTGAATTAGCGAAAGTGCCTGTCCTG
>NZ_VYIK01000316.1 GCF_008709575.1 Mycobacterium sp.
CACTACGCAGTGGGCCGCCTGGTCCGGGCTTTCTGGGATCTGCAGGCAGTTCGAACCAAGTCTCCAGCTTCGTGCGGACCGGGTGCTGATCATAGGGGAGCAGTTCGGTGAACAGGACGAGAGTGTCGCCCATCTTGGTCGCCGCGGGTGCGACGATCCCGTGATAGCCCACTTGGTGGGCCGCCGCGGCGACCGCCTGGCATGCCGCATAGGCGACTCGATCATGGGTCTGCGACTGCAGCTGCTTGATGGACAGGCCGGCCAGGATGCGGTGTACGGCCAGCCGAAGATCCAGGATTTCCGATACCGATACATCGCAGGTAACGAGCACACGTGGCCTGATCGGAAGGACGCGACCGTCGGGCTGGGCGATTGGGTCGACCAAGTGCCGGTATGCCTCCACAACGACCGATTCTGTAGGTCGGCCAAGGTACAGCACGGGATTGCCATCTTCGGTGCCCCAACGGCCCATGGTCCGCCGTCCCGCGAGCGCGGTGTCCGTGTACTTCGCGGGAACGTGACGCTGCCAAACGCCATCGACGGCGGTCGGCGAAGCCCGTGCCAACCTCGCCGCGAGGGAGTCCATCAGTGCGCCCCGAGGGGACCGGCGGCTTTAGCCGTCGGGGGAATCGGGGCTGGTGACCCGCGTGGTGCGGTGAGTTTGTCGGTGTCGTTTCGTAAGCTGCGTGGCATGTCGGAGCGCCGGTTTCGCCG
>NZ_VYIK01000317.1 GCF_008709575.1 Mycobacterium sp.
TCGGCGGCGCGTCGCTGGACGGAGAGCAGTTCGCGACCCTGTGGCCGCGCAGCTTGTGCCGCGCGGGACCGCCACCGGCGTCGACGTGTGGCGCACACTCGACCAATCCGGCAACGACCCGGAGCTGACCCGCCGCAACGCCGAACGCGAGGGGGTGGCCGACCGAATCGAGTTACTCACCGCCGACATCCGCTCGATTCCCGTGCCGGACGATAGCTTCGACCTGGCCGTCTCGAGCCTGGCAATCCACAACCTCCCCGACGCGACGGCGCGCGACGAGGTGATCGATGAGGCAGTGCGCGTGATGCGACCGGGCGGCACCCTGCTCATCGCAGATATCCGCGCCACCAACGCCTACGCCGAGCGGCTCCGCCACCACGGCATGGCCGACGTGCGCACACGCGGCCTGGGCTGGCGCTTCTGGTACGGCGGCCCCTTCATCGCCACAAAGCTCGTCACCGCCCGAAAACCGGCATAGCCGAAGTATGACAATTTCTCACCGCTGAACCCGAATGCACCTAGAGCGCTCAGATGCCATGCAGTTCCGACAGCATCGAGCGAGCGATCATGAAGTAGATGATCAGCCCGGTGCCGTCGACGATAGTGGCGATCATCGGGCCTGAAACGACGGCCGGGTCGACCCGCAACACCTTCAGCAAGGGCGGAAGCAGCGCCGCGATCAGCGACGACCACAGCACTATTGCTGCCACCGTC
>NZ_VYIK01000318.1 GCF_008709575.1 Mycobacterium sp.
CGCAGCCGCCGCACGGACCGCGGTTCACCGCGACTCTGTGCAAGCTGGCCGAGCTGGTGATGGGCCCCGAAATCGGTTACGTGCTGCGCGTTGTCTACGCGAAAGAAGGTGTGCGGTAATGCGAGCTGACGCGCCGATACCGGATCTCGTGCTGCAAGCCAGGCTGCTGGCCGGCGTGACGGATTCCCGGCACATGGGTTGGGCATACCGGCAGTGGCCGTCGAAGCGAATCCACGGCTGGCGGCCCGGTAGGACGCCCGGCCGCAGTCGCTGACCGGTCTTCGGGCATCACGGTGGACGCGCTACGGTCTAAGCCGTGACTTGCGAACCGAACCCCGCTGATGTCGACGCATTCTTGGACAGCACCTTCGTGGGCGAGGATCCCGCCTTGTCTGCGGCACTGGCGGCCAGCGACGCGGCCGGGTTGCCATCTATTGCCGTGTCGGCCGCGCAGGGCAAGTTCCTCTGTGTGCTGGCCACCGCGGTGCGGGCGCACCACATCCTGGAGATCGGCACGCTGGGCGGCTACAGCACGATTTGGCTGGCCCGCGGCGCCGCTCCGGATGGCCGCGTGGTGACGCTGGAAGCAGAGCCCGCGCACGCCGAGGTGGCGCGGGCCAACCTCGACCGTGCCGGGCTCGGTGAGCGGGTGGAGGTGGTGGTCGGCGCCGCGCTGGAGACACTGCCCACCGTGGCGACCGGCGGCCCATTCGA
>NZ_VYIK01000319.1 GCF_008709575.1 Mycobacterium sp.
CCCCGAAGGGTCACGCGATCGAGCGAACTCATACACCACGCCTCCGGGCTTGGCCGCGGACTCGGTAGCCGAAACCATTCCCGGTGACCAGGACGATCGTGTCCTTGAACGTCACACGCTGATACCGGCCTGGTGGAGGATCCGGTTGCCCGAGCGCGCCGGCGCACGGTCACCGCCGAATGCAGGGCCCGGGTTCTCGATGGATGTGACGCGCTGGGGGTGGGCCGCGAGCAGCGCCGCGCGCCTGGGCGATACCGCTATAGACCGCAAGCCTAAACGCATCGTCGAGAGTCGAAGAAGCTGCGTCGGCCTACCAAGCAACTGCAGGCTGCGCTGGACCGGACTGAATTGGCCTTGGAGATCAAGGGAAAAGCGCATGCTCTCTCGGAGATGCTCTCCGAGAGCCTGGATTTCGAGCCTTCGCTTGGATCAACCAGCCCCCGAAGCGCTCGTCAAATCCACGCCAAAACCGTCTCACCGGCCTTGACACGGTCCGCAACCCTGTTAAATTTGGCGGCACACGCGGGGCCCCGGCTGCTTCACGACGGTGGTCGCGTCTCGACCGCCTCGGCAATTCTGCGCCTCGTTGGGGTCAAGCCCACCCGAAGGGGGTACGCCTCGATGTTTCGTCGGTACAGCACCTTTGGTGTCGCCATGATAGGTGCGGGCCTGGCGGTGAGCGCCTCGTTCGTGCCGCCGCCTGTCAGCGTGCA
>NZ_VYIK01000031.1 GCF_008709575.1 Mycobacterium sp.
CATGCGTGAGGCACCAACCACCGCTTCGCGCTCACTTTTAGCTGAGGCACCTCGCGTGGCTGAAGCCGCTAGACCCAAGCTCCGAACAGCCCGCGTACGGTTGCCAAGACTCGGCAGCGCATCGGCGGCTCCCGACAGGCACTCACGGTGCGAGCTGGACATGGCCCCGTGGTGGAGACCCGGGTGAAGGGTCCTCTGGCTGGGGCGAAGGGTCATCTGGTTGCGGATCCGGTCCATCCTGGTGCGGAGCGGGTCCCTCCTGCCGGGGCGGGGATGGCCGTTCTTCGGACGGCGGTGGTGGCGCGACCCGGGGACGACTCGGCTCGATCGCCGGTTCCGGGATTGGCGGCGGCTCGGGCGCTGGGATCTCTCCCGAAGCAGCGTGGGTGTCAGCGCCCGATTCCCGACGGAACATGCCCCCGATGGTCGCGGCCGGCTTCGACACATCGTTTGCCGAGGACGCTGCATCGTGCGCGTCGGCAATGACTTGGCGCACGTCCGTCGTCGTCCACGCCGGTACAGCGCCGACCACACTCGCGGCGGTAGTGACCAGGGCGGCGGTGACAGCGCAGCGGGCGGGTGAGTGCAGCTTAGGTATTTTCATCGCCGTAGACGCCAGCCTGCCCTTGTGCTTCGATGCAGTCATGCAATCCTGTCCGACCTGGCGCCAGTGGGTTGCAACCGGTCATCGATCTTTTCTGCCTCACCCTATAACCGGCACACCGCGCACCAAGAAACTGCTCCGACCGTAGCTGCGCCGATGTCCACCGGTATCGGGCGTCTCGCGGGCGTTCTGGTCAGCGCCCCGCTCCTGCTGACCGCCGCAACTGTGTGTGGCGGCGCGGCACGCGCCGACCCGGACCAGGACGAGCGGTTCCTGGCGTTGCTCGATGAGGAACAGATCCCCGCCGCCGACAACGTGCCGGGACTCATCGCGCGAGCCCACGAAATTTGTCGTGAACTCGATGACGGCACTTCGTTTTACACCATTGCACGCGAAGAGATGAACACTATGTACGGGGACAATCCGTCCTTGCGCCTCGTTCCGGCCCGCGTGACCAAAACCGTGGTCAGGTTCGTCGCCGCATCAGTCGACGTCTACTGTCCGAACCACCAAGACATGCTTCCCTAGTGCGCCGATTCGACCGGCCACCGTGCGACCTCTGGTCGCGGCGTTCGCCGACGAAGCAGCACCGGACGTGTTCACTGGGAACCGGCCATCCGTTCATGTCCTGATCAGGTTCTTGTTGCCACGGCGTCACTCGGAGACATCAAGATCCTCCTGACACTGCGACCGTCGCCCCCAACGCTGCGCTCGGTCGGCAGAGTTCGGTCGACAAAAGGGGACGCCAGTGCTGGACTACGCGGCGCAACCGCCGGAGATCACTTCGACCCTGGTGTACTCAGGCCCGGGATCGGGGTCGATGATGGCCGCCGCAAGCGCGTGGGACGCGCTTGCCGAGCAGTTGAATTCGTTTGCCCAAGGCTACTCTTCGGTGATTACGGCCTTGCAGGATCAGGCGTGGACGGGTCCAGCCTCGACGGCGATGGCCGAGGCGGCTGCACCCTATGCCGCCTGGGCGACCGCGACCGCGGCGCAAGCCGAGGCGACGGCCAACCAGGCTCGGGCGGCGGCGGCCGCCTACGAGACGGCGCATGCGACGGTCGTGCCGCCGGCGTTGGTGGCGGCCAATCGCACCCAGTTGATGCAGTTGATCGCGACCAACCTCTTGGGTCAGAACACGACACAGATTGCGGCCGTCGAGGCGGACTACGAACAGATGTGGGCCCAAGACGCCCAAGCGATGTACGGCTACGCCACCTCGGCGGCGACGGCGACGAAGCTCACACCGTTCACGGCGCCGCCGCAGACCACCAACCCGGCCGGCCAATCGGCCCAGGCCGCCACCACCACCGCTCAGGCCGCCGGATCGGGCGCTTCACACGTCAGCACCCTGTCACAGGTTATTTCGTCGGTGCCACAACAGCTCTCGGCAGCAGCTGCACCGTCCTCAGGCACGACGCCGATTTTCGGCATCCCAGTGCCGACCTCGCTAGTGACCAGCATCGGAGACTTCAACACCATCAGCGGACCGGTGAGTTTCGGGGCGGCGTTAACTCGTACCGCCGCCAACTCCAGCGCCGCCGGAATGATCATCGGCCGGCTTCTGGCCGACGGCTACATGTACGCGCCGCTGGTCGGGCTGACCGGCGCGACGTCAACCACCACAGGGCTGACGGCAGGGCTGGCCGGGGCGGCATCGCCGGTGGCAGGTGTGTCGAACGCGGTGCTGGCCAGCGCGGGCCAGGCGGCGGCGATGGGGCCGCTGTCCGTGCCTCCGGCCTGGGCGAGTGCGACTCCGGTGGCTGCCGCCAGCGAACAGCCGCTGTGGCTCTCGGAGACCGAAGCGGCGTGGGAGGCCGACCCGGCGGCGAACATGGCCGGCGCACAACCCACGGCGGGTGTGGGACCGATGGCGGGGATGGCCGGCGCGGCCGCGGCCGGCATGCTCGCGCGTCCCGTGGTGAGCAATATCTTGCGGGTCGCGCCCCGGCGCTTCAAGATGCCCCGTCCCAACTCCGGTGGATAGGCCCTGCCTGCTACCGCCGCTCCATTGTTTTTCAACTGTTTTTCAACGACCAACAGGACCACTCATGCTGGATTTTGGGGCGCTGCCGCCCGAGGTCAATTCGGGCAGAATGTACGCGGGTCCGGGATCGGGGCCGATGATGGCGGCCGCGACGGCCTGGGACGGGCTGGCCGCGCACCTGGAATTGTTCGCGGCTAGCTACGTATCGGAGTTGTCGGCTCTGCAAGGACAACTGTGGTCGGGGCCTGCCTCGGACGCGATGGTCACGGCGGCGGCACCCTATGTCACGTGGGTGAGCGCGGCCGCTGCGCGCGCCGAGAAGACGGCTAACCAGGCGCGGGCGGCGGCGGCCGCCTATGAGACGGCGTTCGCGATGACGGTTCCCCCGCCGGTCATCGAGGCCAATCGGGCGTTGCTCATGACGCTGGTCGCTACCAACTTCTTCGGGCAGAACACGCCGGCGATCGCGGCGACCGAAGCCCATTACGCCGAGATGTGGGCTCAAGACGCCGCCGCCATGTACACCTACGCCGCATCGTCACTGCCGGCGGCAGCCTCGCTGACGCCGTTCGAGGCGCCGCCGCAGACCACCAATCCCGCCGGGCAACCGGCCCAAACCGCTGCGCCAGGTCAGACGGCCGGCACCGCGGCGCAGGCGACCTTGGGGCACGCGCTGGCGGCCGCGTCACACCCTGCCGCTGGCTCCTCTGCTACGTCCACATCGACGTCGGGATTATCGCAATACTTTTACTACATCGACAGTTTTCAATCCTGGCAATATTTTGCCAACCTTTTCCACGAGGCGATCGGTGCGCAATACTACAATTACGGCGTTACCTTTGGCGATCAAAGCGTTTTCAACACGAGTTATCTACTTTTCGGCAACCATCTTTTCCTGCCCCGGAATCCGCCCGCTCTGCTGGGCGATGGCGTGTTCGCGAGTTCGACAAGCACAACCGGCGGGCCGGTGCTCGCCCATACCGGCAGAGCAGCCTCAGTGGGGACATCGGGGGGGACGTTGTCGGTTCCGCAGGGCTGGACCGCGGCAACGCCGCCGGCGAACGCGGGTTACCTGGCCCAGCCGCCGGAACCGCAGTCACCGCAAACAGGTCAGCGTCCCGTTCCCGCGCAACTGGTCAGCGCAACCTCGGCCGCACCCGCCACGGACCAGCCGCCGCTGGGCCTGGGACCGATGGGCGGCGCGGCGCAGCACCAGGGCGGCAATCCCGTCTTCCGTATGCAGGATCGCCGCTTCCGAATGCCCCGGCCCGCGGCCGGCGGATAGCATCAGAAAGGTAATGCGAATGCTGGATTTCGGGCTCTTTCCGCCGGAGATCACCTCGGCCAAGATTTATACGGGACCCGGGGCGGAACCGATGATGGTGGCTGCCTCGGCCTGGGACGCGCTTGCCGCCGAATTGGATTCGTTCGCGAAAGGTTACTCTGTCACGGTTTCGAGCTTGCAGGACGAGGGTTGGCTAGGTCCGGCTTCGAATGCGATGGCTGCTGCGGCTGCGCCGTTTGCCCAGTGGGCGGCCACCACGGCGGGACGAGCGCAGCAGGCGGCCGGCCAGGCCCGGCTGGCGGCAGCCGCCTTCGAAGCCGCACATGCGGCGGTCGTGCCGCCGCCGCTGATAGCGGCCAACCGCACCCAGTTGCTAACTCTGGTGCGGACCAACATCTTGGGTCAGAACACGGCCCAGATCGCGGCAACCGAGGCCGCCTACGACGCGATGTGGGTGCAAGACGCCGCAGCGATGTACGGCTATGCCACGTCGGCGTCGACAGCGACGAGGCTGGCGCCGTTCACCGGGCCGCCGCCCACCACCAACTCCGCCGCCGCGCCCGCGGCGGCCAGCGCCCCCGCGGCCGTAGCAGCTACGCAATCCGTCCTGTCACAGTTCCTTTCGTCAGTGCCGCAGTTGCTCTCGTCCGCGCCGAGTGCGAGCACATCAGCACCGATCGGTATACCGATACCGAAGGCATTGATCACCTACTTCACCAATCTCAACTACATCCAACGAATTCCGGACATCTATGGGCTGGTGCAAGCTCGTAACGTGGGAGCTATGGGTGACGCCATCATCCTCGGCGTCAAGTTCGTTTCCGATGGCGCTCTTTTCTCACCGCCCCCCGCGCTGGCGGGCGCGACATCGCCGGCCGCGACGGTCTCGCCGACCGTTCTGGCTGCTGCAACTGCCGACACCACCGCCAGCAGGGCGGTACTGGCCGGCGTGGGCGAGGCGACCCCGGTCGGGCGGTTGTCGGTGCCCGCAGCCTGGGCGCACGCGACCCCGGCCGCCGCCGCGACCCAGCAGTGGCTGGCAGCGGGGGCCGCGGAGTCCTGGGATGCGGCTCCGAGGTTCCACACCGCCGGCACCGGACCGGCGGCGGCCATGGCGCCGATGGCGGCGGCGGCCGGCGCGGGCGCGGCCCGTAAGGTAATGCGTCCCAGTGTCAGTGCCATCTTGCAGGTCACGCCGCCCCGCTACAAGATGCCGCGGCTTCCTTTCGGTGGCTAGGAGCGTGGGTCAGTAACACGCCGGGCGGGATGGGCGGTTTATCGGCCGGTAGCACGCGATGACGGGGTGTGCCTGATGATCTCGCGGGCCGTTCGAAGTTGAGCCCGTCAAGTGGGTAGGATTCTGCGGCCGCGAAGCCGCCAGTGGACACGAGCACCTGCACCTGTCGAGAATCCACGCCGCGTACACCGAGGGGCGCGGCGGGCCTGCCGTGGGGCCGCGAGTATGCATCCCCGGCGTCGAGTGTGTATTCCGGGCGGCGACACGCCGACGGCCGTCACCCTCAGCGCACAGTGAAACTCGATCATGGTCTGCGCGCACCACCAGACCCGCACAAACTCTCACTGACCCACGCCGCTGGGTGCCCAGACGGCTGGTTCTGCCGTGACCGCGGTGTCGGTCATGGCGGAGCGACGATCACCAACCTGAGCTATTGGGGCAGTACAACGCTCGTGCGACCGCCACGAAGTGAGCGCCCTTGAGAAGGGGCAAGCCGGGGTAGGTGTCTCTGACTACGTCCACGGCTTCGCGTATGCTGTGGCCCTCTTGGATATAGGCGCAGACTGCTCTGGCGGTGTTGGGCGCCTCGGGACCGCTCGAGTAGTCGATGCCCAGGCCGTCGAGGGAGCGAAGGAAGGTATCGTCTGTCGCGCTGTCGATGTACTTATACGGATCGGCCGGCTCGGCGCCCGCCAGCGCGGCCATGCCGACCACAGCTGATGCCCAGGCTGACATCACGAGCAGTTTGGCTGCGCGCGACCCCACCCGTAAGCGCGAACGGGGCTGGCGAAGTGCTGCCTTTCCCGGCAGCGAGTCCGCGATCGGCATCGCTCATCTCCTCACAATTCGAATGCCTGAATGTCGTGGTGTTGACTGGCGGCACAACGGATTTCCAGCTGTGCCGACTTAGCATTAAGTTAGCTGTCTCGGCCGGATCCGGATAGACTCATGCACTGGTCTTTGCAAGTGTTTTAAGCCAATTCATCTACTGCACCCCCTGTTTACTAATCGTTCACTTCCGCGTGGATAGACGGTGCGCTGCCGTCGGCCATCAAGCGCTGCAGGTGTTGCGGATGCGCCCGGCGGACCAAATCGCCGCACGCTCTGCCGTCGGTCCAAGACCATTGCTACTAACAGGCGAATGAGGCAACGATGTCAGCGGCTGGAGCAGTCCGGGCGGAAGCGAATCGGGTTCCGGCCCACAAACTCATCCCATGGGGGTCTTCAACGGCGGCCGCTGCCCGGCGGATCGGTAACGTCATATGGTCGACCTCCGGATATCCCGGCGGCGCCAGGTGGTCGAGCAGCCGGGTGAAGTCATTCTCTAGACAACGCGCATACCGTCCCGAGAAGGCCCTGGTGACCACGGTCGTGGCGAACTGCGGGTTTTGCAGCGCCGCGTGGTGCGTGGCGTTGGTGCCGGCTTCCTCGGCCAGCAGCAACGCGGTGCCGACCTGGGCGGCCACCGCTCCCCGACGCAAGACCTCAACGACATCGGCTTGCGTACTCAGGCCGCCGGCGGCGATGAGCGGCACCTGATGCACGGCGCCGATACAGTCCAACAGCTCGCCGAGCGATTCCGTGCCGGGTTCCTGGTCCGGCGCGAATGTGCCGCGATGACCACCGGCTTCCGGTGCCTGCACAACCAAACCGTCCGCACCCGCGGCAATGGCCACGCTGGCCTCGTAGGCCGACGTCACCGTAACGAACAACAACATGCCCAGCGCGCCCAGCCGCCGGAACGCATTGACGGTGTCCCAAACGTGAAAGACACCACTTCGGGTCGCACATCCGCGACCGCTTCGAGCTTGCGCTTCCAGTCGTCGTCGTCACCGAAGCGCGGCTGGCCCACTTCCACCTGGTAGTGCTGAGCAAGCGGATCGAGTTGCTCGGCGTAGTGGTTCAGTTGCACGATGTCTGCAGCGCTGTGTTGCGGCACAAAAAGGTTTGCCCCGATGGGACCATTCGTCTCGGCACGCGCGGCGGCCATGTCGTCGACGAACTGTTCCGCACTCAGGTATCCACCCGCCACGAACCCCATGCCGCCCGCGTTGCTGACTGCGGCCGCCAGCGTCGGCGTCCCCGGACCACCAGCCATGGGCGCACCGACGATGGGAACCTCGAGATCCCAAAACCCCAAAACCACTTTGCTACCCCCCATCGCCCGAAGTTGTTGCCGTATCATGCTTTTCCGCAGGGCTCAGGCCCAGGGCAGTCGCACCGAAAAGCAAACACACCATGTCGAGGTGGTCGATGTTGCCGGCCACCGAACCGTGCACTCAGGCCGCCTCGACGCTGAGACATTCAACCAGCTGACCGCGTCATCGTGTTCATGAACGGGCAACAGGTAGAAATGTCAGTAGATCCCGATATGGGTTTGTGCTTTATGCTTACCGTGACACTCTTTCGAAACCGGGAGACACTATGCGCCCAGCAAAGCTGCTACTGGCTATGACCTGCACGACGACTTTGATCGGCACGGCCAACACCGCCTACGCCGACAGCGGCAACGATGACGCTTTTCTGGAAGCGCTCAACGAAGTCGGAATCGAATACCCGAACGCGGATCAAGTGATTTCCAGCGGCAAGGCCGTCTGCTCCTACATCATTGCCGGGCGACACACCGAAAACGAAACCATTGAAATGGTGGCAGAACAAAACCCCAAACTCTCGCCGGTTCAGGCCATTCAATTTGTGAATCTCGCCCGCGGCGCCTACTGCCCGCTGCCGCCCATGGGCGGTGGCGGCGGCGGCTAGCCCGCGCAGCCGGGGGTTATGACTGCTCGCCGCCCGTGACGGACTGCTCGCCACCAGTGGCGGTCTGATCGACAGCGGCGATGGGCTGATTGCAGTACGTCGCCCGGGCGATCGCCACGAAATGGGAGGCGTGCGTCATCGACAAATCGGGGTTGGCGTTTTTGAGCCCGCGGGCAGCCTGCGCCGAGGTGTGTCCGTCTGCAATGTAGGCGCACACCTCGCGGGCGGCGGCTACGGCTGCCGGCGGATTCGGAAACTCGATCCCAGCCTGGCCGAGCGCATTGAGAAAAGCCGAGTCGTCGGCGTGGGCCGGTGCGGGCCCGCCAATAAAGGCAGCGATTGCGGCTGCGGCCAACAACGGTTTGACGAATGCCATTGTCATAGTTCCCTCCATAACGACGTGTATCCGGTTCGCTCCCTGGCAGCGAACACAATGTTCTCGTGAAAAAGTCCCACGGTGCTTAACCCTTGGCGTCAGCAGCAGCTAACTGAGCGGGGCAGTATGTCTCGCCGGAGATCACCACGAATTGAAGCGCGTTATTCACCGATAGGTGGTGATTGCGGATCTTCAGGGCGCGGGCGATAACGTTTGCCGGGCGACCCTCCGCGAGATAGCCACAGATACCCTTGCCTGCGGATATGGCATCCTGCGCATCGGCGTACTCGATGCCGGCTCGATCGAGCTCATCGAGGAAAACGGCGTCGGTGCCGTCGGCATGAGCAGGCGCGGCCAGGCCGATCGCCGTCACTACACCGGCTGCGGTCAACAACCATCTCAAATGCTTCATAGTTCCGGCAGCGTTGTCGGCCCTGGTTAACTACGTCTGAACACACGCCCACCTGAGAGTGAACGCTGATCGTCAGCTTCGTGCGCTGCGCGCCACCTGTTCACCGGCTGCTACCAGCACCGACGCCGGTTTGCCAGGTGAGAGCGCCGGCGTCGGCCGGTCGGCCGATCGCACCTAACTGTTCACTTTCGCGGCGGGTTTCGACCATCCGTCCTTAACCTTCGGTTAACCATGGCGGGTTTATATCGACGCATATCGATATAAGGTCGCCGCGGGCTTTAGACACCCGATCTGACAACTGGAGGCTTGAGATGAGAACTGACGAGACGGCGAGGGCGTTCCCGAAAATCCGCCGCACCACCCAAGTATCAGCCGGGTAGCACCGGATCGAACCAAACTGAACGGATCTGACGTGAGAACAGGAGATCGCAATGTTTCTTGACTACAGCTTGTTGCCGCCGGAGATCAACTCGGGACGGATGTATGCCGGTCCCGGAGCGGGATCGCTCGTGACCGCCGCGGCGGCCTGGGACACGCTGTCCGCCGAGTTGCACTCCGCGGCGGGTCAATACAGTTCGGTGATCTCCGGATTGACCGCCGCACGGTGGACCGGCCCGTCGGCGACGGCGATGGCGGCCGCCGCCCAGACGTATGTGACCTGGTTGCACAACACCGCGGCGCTGGCCGAACAGACAGCCGTCCAAGCCAAAGCGGCCGCGAGCGCCCACGCGACCGCGCTGGCCGCCCACGTGCCCCCGCCGGCGATCGCCGCCAACCGGTCCTTGTTGGCGGCGCTCGTCGCGCACAACTACTTCGGGCAATACACCGCGGCGATCGGGGAGACCGAGCGCCAGTACGCCCAGATGTGGGCCCAAGACGCTGCCGCGATGCACGGCTATGCCCGCTCGTCGGCGGCCGCGTCGGGACTCACCCCGTTCAGCCAGCCCACGCAGAACACCAACCCGGCCGGGCAGGCCGCCCAGTCCGTCGCGGTCTCCCAGGCCACCGGCAACAGCGCCGGGTCGAGCCTGCCGTCGTGGCTGCAACAGATACTCGGAAACGGTGATCTCGTTAACGGGGACGGCTTGCTCAACCAGACGGCCGGGTATGGGGCACAAGCGTTCGGCAACGGCACCGCCTCCTGGGCCGACATGGCGAATGCGCTCAGCAACGCCAACAACGGGGTCGGTTTGTTGACCTGGGTTGCCGAAAACCCCGCGGGCCTGGCCGAAACGCTCAACCCGCCGTTCGTGGGTCCGGCGGCGCTGAGCTTCGGCGGTGGGGCGCTGCGCGCCGCGGGGGCGGCCGGGGCGGCCGCGAGCGCAGGCCAGGCCCTCAAGATCGGCGCGTTGTCGGTGCCGCCGGGCTGGGCGATGCCCGCCTCGGCGATCACTCCCGCGTCCTTCACCCTGCCGGTCAGCACTGCGCCCGCCGCCCCGGCCGTCGTCGGAGGCTTTCCGGGCGGAGCATTCGGCGAGACCATGCTGGGCACCCTGGCCGGCCGGGGTCTCGGTGGCGCGACGGCCCGGGCGGTCACGCGTCGCCGCAGCGTGGTGTCCCGTTCACCCGTGGGCGGCTGAGCACCCCATGGATTTCGGATTGCTTCCACCGGAGGTCAACTCCGCGCGGATGTACACCGGCCCCGGGGCGGGGCCGATGCTGGCGGCCGCCGCGTCCTGGGACGCGCTGGCGGCCGAACTGGAGTCGGCCGCGGCCGGTTACGCCTCGGTGGTCTCCGAGCTGACCGGCGTGGCGTGGACCGGTCCGGCGTCGGCGGCGATGGCGGGCGCGGCCGCACCGTTCGTCGAGTGGTTGCAGACCAGCTCCGCCCAGGCCGAGCGGACCGCGATGCAGGCCAAGGCGGCCGCGGCGGCCTACGAGGCCGCGTTTACCGCCACCGTGCCGCCACCGGTGATCGCCGCCAACCGGGCATTGCTGGCGACCCTCGTCGCCACGAATTTCTTCGGGCAGAACACCCCCGCGATCATGGCCACCGAAGCGCACTACGCCGAGATGTGGGCCCAAGACGCCGCCGCGATGTACACCTACGCCGGCGCCTCGTCGTCGGCGAGCACGCTGCCGCCGTTCCGCGAGCCGCCACCGACCACCAACCCGGCCGGGCTGCACGCCCAGGCCCATACGGTCGCCCAGGCTGCCGCCAGCACCGCGACCCACGGCCAGACCCTCGCGTCGCTCTGGTCGAAGCTGATGGCGTTTCTAGACACGCCTGAGGGCGGTCTCACCGTCCAGGGCCTGGGTTGGATCAACCAGGCGTCGGCAGACGGCCCGTCCGGCAGCTTAGGCGCCTTCACGGCGTTCTACACCATCGGCACGATCGCGTTCGGTTATTTCCGTGAAGGCCTGGTGCGCGGCGGGCTCGCCGGCTACACCTGGTTCGAAGGTCTGGGCGGGTGGAACAACCTGTTCGGCGTCGGCGGGGCGCTCGGTGGCCTGGGTAAAACAGCCATGCTCGGGCCGGGCGTGGCCCCGCTCTTGCCCGACGCGGGCATGGGTCAGGCACTCTCGATCGGAGCGCTGTCGGTGCCGCCCAGCTGGGCCACCGCCGCAGGCGCCGAACCGGTGGCGCTGTCGCTGACGGCCAGCGGCACCGGCGCCGCCCCGACAGCCGCCGTCGCTCTGCCACCGGGCATGACGATGCAAGAGGCGATGATGGGCACGATGTCCGGGCGGGGCGCGGTCTCCGGCGTAGCGGACAATCACGACGAGGATCGCGACGGCAAGAACCGGAACGGCAAAAACGACAAGGAAAAAGAAGGGGAGCGGCCGGCCGCTGCCCTGGTCATGGCCAGCGGCTGGCTGGCGGCAACCCTGGCCTACAACTCCCGCAGACGGGCGGAGCCCGCACCGGACCCGCTACCGCTCCCGCCGCAATGGCAAGAGGAGTTGGCCGCAGGCCAGTCCGCCTGGGGATAATGGCACGGTGCGCCTACGATTGCCACTCGTGGCCGGCGCGGTGTCGGGTGCCGGGCTGCTGCTGGCCGCAACGGCCGGCGCCGCCGATCCGGTCCAGCTGAAAAGCCGAATGGGCAACTGGTGTTTGGACGCCCCGAACGGGACCAACACGGCAACCGTGGTCAATGCCTGCAACGGGTCGAAATCGCAGCTCTGGGTTTTCGGCCCGGCCGGTCACCTGCAGAGCGTGGCCTTTGGGCAGTGCGTCACGATCAGCAACCCGGCCGATGACACATCGGTGGTTCTTGCTCCCTGCCAAAGCGATGCCGCCAACCAGCACTGGGATCGCCAGCCCACCGGCCAGATCACCAGCGCACTCGGCCCGTGCCTCAACATCGCCGGCGGCGTGGCGCAACCGGAGAATCCGGTGATCGCCTACCACTGCATCGCCGACGTCGACGACGAGCAGTGGGACACCGTCTCGTGACCGGCCTGGCCGGGCACGCTCGCCTCACGTCGATGCGCCGGTGTCTTTGGCGCCGCCGGATTGGGGCAGCAGCGACGCCAGCGCCGAACCGGTGATCCGCCGAAACGCCCGCCGCGGCCGGCTCGCGTCGAGGATCGCCACCTCGAGATTGGCCACCCCGAGGCTGGGCTGGCCCCCGTTGGAACTACCGGAGCCGTCGCCGCTACCGGCCTTGAGCGCGGCGACCGCGACACGCACCGCGTCGCCCAGATCTGCGTTCTCGGTGTAGGAGTCCTTGAGCGCGGTAACGACCGGTTCGGTCGTGCCGCCCATCACCACGAAATGGGGCTCGTCGTTGATCGAGCCGTCGTAGGTGATCCGGTACAGCTCGGGCGGTTTGGTTTCGCCGTAGTGGGCTACCTCGGCCACACACAGCTCGACCTCATAGGGTTTGGCCTGCTCGGTGAAGATGGTGCCCAGCGCCTGGGCGTACGCGTTGGCCAACTGCCGGCCGGTGACGTCGCGGCGGTCATAGGCGTAGCCGCGGGTGTCGGCGAACTGGATCCCGCTGCGGCGCAGGTTGTCGAACTCGTTGTACTTGCCCGCCGCGGCGAAGCCCACCCGGTCGTAGAGCTCGCTGATCTTCTGCAGCGACCGCGACGGATTCTCGGCGACGAACAACACCCCGCCGGCATAGGCCAGCGCCACCAGGCTCTTGCCCCGGGCGATGCCCTTGCGGGCGATCTCGGCGCGCTCGCGCATCGCCTGCTCCGGCGAGATGAAATACGGGAAACTCATGAGTCAGCCCGCCTGCCCGCCGGGCCGAATGTGTCGGCGCGGGAGCGACTTTCGATGACTTGCCGGGCCAACTCGGCGATACGCTGCTCGGGCACGTCCGCCGCGCCGTGCGCATCGATGGCCACCGCTGTGGGGAAAATGCCGCGGACCAGATCCGGCCCGCCGGTGGCCGAATCGTCGTCGGCCGCGTCGTAGAGCGCCTCGAGCGCGATCCGCAGCGCCGAATCGGCGTCGCTCACCTGCGAATACAGCTTCTTCATCGACGACTTGGCAAAGACCGACCCAGAACCCACCGACTGGTAGCCCTCTTCCTCGAGATTCCACCCGCCGGCCGCGTCGAATGACACGATCCGGCCGGCTTTTTCCGGGTCGGCGTCATCGAGGTCGTAGCCCACCAGCAGCGGCAGCGCCACCAATCCCTGCATCGCGGCGCCCAGATTGCCGCGCACCATGATCGCCAGGCGGTTGACCTTGCCGGCGAAGGTCAGCGGCACGCCCTCCAGCTTCTCGTAGTGCTCGAGTTCGACGGCGTAGAGCCGGGCGAATTCCACGGCGATCGCCGCGGTGCCGGCGATCCCGGTCGCGGTGTAGTCGTCGGTGATGTAGACCTTGCGCACGTCGCGGCCGGCGATCACGTTGCCCTGCGTCGAGCGTCGGTCACCGGCGATCAGGACCCCGCCGGGGTATTTCAGCGCGACGATGGTCGTGCCGTGCGGCAGCTGATCGCCGAGACCGCCGGCGACCGTCGGCAACAGCTCGGGCGCGGTCCGCCGCAGAAAATCGGCGAACGAGGACAGGTCAGCCCCAGTAAGCGGTAGTGGCGAAATTGCTGAATTGATGGCCCGGCGATCACGAAACGGCCAGGTCACTGGCCGCCCTTTTGGACATACGCCCGCACGAAGTCCTCGGCGTTCTCTTCGAGAACGTCATCGATCTCGTCGAGCAGATCGTCGGTTTCCTCGGCCAGCTTCTCGCGACGCTCCTGGCCGGCGGCCACGCCGGCGGTCAGGTCGTCGTCATCGCCGCCGCCGCCACCGCGCTTGGTCTGCTCCTGAGCCATCGCTGCCTCCTGCTTGCTCATCGGCGGCACACACCCACCCGCCGCTCGTCCTAGCCTACCGGTCGATGCCGGTTTTCCCCGCCCCCAGGTCGGCGGCGCCCGCTCAGGTCGTCAGTTGTTCCACCAGTTCGACGGCGCTGTCCACCGAGTCCAGCAGCGCACCGACGTGGGCTTTGCTGCCCCGCAGCGGCTCCAGCGTGGGAATACGCACCAGCGAGTCCCCGCCCAAGTCGAAGATCACCGAGTCCCAGCTGGCCGCCGCGATGTCAGCCCCGAACCGGCGCAGACACTCGCCGCGGAAGTAGGCCCGGGTGTCGGTCGGCGGGTTGTCCACCGCGGAGAGCACCTGCTGTTCGCTGACCAGCCGTTTCATCGAGCCGCGGGCGACCAGCCGGTTGTAGAGGCCTTTGTCGAGCCGCACATCGGAATATTGCAGGTCGACCAGATGCAGCCGCGGCGCCGACCAACTCAGGTTCTCCCGGTGCCGGAACCCCTCCAGCAGCCGCAGCTTGGCCGGCCAGTCCAGCAACTCGGCGCACTCCATCGGGTCACGCTCGAGCAGGTCGAGCACATGCGCCCAGGTCTCGACGATATCGGCGGCGCGCGGGTCGGGGTCGCGGCTGTCGACCAACTTGGCCACCCGGTCCAGGTAAGCCCGTTGCAGCGCCAGAGCGGTCATTTCCCGGCCGTCGGCCAGCGCGACCGTCGTGCGCAGCGACGGGTCGCGGCTGATGGCGTGCACGGCATGCACCGGGCGGGCCAGCGCCAGGTCGGTCAGGTCCAGGTTGTGGTGGGGACCCTCCTCGATCAGGTCGAGCACCAGCGCGGTGGTGCCGAGCTTGAGGTAGGTCGACGTTTCGGCCAGGTTGGCATCGCCGATGATGACGTGCAGCCGCCGATACCGGTCGGCGTCGGCGTGCGGCTCGTCGCGGGTGTTGATGATGCCCCGCTTGAGCGTGGTCTCCAGACCGACCTCGACCTCGATGTAGTCGGCGCGCTGAGAGAGCTGAAACCCCGGCTCGTCACCGGCGGGCCCGATGCCGACCCGGCCCGCGCCCGTGATCACCTGGCGCGACACCAGAAACGAGGTGAGCCCGGCGATGACGGCCGAAAACGGCGTCTGGCGGCTCATCAGGTAGTTCTCGTGCGCGCCGTAGGAGGCGCCCTTGCCGTCGACGTTGTTCTTGTACAACTGCAGCTTGACAGCGCCGGGCACGCTGGCCACGTGGCGGGCGGCGGCCTCCATCACCCGCTCGCCGGCTTTGTCCCAGATCACCGCGTCGAGCGGGTCGGTGCACTCCGGCGCGGAGTACTCCGGGTGCGCATGGTCGACATAGAGCCGGGCCCCGTTGGTCAGGATCATGTTGGCCGCACCCACCTCGTCGGCGTCGACCACCGGCGGCGGGCCGGCCGAGCGACTCAAGTCGAACCCCCGCGCGTCGCGCAGCGGCGACTCCACCTCGTAGTCCCAGCGAGTACGCTTGGCGCGCTGGATACCAGTGGCGGCCGCGTAGGCCAAGACCGCCTGGGTCGACGTCAGGATCGGGTTCGCGGTCGGGTCCGACGGCGAGGAAATGCCGTATTCGACCTCAGTCCCGATAATCCGTTGCATAACTTCAAGCCTAGGCGCGCGCCGCGGCGCGCAGATTTCGGCGCGAACGCGCCGCGGCGGCGCTCAACCGACTCAGAGATACTGGCCCAGATTGGACTCGGTGTCGATGGCCCGGCTGGTACTCGAGCTCTTGCCGGTGACCAGGGTGCGGATGTAGACGATCCGCTCGCCCTTCTTGCCCGAGATCCGCGCCCAGTCGTCGGGATTGGTGGTGTTGGGCAGGTCCTCGTTCTCGGCGAACTCGTCGACGATCGAATCGAGCAGATGCTGGATGCGCAGACCGGGCTGGCCGGTTTCCAGCACCGATTTGATCGCGTTCTTCTTGGCCCGGTCCACCACGTTTTGGATCATGGCCCCGGAATTGAAGTCCTTGAAGTACATCACTTCCTTGTCGCCGTTGGCGTAGGTGACTTCCAGGAACCGGTTGTCGTCGATCTCGGCGTACATCCGGTCGACGACCTTCTCGATCATCGCCTTGATGCAGGCGGCGCGGTCGCCGTCGAACTCGGCCAGATCGTCGGCGTGCACCGGCAGGTCTTCGGTCAGGTACTTGGAGAATATGTCCTGGGCCGACTCGGCGTCCGGGCGCTCGATCTTGATCTTGACGTCGAGGCGGCCGGGCCGCAAGATCGCCGGGTCGATCATGTCCTCGCGGTTGGAGGCGCCGATCACGATGACGTTTTCCAGCCCCTCCACCCCGTCGATCTCACTGAGCAGCTGCGGGACGACCGTCGTCTCGACGTCCGAGCTCACCCCGGTGCCGCGGGTGCGGAAGATCGAGTCCATCTCGTCGAAGAACACGATCACCGGCGTGCCCTCGGAGGCCTTCTCACGGGCCCGCTGAAAGATCAACCGGATGTGACGCTCGGTCTCGCCGACGAACTTGTTGAGCAGCTCGGGGCCCTTGATGTTGAGGAAGTAGGACTTCGCCTCGCGGGAGTCGTCGCCGCGCACCTCGGCCATCTTCTTGGCCAGCGAGTTGGCCACCGCCTTGGCGATCAACGTCTTGCCGCAGCCGGGCGGGCCGTACAGCAGCACCCCCTTGGGTGGGCGCAGCGCGTATTCCTTGTAGAGCTCCTTGTGCAGGAACGGCAGCTCCACCGCGTCGCGAATCTGCTCGATCTGCCGGCCCAGCCCGCCGATGTCGTCGTAGCTGACGTCGGGCACCTCTTCGAGCACCAGATCCTCGACCTCGGCCTTGGGGATGCGTTCGAACGCGTACCCGGCCTTGGTGTCGACCAGCAGCGAATCACCGGGGCGCAGCTTGCGCGGCCGGGTGTCGTCGTGCGAGGAGTCCGACTTGCCGTCGGGCAGGTTCTCGGCGACCAACGGCTCGGCCAGCCAGACGATGCGCTCCTCGTCGGCATGCCCGACCACGAGGGCACGGTGACCGTCGGCCAGGATCTCGCGCAGCGTCGAGATCTCCCCGACCGATTCGTAGCTTCCGGCCTCGACGACCGTCAGCGCCTCGTTAAGCCGCACCGTTTGACCTTTTTTCAGCGCGGCGACGTCGATATTCGGCGAGCAGGTGAGACGCATCTTGCGACCCGAGGTGAACACGTCGACAGTGCCGTCGTCATGCGCGGCCAACAGCACGCCGTAGCCGCTGGGCGGCTGCCCGAGGCGGTCGACCTCTTCGCGCAGCGCCAACAGTTGCTGGCGGGCTTCCTTGAGGGTTTCCATTAATTTTGAATTACGTGCGGCCAGCGAGTCGATTCGGGCCTCGAGTTGGTGCACATCGCGAGCGCTGCGGACAGGGTTCTGCGGACCTGCAGCATGCTCCAGCTGCTCGCGCAGCATCGCCGCTTCCCGCCGCAACTCTTCCAACTCGGCGACATCCTCGCTGGACAGGCCCGTGTCGCGGCGGGTTTCGAACGCTTCACGCTCTGACTCACCCATGTTGCGCTCCTTTCCCACGCCGAAGCGTGGCACCGCGGATACTCCAACGCTACCGGCGATTTCGGATTCGTGCGGGAACTACAAACAGCACCCGCCTAAGCCGTGGCTACCATTGACGCCGAATCGGTCGAGTCGACAGGACAGCTATGAGCGCGAAATCCCCCGCCGGGTGGGTGGCGGCCGGCGATCTTGGATGCACCGCCGTTGGTCGAGAGCGGGCTGGAGGGCCGCCTCGCGCGACACGGCCGCCGGCCGCGGGCGTCCACTATGTCGAACATCACACAGGCGCCGGCCAGGCGAAACCTGGCAGCGGGCTGACGTCGCCGATGTCTGGACAGCTTGTCTCAGCACTGATCGCCGCCGCGGTGGTAGCGCTTGGAGTATCGGGGTGTTCGAAGGGCGCTCTGTCGGCTGCTGCGTCCCCGCCGCCCGCGCCGGCCGCTGCTCCGATTGCCCCGGTCGCGCCCGCGCCGCCGCCGCCGGAAGTCCTCACCGACGTGCTGTACCGGCTCGCCGACCCCGCCGTCCCGGGCACCGCGAAGCTGAGCCTCATCGAAGGTGCCACCCTTGACAACGCCGCAGTACTGGACAGGTTTGCCACGGCGCTGCGCGACGGGGGCTACGCGCCGATGACGTTCACGGCACGCGATGTCGCCTGGTCGGATCGGCACCCGGCCCACGCGGTAGCCACCGTCGATGTCAGCACACCCAACCCCGCCGTGAGCACGTTCACCTTCCCGATGGAGTTCAAGGCCCACCACGGGGGCTGGCAGCTCTCGCAACAGACCGCCGAGCTGCTGCTGGCGTTCCCGGCCGGGCCACCCGTCCGCTAGCCGCCCGGATGTGGATCGGTTGGCTCGAGTTCGACCTGCTGTTCGGTGACGTGCGCTCGCTGAAGCAAAAGCGGTCGCTGGTGCGCCCGGTGGTCGCCGAGTTGCAGCGCAAGTTCGGTGTCGCGGCCGCCGAGAGCGGGTTCCACGACCGTTACCGGCGGGCCGGCATCGGGGTGGCCGTCGTGTCGGCCGATCGCGGCCACGCCGTCGAGGTGTTGGACGCGGCCGAGCGGCTGATGGCCGCACATCCGGAGTTCGAACTGCTCTCGGTGCGTCGCGGGCTGCACCGCAGTGACGACTACTGAGCGGGCTGGCGTTTGCGGCGTAGCAGGGTCGGCGCGACGGTACCCGGAGCCAGCCGGCGCGCCGACACCAAAAACCCGGTGTGGCCCCGCATCGTGTGCTGCGGCCGCACGGCCAGCCCCACGACGTTCCAGCCGCGCACCAGGGTCTCCCAGGCCCGCGGCTCGGTCCAGCACTGCTGGTCGCGCAGCGCCTCCACGGTCGTGGACAGCTGAGTGACCGTCGCCAGGTAGATGATCAGCACCCCGCCGGCCACCAGCACCCGTGCCACCGCGTCCAGCACGTCCCACGGCGCCAGCATGTCGAGCACGACGCGGTCGATCGAATCGTCGGCCAGATCGCAATCCGCCAGGTCACCCAGAACCAGTCGCCAGTTCTGCGGCGGGTGGCCGACAAAGGCCGCCACGTTGCGGCGGGCGTGTTCGGCATGGTCGGCGCGAGTCTCGTAGGAAATCACCTGCCCGTCGCGGCCCACCGCGCGCAGCAGCGAGCAGGTCAGGGCACCCGATCCGGCGCCGGCCTCCAGGACGCGGGCGCCCGGAAAGATGTCCCCCTCGTGCACGATCTGGGCGGCGTCTTTGGGATAGACCACCTGGGCCCCCCGCGGCATCGACATGACGTAGTCGACCAGCAGCGGCCGCAGCACCAAAAACGGGTTTCCGCTGCCGGACTTCACCACGCTGCCCTCAGGCAGGCCGATCATCGCGTCGTGGGCGATCACGCCGCGATGGGTGTGAAACTCCGCACCCGCTGTGAGCACCACCGTGTAGTGCCGGCCCTTG
This sequence comes from Mycobacterium sp., assembly GCF_008709575.1. Classification (GTDB taxonomy): domain Bacteria; phylum Actinomycetota; class Actinomycetes; order Mycobacteriales; family Mycobacteriaceae; genus Mycobacterium. Next base: position 19,325 of record NZ_VYIK01000031.1, read on the forward strand.
GCGTCGGTGAGCTGGACACGGTCACCGACGGCTAACGGCCCGGGTGCTGACACAGTCGATTAGCCTGCCAGCCGACGCGCCGGGGCCGCTGCGCGGGGTTGTCGGAGCGCGCTTCTAGGCTGCCGGTATGAGCAGCGTGGCCGAGGACGTCAACCGACCGGCGTTGTCCCCGTCGCGGGCCGCCGACTTCAAACAGTGCCCGCTGCTGTACCGGTTCCGGGCCATCGACCGGCTACCGGAGCCGCCGTCGGCTGCGCAGCTGCGCGGCTCGGTGGTGCATGCCACGCTGGAGCAGCTCTATGCCCTGCCGGCCGCCCAGCGCATCCCCGAGACCGCGCGGGCGCTGGCGGGCCCGGCGTTCGAGCAGCTGCTGGCCGGGGAGCCTGCGTTGGCCGCCGGCTTGGATCCGCAGCAGCGCACCCAGCTGCTCGACGAGGCTCGGGCGTTGCTGTCGGGCTACTACCGGCTGGAAGATCCGACCCGGTTCGATCCGCAAAGCTGCGAACAGCGCGTCGAAGTAGAACTGGCCGACGGGACGCTGCTGCGCGGCTTCATCGACCGGATCGACGTCGCGCCCACCGGAGAGCTCCGCGTGGTCGACTACAAGACCGGCAAGGCACCGCTGGAGGCACGAGCCTTCGCCGAGTTCAAGGCGCTGTTCCAGCTGAAGTTCTACGCGGTGGCGCTGCTGCGCTCTCGCGACGTGCTGCCCACCCGGCTACGGCTCATTTACCTGGCCGACGGCCAGCTGCTCGACTACTCCCCCGATCATGACGAGCTGCTGCGTTTCGAGAAGACGTTGATGGCGATCTGGCGGGCCATCCAGGCGGCGGGCGAAACCGGTGACTTCCGGCCCCGCCCCTCGAAGCTCTGCGACTGGTGTCCGCACCAGCCGTGTTGCCCTGCCTCCGGCGGCACCGCACCGCCCTACCCCGGGTGGCCGACGCAGCTGCGTCCGCCCGGTGACTCACCCGCCTGACCGGCGGAACCCCGGCGCATGCCGCTAAACGTACGGTCACACAACCGCGGTCATCGCGGCGACGGCGAACCCACCCAGCACCGCCACCATGTCCTCGAGCAGCGCGATCGGCAAGTCGTGGCCGCCGCGCGCGGCGGTCAACCGGGTCCGGGCCGTGTGCCCGCCCCAGGTGCCCGAAGCCGCGCCGATCACGCCGGCGCCCAGTCCGCCCCAGGGGTAGCCCCATGCGGTGCCGACGACGGCGCCGGCGAATGCGCCCACGACGAGCCGGGTGAGGAACGACCCGGTGGCGACCCGGCCGGGCGTCACGGGCAGTTTGTCGGCGACCAGCTCGAGCACCGCCAGCGCGGTGAGGACGGTGACCAGCAGCGGATGGTCGAGCCACGACACCCACGTGCCGCGCAGGTTGATCCAGTGCAGCAGCGCTGCCCATGCGATCACGGCGGGGGCCGTCGCCGAGCGCAAGCCGGCGACGACGCCGATCAGCAGCGCGAGCAACAGGACGAGCAAATGCGTCATGGCGGCCTTCCGGGCAATCGGATCACTCGGGACGCTAACACGGCCGCCACGCCCGCCGGGATCAGAACCGGCAGAACCTGATCTCCGAAGCCAAGATGGCCTTGGCGCCGATCGCCGCGAGCCGGTCCATGGTCGCGTTGACGTCGCGGCGCGGCACCAGCGCCCGAACCGCCACCCAATCCGGTTCGGCGAGCGGGGCGATGGTCGGTGACTCCAGCCCCGGGGTGATCGCCGTGGCGGCGTCGAGCACCGAACGCGGGCAATCGTAGTCGAGCATCAAGTATTGCTGGCCGAACACTACGCCCTGCACCCGGGCGACCAACTGTTCACGAGCAGCTTTGGATTCGTCCGCCGCCGAGCCGGCCCGTTCGACCAGCACCGCCTCCGAGTCGCACAACGGCTCACCGAACGCGACGAGGTTGTGCAGGCTCAGGGTCCGGCCCGAGCCCACCACGTCGGCGATCGCGTCGGCCACGCCCAGCTGCACCGAGATCTCCACCGCGCCGTCGAGACGGATTACAGTGGCGTCAATCCCTCTGGTCGCCAGATCTTTTCGTACCAAGTTCGGGTAGGCGGTGGCGATCCGGCGCCCGGTCAAATCGGCCACGGTCCAGTCCCGGCCGACGGGCGCCGCGTACCGGAAACTCGACGACCCGAAGCCCAGCGCCAACCGTTCGGCCACCGGCGCTTGCGATTCGCGGGCAAGATCACGCCCGGTGATTCCGAAGTCGAGCTCCCCGGAGCCCACATAGATGGCAATGTCTTTGGGCCGCAGAAAGAAAAACTCGACGTCGTTGACCGGGTCGAGGACGGTCAGATCCTTGGGATCGGTGCGACGGCGGTACCCGGCCTCGGCGAGGATCTCGGCGGCCGGTTCACTTAATGCACCCTTGTTGGGCACCGCGACGCGCAGCATCTAGAGCTTCCGATACACGTCGTCGAGTGTGAGTCCGCGAAAGATCATCAGTACCTGCGTCCAGTACAGCAATTGGCTGATCTCCTCGGCGAGCGCGTCGTCGGTTTCGTGTTCGGCGGCCAGCCATACCTCCCCCGCCTCCTCCAGGATCTTCTTGCCCAGCGCGTGCACTCCGCCGTCCAGTGCGGCCACGGTAGCACTGCCGGAGGGCCGGGTGCGGGCACGTTCGCCCAGTTCGGCGAACAGATCCTCGAACGTCTTCACGGGCAGCGATTGTCGCACGGGTGGGCCGGCAAAGTCACGGCGGTTTCACCGCGCCACTTCCGCGGGCATGTCCTCCAGCGCGATGCCGTTGGTCTCGCGGACCCATCGCCACACGAACACCAACGACAGCGCAGCAAAGAGCGTGTAGCAGCCGTAGGCGAAACCCGGCCGCAAGACCGGAAACGTCACGGTCACCGTCCAGTTGGCCAGCCATTGGGCGGCCGCGGCCAGTCCCAGGGCAGCCGGGCGAATGCGGTTGGGGAACATCTCGCCCAGCTCCACCCACAGCACCGGCCCCCACGAAATGCCGAACGCGACGACGAACGCGTTGGCGGCAACCAGCGCGATCGGCGCCGCCGCGCCGACCAGGTGGGGGCGGCCGCCGACGATCGGCGCCGTGCCGAAGACGACGGCCAGCGTCGCCTGCGTCAGCGTCATGCCCACCGAACCGGCCAGCAACAGCGGACGGCGACCGACCCGGTCGATCAGCACGATTGCCACGCACGTCACGACCACATTGACCACCGAGGTGACCAAGGCGACGGTGAACGACGACTGCTCGCCGAATCCGGCCTGCTGCCAGAGCACGTCGGAGTAGTAGAAGATCACCGTGACACCGACGAGCTGTTGAAGGACGGCCAGCCCCAAACCGACCCAGACGATGCCGTAGAGGCCGCCACCCGGCTTGCGGAGATCACGCCACGACGGCGGGGTGTGCCGTTTCAGTGTCTCGGAGATGCGTTCCACGGTGGCGTCCACCTCGGCGCCCAGCATCGCAAGCACCCGGCGAGCCTCCGGAACCCGTTGCCTTGAAACAAGATAGCGTGGTGATTCGGGGATAGTGAAGACCAGTAGGCCGTAGATCAGGGCGGGAATCGCCTCGGCGAGGAATGTCGCGCGCCAGGCGGCCAGGCCCAGCCACAGTTCGCCGTCCGGGTTACCGGCCAGATGAAACGGCAGCCAGTTCACCGCCAGCGATCCGCAGATCCCGCACACGACACCGAGTTGCTGCAATGAGCCGAGCCGGCCGCGGATGCGCGGCGGCGACACTTCGGCGATGTATTCCGGGCCGACGACCGACGACACCCCGATGCCGACGCCGGCGATGCCGCGAAAGACGACGAACGCCCAAATCCCGCCCGCAAGGCCGGCACCCAGCCCGCCGACAATGAACAGCCCAGCCGCCAGCTTCATCATCGTCAGCCGACCCCTCCGGTCGGCGATCCGCCCGGTGACCACCGCCCCGGTCGCCGCGCCCAGCAGCGCCGCGGCCGCCACGAAACCCAGCACGGCGTTGTCGAGCCGAAAGTGACTCTGCAGTGCTTTGACTGCGACGTTGACCACCGAAATGTCGTATCCGAACATCACCCCGCCCAGCGCGGCCACCGCCGCGTACCGCGCGGCGGCCCACGGCGAAGCGGCGGTGGTCATCGAACTCAGACGTTGAAGTACTTGGCTTCCCGATGGTGCAGGATGAACGCGTCGGTGGACTGCTCGGGATGCAGCTGCATTTCCTCCGACAGGCTCACTCCGATGCGCTCGGGCGCCAGCAACGCCATCGTCTTGACCCGGTCCTCCAGGTCGGGGCAGGCACCGTAGCCGAACGAGAACCGCGCACCGCGGTAGCCCAACTTGAAGTAGTCCTCCTTGGCCCGCGGATCCTCGGCCGACATCGCCCGGTCGCCGGAGAACCGCAGCTCGTCGCGAATCCGCCGGTGCCAGTATTCGGCCAGCGCCTCGGTGAGCTGCACACCGATGCCGTGCACCTCGAGATAGTCCCGATAGGCGTCCGACGCGAAAAGCTCGTTGGCGAAGTCGGCGATCTGCTCGCCCATCGTCACCAACTGGAACGGCACCACGTCGACCTCGCCCCGCTCGGTGGCCAGCGCCCGGGACCGCACGAAATCGGCGATGCACAAGAACCGGCCGCGCCGCTGACGCGGGAAACTGAACCGGAAACGCTCGGCCGCGTCGGGCTCTGGCCGCTCGAGCACGATGACGTCATTACCTGACGAAACCGCCGGGAAGTAGCCGTAGACCACCGCCGCGTGCGCCAGCACGCCGTCGGTGGACAGCCGCTCCAGCCAGTAGCGCAACCGCGGCCGCCCCTCGGTCTCCACCAGCTCCTGGTAGGACGGGCCCGCACCGCCCCGGGCTCCGCGCAAGCCCCATTGGCCCAAGAACAGCGCACGCTCGTCGAGCAGCTCGGTGTAGTCGGCCACCGCCAGGCCTTTGACGACCCGGGATCCCCAGAACGGCGGCGCCGGCACCTCCACATCGGCGGCGACATCGGAACGGTCCGGCACGGTGACCGGTTCCTCGGCGGCTTTGCGCTGCGCGGCAATGCGTTTGGATCGCTCATGGCGGGCCTTGCGCTGGGCTTGCTTGACGCGCGCAGCTTCCCTGGCCGGACCGTCGGTATCGACTGACTGCCCCCGCTTGGCGCTCATGATGGTGTCCATCAACTTCAAACCCTCGAAAGCGTCGCGCGCGTAATGCACTTCGCCCTCGTAGATCTCGGCGAGGTCGTCTTCGACATAGCTGCGGGTCAACGCCGCGCCGCCGAGCAGCACCGGGAACTTGCGGGCCACCCCGCGGGCATTCATCTCCTGCAGGTTCTCCTTCATCACCACAGTCGATTTCACCAGCAGCCCCGACATGCCGACCACGTCAGCGCGCTTGTCCTCGGCCGCTTCCAGGATGTTGGCGATCGGCTGCTTGATCCCGAGGTTGACCACCTCGTAGCCGTTGTTGCTCAAGATGATGTCGACCAGGTTCTTGCCGATGTCGTGCACGTCGCCCTTGACGGTGGCCAGCACGATGCGGCCCTTACCCGCCGCGTTTTCAGCCGCATCGGTTTTTTCCATATACGGTTCTAAGTAGGCGACGGCGGTCTTCATCACCTCGGCTGACTGCAGCACGAACGGCAATTGCATTTGCCCCGAGCCGAACAGCTCGCCGACAACCTTCATGCCGGCCAGCAGATCCTCGTTGATGATCGCCAGCGGCGACTTCTGGCCCATCGCCTCGTCGAGGTCGTCTTCGAGCCCGTTGCGTTCGCCGTCGACGATGCGCCGCGCCAGGCGCTCGAACAGCGGCAGCTTGGCCAGCTCGGCCGCCCGGCTCTCCCGCGACGACGCCGCCGACACACCCTCGAACATGGCCATGAGTTCGGCCAGCGGGTCATAACCCTCACGGCGACGGTCGTAGACCAAATCCAGAGCGACGTCACGCTGCCGGGGCTCAATCCGGTTGATCGGCAAGATTTTCGACGCATGGACAATGGCCGAATCCAGCCCGGCCTCCCGGCATTCGTGCAAAAACACCGAGTTGAGCACCTGACGGGCAGCCGGATTGAGACCGAACGAGATGTTGGACAACCCCAGGGTGGTCTGCACGTTGGGATGGCGCTTCTTGAGCTCACGGATCGCCTCGATGGTTTCGATGCCGTCGCGGCGCGATTCCTCCTGCCCGGTGGCAATGGTGAAGGTCAAACAGTCGACCAGGATCGACGATTCCTCCACTCCCCAGTTGCCGGTGATGTCGGCGATCAGCCGCTCGGCGATTTCCACCTTCTTCGCGGCGGTGCGGGCCTGTCCCTCCTCGTCGATGGTCAACGCCACCACCGCCGCCCCGTGCTCGGCCACCAGCTGCATCGTCTTGGCGAAGCGCGACTCGGGGCCGTCGCCGTCCTCGTAGTTGACCGAATTGATCGCGCAGCGCCCGCCGAGGTGTTCTAAACCGGCCTGCAGCACCGCGGTCTCGGTGGAGTCGAGCATGATCGGCAATGTCGACGCCGTCGCGAGCCGGCTGGCCAGCGCGGCCATGTCGGCGACACCGTCGCGGCCGACGTAGTCCACGCACAAATCCAGCACATGTGCACCGTCGCGGGTCTGGTCTTTGGCGATCTCCAGACACTTCTGGTAGTCCTCGGCGATCATCGCCTCGCGGAACGCCTTGGAGCCGTTGGCGTTCGTCCGTTCGCCGATCATCAGCACCGATGCTTCCTGAGCGAAGGGCGTTGCGGTGTACAGCGAAGACACCGACGGCTCGTGACTGACGTGGCGCTCCGCGCGCTTGGCCTTGCGCACGGCCCGGGCAACCTGGCGGATGTGTTCGGCAGTGGTGCCGCAGCAGCCGCCGACCAGCGACAGTCCGAATTCCTCGACGAAGCCGACCAGCGCCTCCGCGAGTTCCTCGGGCTGCAGCGGGTATACAGCGCCGTCGGCACCCAGCACCGGCAATCCGGCGTTGGGCATCACCGACACCGGAATGCGAGCGTGCCGCGACAGGTGCCGCAGGTGTTCGCTCATCTCCGCGGGCCCTGTCGCACAGTTCAAGCCGATTACGTCGACGCCGAGCGGCTCGATGGCGGTCAGCGCTGCGCCGATCTCGCTGCCCAGCAACATGGTGCCGGTCGTTTCGACGGTGACGTGGGTGATCACCGGGATGTACCGTCCCGCCTGCGCCATCGCCCGCCGCGACCCCAGCACCGCCGCCTTGAGCTGCAGCAAATCCTGACAGGTCTCGACGAGGATGGCGTCCGCGCCGCCGTCTAACATCCCGAGCGCGGCCTGGCCGTAGGCGTCGCGGATCAGCGCGAAGGACGTGTGTCCCAGCGTCGGCAGCTTAGTGCCCGGCCCCATCGACCCCAGTACGTAGCGTCGGCGCGCCGGCGTGCTCAGCTCGTCGGCCACCCGGCGGGCGATCGCGGTGCCTTTTTCGGACAGTTCCCGGATCTTGTCGGCGATGTCGTAGTCGCCCAGGTTGGACAGGTTGCAGCCGAAGGTGTTGGTCTCCACGGCGTCGGCGCCCGCCTCGAAGTAGGCGCGGTGGATCGTCTCCACCACGTCCGGGCGGGTCTCGTTGAGGATCTCGTTGCAGCCCTCCAGACCGCGGAAGTCGTCGAGGGCAAGGTTCGCGGCCTGCAGCTGGGTTCCCATGGCGCCGTCGCCCACCAAGACCCGCTGCGCTAAGGAGTCCAGCAGATCTGTGTCGTAGGCGTGCTCGGTGGACGTCACCCGGGCAAGGATAGCTGATCTATGGAAAAGCGCCCGCTACCCTGGGCGCGAGCAGGCCCGCCGGGCCGTACGCTGAAGCTGTGACCACGCCGGATTCGGGCGCTGCGCTGCCCGAACTGCACCACACGATCGCCGTGGCGGCCTTCGAGGGCTGGAACGACGCCGGCGAGGCGGCCAGCGGTGCCGTCGAACATCTGGACGCCGTCTGGGAGGCCGATCCGATCCTGGAGATCGACGACGAGGCCTACTACGACTACCAGGTCAACCGCCCGGTGATCCGCTTAGTCGACGGCGTCACCCGGGAGCTGGTGTGGCCGTCGATGCGGATCTCGCACTGCCGCCCGCCCGGCAGCGACCGCGACGTCGTGTTGATGCACGGCGTGGAGCCGAACATGCGCTGGCGCACGTTCTGTGCCGAACTGCTGGCCCTGGTCGACAAGCTCAACGTCGACACCGTCGTGATACTGGGTGCGCTGCTGGCCGACACGCCGCACACCCGTCCCGTGCCCGTCTCCGGAGCGGCCTACTCGCCGGACTCCGCGCAGCGCTTCGGCCTCACCGAGACCCGCTACGAGGGTCCGACCGGCATCGCCGGGGTATTCCAGGACGCCTGCGTGGCCGCCGGGATCCCGGCGGTGACGTTCTGGGCGGCGGTGCCGCACTATGTGTCGCAGCCGCCCAGCCCGAAGGCGACTGTGGCGCTGTTGCGCCGCGTCGAGGATGTGCTCGACATCGAGGTGCCGCTGGGCGACTTACCCGCGCAGGCCGAGGAGTGGGAGCAGGCGGTCAGCGAGATGATCAGCGAGGACGACGAGGTCGCCGCGTACGTGGCCGCGTTGGAAGAGCGCGGCGACGCCGAGGTCGACATGCACGAGGCGCTGGGCAAGATCGACGGCGACGCGCTGGCGGCGGAGTTCGAGCGCTATCTGCGCCGCCGGCGGCCCGGCTTCGGCCGGTAGCGCGCCGAGGGTGAACCTCGGCGCGGCTAAGGACCCGGCGCAGTCATCTCGTCGTCCATCCGGGCCAGCAGATCGGCCACGAACCGGCGGACCAGCAGCTCGGCGGGCCGGCTGGCGAGCGCCGGCTTGAGCCAGCGCACCAGGCCCACCCAGGCCGGGCTGTAGATGCGCCGCTTGCGCCGCTCGATGCCCCTGACGAAGGCCCGCGCGCACTGCTGCACCGAGGTCGTGCGGTTGAGCGGATAGGGCAACCTGGCGACCATCTCGGTGAAGTTGTCCGCGACCAGTGCCGTGTCGATCCACGACATATGCGCCGAGCCGACGTCGACGCCCAGGTTCGCCACCTCCAACCGCAGCACGTCGGCGAACTGCTCGACCGCGGCCTTGGAGGCGTGGTAGGCGGCCATCCCCGGCGCGGCGGTGTAGGCGGCCAGCGACGACACGATCAGCACATAACCACGGCGGGCGATCACCGTGGGCAGTGCGGCGCGCACCGTGTGATACACCCCGAGCACGTTGACGTCGATGAGCCGGCGAAATTCGTCGGGGTCGACCTGCAGCACCGACCCGAAGCTGCCGATCCCGGCATTGGCCACCACGGTGTCGATGCCGCCGAAGCGGGCGATCGCCTGCTCGGCGGCCGATTGCATGGCCGCCCGGTCCCGCACATCGGCGGTGACGGCCAGGACGCGCTGCTCCGACAACTCGTCGACCAGCCTCGCCAGCCGCTGCTCGTCGAGATCGGTCAGCACCAATGCGGCGCCTCTGGCGTGCAGGCGACGGGCCAGCTCGGCGCCGATGCCATTGGCGCCGCCGGTGATCAGCACAACCTGCGAATCGAGGGGAGTCATCACGAAAACCCTACCGCGGTCACAGGTCGACTCCGAGCAACGCATCCATCGCGGTTGCCACCGCCGACGGCGCGGCCGGGTCGTGGCCGCCGTATTCGAGCGCGTCGGTCGCCCAACCGTCTACCGCGGCCAGCGCTTTGGGCGTGTTGAGGTCGTCGGCCAGGTAGCCGCGCACCCGGGCGATAGTGTCGGCGGCATCAGGGCCGGCGGGCAGCGCGGTCGCGCTGCGCCAGCGGTGTAACCGCGCGGTGGCCTCGGCGAGCGTTGCCGCGTCCCAGAACCGGTCGGCGCGGTAGTGGCCCGCCAGCAAACCCAGCCGGATCGCCGACGGCTCGACGCCCTGCCGGCGCAGCGTCGACACCAGCACCAGGTTTCCGCGGCTCTTGGACATCTTGTGCCCGTCCCAGCCGATCATCCCGGCGTGCACGTAGTGGCGGGCGAACCGCCGCGTGCCGCTGACGGCTTCGGCGTGGGCCGCGGTGAACTCGTGATGGGGAAAGATCAGGTCGGTGCCGCCGCCCTGGATGTCCAGGCCCACACCGATACGGCTCAGCGCAATCGCCGCGCACTCGACGTGCCAGCCCGGCCGTCCGGCGCCGAACGGCGCCGGCCAGCTGGGCTCATCGGGCCGCGCGGCTCGCCACAGCAGCGCATCGAGCCGGTCGGTTTTGCCGGGCCGGTCCGGGTCACCGCCCCGCTCGGCGGACAGCGCCAGCATGGTGTCCCGGTCGTAGCCCGATTCGTAGCCGAACTGGCCGGTGGCGTCGGCGCGGAAATACACGTCGGGGTGCTCGGCGTCGTCGACGATGTAGGCCACCCCGGACGCCAGCATCTTTTCCACCAGCTCCACGACCTCGTCCATGGCCTCGGTGGCTGCCACGTACTCCTGCGGCGGCAACACCCGCAGTGCGGTCATATCGGTGCAGAACCGCGGGGCCCCGCCGGGCGCGGGGGGGCGCCAGTCCTCGCCGTCGCGGCTCGCGCGGTCGAACAGCGGGTCGTCGACATCGGTGACGTTCTGCACGTAGTGCACGTCATGGCCCAGGTCCAGCAGCAGCCGGTGGACCAGGTCGAACGTCAAGTAGGTGGCGGCATGACCCAGATGGGTGGCGTCATAGGGGGTGATGCCGCAGACGTACATGCTGGCGGTGGACCCGGCCGCCACCGGACGAACCTGCCGGTCCGACGTGTCGTAGAGGCGCAGCTGCGGGCCGCGGCCCGGCAGGACCGGTGGCGGTGACAGGGGCCAGGGCTGCATACGTCGACTGTAGAGCCGGTCTAGACGGCCACCCGGATGGCACCCAGCAGCACGCCGGCCAGCTCGCGGCGGCACATCAGGAAATCGGGCAGATAAGGATCCGGGCGGTTGTAGACCAGCTCGGAACCGTCCAGCCGGGACGCGTGCATGCCTGCCGCCATCAGCACGCCGGCCGGCGCGGCCGAATCCCACTCCCACTGCCCTCCGGCATGGATGTAGGCGTCGGCATCGCCGCGCACCACCGACATCGCTTTGGCGCCGGCCGATCCGATCCGCACGAACTCGATGTCGAGCCGCTCGACCAACCGGTACAACACCGCCGGCGGGCGGTGGGCGCTGGCGGTGATCCGGATCGGCCCGGAATGCACCGACGCGACCGCGCGCACGGTGTCGCTGCGGTACACCTCCCCCGTCGCGGGCAACGCGACGGCGGCATCGGTGATAGCGCCGTGCGGGCCGCCGTCGCGCCGCCACAACGCCACGTGCACGGCCCAGTCGTCGCGGCCGGGTGTGGAGAACTCGTGGGTGCCGTCCACCGGGTCGACGATCCACACCCGCTCGGCGGTCAACCGGTCCAGGTCGTCGTAGGCCTCCTCGGAGAGCACGGCGTCGCCGGGCCGCTCGGCGCCCAGCCGCTGCAGCAACAGCGCGTTGGCCCGGCTGTCGCCCGCCCGGCCCAGCAGCCAGGGGTCGTCGAAGCCCAGCCGGTCCCGGATCGCCAGCAGCAGCCTTCCCGCGTCGACGGCCAGGTCGGCGGCCAATGCCGCGTCCGTCAGATCTGGGCTCACCTGATTGAGTATTGCCGAGTATTGCCGAGACCGTCAGAACGCGGGCCAGGGAATCGGCCGAGGCCGGTCCGGACTGGGCATCACCGGGTTGTCCAGCAGCGCGCGCCCGCGGGCACGCAGTGCCGCGATCTCCACGGCGCTGATGTGGCCGGTCAGCGCCTCGGCGAGCGGGCCGTCCAACGCATCGACGAGCCGGGCCACCACATCCAGTGTTTCGTCGTCGACCGGCTTGCCGGCCCAGCCCCACAGCACGGTGCGCAGCTTGTCCTGAGCGTGCAGACACACACCGTGGTCGACGCCGTAGACCCGACCGTCGACGCCGGCCAGGATATGGCCGCCCTTGCGGTCGGCGTTGTTGATCAGCACGTCGAACACCGCCATCCGCCACAGCCTGGCGTCGTCGGCGTGCATCAACATGACCTCGCAGCCGGCATAGTCGTAGGCCCGCAGCACGGGTAGATAACCCGGCGGGGGCTTGGCGACAGGGAACACGTCGACGAGGTCGGGGTCGGCGCGCGCGTCGTCAGGCCCGGCTTGTGGGCCGATCATGTCACCCGGTTGATCCACCCACTGCTGCAGCATGCCGCGACCCGCCGGACCGTCGCGAATGATCGTGTAGGGCACGATATTCCAGCCCAGCTGCGCCGACACCAGATATGCGCCCAACTCGCGGCCGGCCAATGTGCCCTCGGGAAAGTCCCACAGCGGCTGTTCGCCGGCGATCGGCTTGTACACACAGTGCACACTGCGTCGGTCAAGCGTTGACTCGCACAGATACGTCGCGTTGCTCGCCGAGCGTATCCGCCCAAGAATAGTCAGCTCGCCGCGCCGCAACACCGCACGATCGTCAATCCTCGAGGTCATCGTCGGATCCGAGCGCCGCGCTGCGCCGGTAGCCGTTGGTGCGCGCGCAGATGTGACCGTCGGGGTCCAGCGGTTCGTCGCACAGCGGGCAGGGCGGACGTCCCGCCGAGATGACGCGGTAGGAGCGGGTCGCGAACTGCCGTGCCGACTCCGGTGTCAGAAACACCCGCACCGCGTCGGGTCCCTCGTCGGTGTCGTCAAGCACTACCGACGCGTCGAATTCGGTGTCGGTGACGGCCAGCAGTTCGACCACCACGGTCTGGGCCTCGGAATCCCAGCCCAGGCCCATGGTGCCGACCCGAAACTCGGCGTCGACCGGCGTGATCAGCGGGCTGAGGTCCTCGACCTCGGTGGTCTCCGGCGGAACCGGCGTGCCGAATCGGCGGTTCACCTCGTGCAGCAACGCGCCGATGCGCTCGGCGAGCACTGCCACCTGCTGCTTTTCCAGCACCACCGACACCACCCGGGAATCGTGCACGGCCTGCAGGTAGAAGGTGCGGTTTCCGGGCTGGCCAACAGTCCCGGCGACGAAGCGGTCGGGTGTCCGGAAGACGTGGATTGCGCGAGGCATGGTATCTCCAAAGTACCGGCTACTGCCGCTGCGGCGTACTGGCTTAGCGGTCCCCTGTCGCTCACTCAGTCAGTGGACCCGCCGACCATCGCATCGCCGGACGGCGCGGCATTTGGCTCACCGTCGGCCGACGGAGCGGCCGTCAGCGCCGACGTCAGCCGCTCACCGGTGTGGTTGACGTGCAGCACAAATGGGCGCACTGCAGTATAGCGGATCACGCTCATCGAAGCCGGGTCGGCAATAAGCCGCTGAAAGCCATCCAGGTGCAGGCCCAACGCGTCGGCGACAACCGATTTGATGACGTCGCCGTGGGTGCAGGCCAGCCACAGCACGTCGGCGCCGTGCTGGTCGGCCAGCCGCCGGTCGTGATCGCGGACGGCGGCCACCGCGCGCGCCTGCACCTGCGCCAACCCCTCACCACCCGGAAACACCGCCGCGCTGGGATGCGCCTGGACCACCGCCCACAACGGCTCCTTAGCCAGGTCGGCGATCCTGCGACCGGTCCAGTCGCCGTAGTCCACCTCGGCCAGCCGCTCGTCGGCGAACGGCTGCAGCCCCAACGCGGTGGCCAGCGGTTCGATCGTGCGCCGACACCGTAGCAGCGGTGAGTGCACCACCGCCTGGATCGGCAGGTCGCCGAGGCGCCCGATCAGGTCCGCGGCTTGCCGGCGACCCTGGTCGTCGAGGTCGACTCCACCTGTACGACCGGCCAAGATCTGGGCGGCGTTGGAGACCGACCGCCCGTGCCGCAACAGGATGACGGTCATTTACGCCGCTTTCGCCCGGACGTCGTCACTGGCGGCATTGTCGCGCCGCTCCTCCTCATCGCTTCGCTCTGCATCGTCGCCGGCGCAGCTCATCGGCGCCGCTCCTCCTCATCGCTTCGCTCTGCATCGTCGCCGGCGCGGGTCATCGGCGCCGCTCCTCCTCATCGCTTCGCTCTGCATCGTCGCCGGCGCGGGTCATCCCGGGCTCAGCGCCCCGGTCGCCAGCAGGATCAAAACCCCGGTCCCGGCGATTACCCGGTAGCCGACAAACCAGTACATCCGATGATGCAGCAGAAACCGCAGCAACCACGCCACCGCCGCCCAGCCCACCGCCAACGCGATCACGGCGGCAACTATCAGTTGCGGGCCCGTCGCGCTCATCCCCGCATCGACCGGGTGCAACGCGTCGGGCAGCGAAAACAACCCCGACGCGGCCACCGCCGGAATGGCCAGCAGGAACCCGAACCGGGCGGCCAGCTCGCGATCGAGCCCGATGAGCAGGCCGGCGCTGATCGTGGCTCCGGAGCGTGAGACGCCGGGAACCAACGCCAGGGTCTGGGCAATCCCCACGACGACGGCGTCGTGCCAGGTTAGTTGGTCGAGGTGGCGGTTCTGCCGGCCCAGGTACTCCGCAGCCGCGATCACCGCCGAAAACACCACCAGCGCGGTGCCCACCACCCAGAGATTGCGTGCCCCGGTGCGGATCTGTTCGGTAAGCAGCAAACCCAGCATGCTGATCGGGATCGTCCCGATGATGACATACCAGCCCAGCCGGTAGTCCACGGTGCGATGCGCGGCGACGACCAACCCGAGCAGCCACGCCGTGGCGATGCGCCCGATATCGCGCGCGAAGTAGACCACGATGGCGAGCTCGGTGCCCAGCTGGGTCACCGCGGTGAACGAGGCGCCGGCGTCATGGCCGAACACGAGCTTGGAGACGATCGCCAAGTGGCCCGACGACGACACCGGCAGGAATTCGGTCAGGCCCTGCACCGCGGCCAATACGACGACCTGCCACCAAGACATCACCGGTGCCGCAGTCACGACGATGACCGTACCGGCACCCGACTGCGGGGTGGGTGGTGGTGGCCCGGCGCGAGTGCGTTCCTGTCTGGGGGTCGGGTCACTCGTCTCGACGTTTGGGTGTAGCGGTGCGCGTGCGGGTCTATTCGTGCTTTGCTCGGTAGCGTTCGGGGTGGTGGTAGTTCGGCTAGGTCGTTGTCGCAGTGGCAGGCCAGGGTGAGGTTGTCGGCAAGTCGATAATCTGCCCGCATTCCATTACGGGATGATTTCTGCACGTGCGTGACTTCGAGTTTGGTCCTGCCACGAGTGCGGTAAACCTGGCCAAACACGGCATCGACTTCGACGCTGCACAGTCCATTCGGTCGGATCCGCGCCTGGATCACACCGCAGCGGTGTCGAGATTGCGTCTAGGGTCGTGAATCTGGGGGCAGGCGCAGCCCTGGATGCAATCTCAATACCGTTCGGCCTACCGACTGCGCTGATGAGGCGATTTTCGCCTCTGCGACGCGTTCCCCGGAACCGCCAGGGCTGATCCCGCGGGGTGTGCCACCGCGCGCGTCGTATGAGGGCCGACTCGTGTTCTGTCGGGGCTTGTCCATCGGGAAGGCCCTCGTCTGCGCAGTCGCGGCCCGACCAGTTCTGGCCGGTCAGCGTCATCCGCGCGGCCAGTTACCGGGCGTCACGCAGCCGGCGGCGCGCATCAGCACAGCTGATCCGCAGCCAGTCGGCGACGACCGACCGGGCCACCGATATCGGCGCGATCCTCCTCGGCCAGCCCGGCGATCAACTCGTGACCGGTCACGCTCTGGTCTCTAGCTGCGCCAGCGCGCGCAGCCGCACCGCCGGGTCGCAGGCGGCCCAATCGAGCGCGTCGAGGGCCGCCACCGCCACATCGAGCGCATCAAGAGCGGCCACCACCCCCGACGGCGCCACCATCCACTGGCGCCGAAAATCGGGCGGTGTCTGCGGTCTGTGAACGTTCGAGCCAGCCGACGGTACCGCAACGACAACCGTGACCCGCAAACTCCACCAGGCGCAAGCGCACCAGCCCCCAGGGTGAACAGGCTCTACTGCAACGCCAGCGCCACCAAGTCCCGCACGGCCGCAGCCAGGCTGCGTTCGTCGCCGACATCGATGTCGACCACACTGCGGCGCTCGGTCGCCACCACATCCTCGGCCTGCGGGACCGGTCCGCTCAGCCGGGTCCGATACACCTCAACGAGCAGCCACTGACCTTCGATACGGAACGCGAAACTGCGCCCATCGCCGACCCGGCCGAACCCACTGGCGAGCACCGCGCCCCCGAAAACGCCGGTCCACATGTCCTCGATGGCGAAATCGGGAACAGTCCGCTGGTGGCCTTCGGCGAGCGTCATGCGGTGACCCTACCTCGGTCCGGCCGCGGCGCCGGCACAATCGGGCCGCGTCGCACCCGACAACCTTGCCTACAATCGATGCCCAATCCGACCCTGCGCTGCATAGCCGAAAGATTCCCTTTGCCGCCAACCGCCGAACTCGCGCAACTGCCAGCTCACCGGCGTGTCGCTGGTTTGCTGCTTGTGCTGGCGGTGGTCACGGCATGTGCCTCGACCACACCGCGGAACTCACCACCGAGCGTCCAGCCCGCACAGCCGGCCGATTCGCCGCCGGTTTCAGGCCCACCGGCCGGCGTGGTGCACCCGCTGAGCGGGCGCCCGCAGGCGGCGATCTTCGATCGCCGCACCGCTGCGCTGGCGGTACTGGTTCCCGGAGCGAACCCGGCGGCGCCCCCGAACCTGGCGGTGCTAAGTGGCGGGCAACCGTCGCCGCGCATCATCGCCCTGCCCGGACCGGCGAGCGCGCTGGCCGGTGACGACGCCGGCACCGCCTACCTGTCCACCCGCGGCGGCTACTTCGCCGTGGATCTGTCCGACGGCCACCTCGCCCGTGTCGGGGTCGACGAAGCGCCGAACACCGCGTTCACCGCGATCACCCGGCGCGGCGACGCCGCCATTGTGCTGGGCGCCGGCGACGGCACGGTGTACCTGCTCGCCCCCGGTGCTGCCCCTGCCCGGACGAAGACCGACTTCGCGGTCGATGTCCTCTCGACGCAGGGAAATACCGTGGTGGCCTTGGACCGCGCGCAGACCTCGCTGACCACGATCGGCGCCGACGGCAAAGTCGGACAGACCCTGCGCGCCGGCCTGGGTGCCACCACGATGGCTGCCGATCCGGCGGGCCGCGTCCTGGTCGTCGACACCCGCGGCGGCGAACTGCTGGTGTATGGACTGGATGCCAGGGCGAGCGCGCTGATCCTGCGCCAGGCCTACCCGGTGCGGCAGGCCCCCTACGGCCTGGCCGGGTCGAAACGGTTGGTCTGGGTGTCGCAAACCGCCGCCAATAGGGTGATTGGTTACGATCTCAGCACCGGAATCCCCGTGGAAAAGGTACGGTACCCAACCGTGCGGCAACCCAACACGCTGGCCGTCGACGAGATCTCCGACACGCTGTACGTGGTGTCGGGTTGCGGCGCGGGCGTCCAGGTGATCGAACACGCGGCGGGTCGGCGTTGACAGCGGCACGGCGGAGCCGGTTGCCGGCGGAGTGGGACAGCGAGATGTCCGACGAGTACGAGTGGGCGCCACTGCGGCTGCCGCCGGAGGTGACCAGGCTCAGCGTCTCGACCCGGTTGTCCATCGAAGCCGAATACCGCGGCTGGGAGCTGACCAGGGTGCGGCTCTACACCGACGGAAGTCGGCGAATCCTATTGCGCCGCAATAAATCCCGCTTGGATACCAATGGTCCGGCCGACCAGCCGGGACTGTGAGCCAGGCGGTGTACGGCGCGGCGCGCCGGATGCTGTTTCAGCTGCCACCCGAACGCGCCCACTTGCTGGTGTTCGCGGCGCTGCGGGCGGCCACCGCCGTCGCTCCGCTACGCCGGTCCCTGCGACGGTTGCTGGCGCCGACCGACCCGGTGCTGGCCAGCACCGTGTTCGGTGTGCACTTCCCCGGACCGGTGGGCCTGGCCGCAGGCTTCGACAAGGACGGCCTCGGGCTGCGCAGCTGGGGTGCGCTGGGTTTCGGCTACGCCGAGGTCGGTACCGTCACCGCGCATCCGCAACCAGGCAACCCGGCCCCACGGCTGTTCCGACTACCCGCCGACCGGGCCCTGCTCAACCGGATGGGGTTCAACAACTGCGGTGCCGGCACACTCGCGTCCCGCCTCGACCGACACCGCCCCGACGTGCCGATCGGGGTCAACATCGGCAAGTCCGGTTGCACCCCACCCGAGCGGGCCGCCGACGACTACCGGACCAGCGCCCGGCTGCTCGGCCCGCTGGCGTCCTACCTGGTGGTCAACGTCAGCTCGCCGAATACGCCGGGACTACGTGACCTGCAGGCCACCGCCGCGCTGCGGCCCATCCTGTCCGCGGTGCTCGCGGAGACCTCGACGCCGGTGCTGGTCAAGATCGCGCCGGAGCTGGCCGACGCCGACATCGACGATGTCGCCGACCTGGCGGTCGAGCTGGGTCTGGCCGGCATCGTCGCCACCAACACCACGGTCTCACGAGAGGCGCTGATGACGCCCGGGGTCGACGCGCTGGGACCCGGCGGCATCTCCGGGCCTCCGCTGGCGCGCCGGGCCACCGAGGTGCTGCGGCGGCTCTACGACCGGGTCGGTGATCGGTTGGTGCTCGTCAGCGTCGGCGGCATCGAGACCGCCGCCGATGCCTGGGAGCGCATCACCGCGGGCGCGTCGTTGCTGCAGGGCTACACCGGCTTCGTCTACGGCGGTGGGCTGTGGGCAAAGCATCTGCACGACGGCATCGCTCGCCGGCTGCACGCCGGCGGCTTCGCGTCGCTGAGCGAGGCGGTCGGCTCGGCGGCGCGCAGAAATTAACTAGCTACCGTTGCTCGTAGGTGCCGTAGATGACGGCCCGGGCGATGGCGTGCTGGAACAAGTTGAACCCGAGATAGGCCGGACTGGCGTTCTCGGGGAGGTCGAGCCTGTCGACGTCGACCGCATGCACCGCGACGTAGTAGCGGTGCGGGCCGTGGCCCGGGGGCGGCGCGGCACCGACGTAGCGGCGCATCCCGGCGTCGTTGACCAGGGTGATCGCACCGCCCGGCAGCGCGCGGCCGTCGCCGACGCCCTCCGGCAACTCGGTGACGTCGGCGGGCAGATTGGCCACCGCCCAGTGCCAGAACCCCGACAGCGTGGGCGCGTCCGGGTCGTAGACGGTGACCGCGAAGCTGCGGGTCTCTGCGGGAAAGCCCGACCAACTCAGCTGCGGGCTCACGTCCGCGCCGCCGGCGCCCAGGATGCCGCTGATCTGGGCGGTGGCCAGCGGCTGGCCGTCGGTGATGGACCGAGACTCCAGCTGAAACGACGGCAGCTTGGGCAGCCGGTCATACGGGTCGGGTGGTGCGATCATGGTCAGTCCTCTCCGGCCAGCGTCAGCAATGTGTCAAAAAGTGTGCCAGCACTCCGGTACCGAACCTCAGCGCGTCAACGGGCACCCGCTCATCGACGCCGTGGAACAACGCGGCGAAATCCAGGTCCGGGGGCAACCGCAGCGGAGTAAACCCGAAACAGCGAATACCCAGCCGCGCAAAGGCTTTCGCGTCCGTCCCGCCGGAAAGCATGTACGGCACGGTCCGCGCCTGCGGGTCGTTGGCCAGCAGGGCGGCATTCATCGCATCGACCAGGTCGCCGTCGAAGCCGGTCTCGTAGGGCGGCTGGCAGCTGATCCATTCCCGGGTCACGTCAGGCCCGATCAGCTCGTCGACCTCGGCCTCGAACGCCGCCAACCGCCCGGGCAGCACCCGGCAGTCCAGCACCGCCTCGGCGATCGCCGGAACGACGTTGGCCTTGTAGCCGGCCCGCAGCATCGTCGGGTTGGCGGTGTCCTGCAGGGTGGCCTTGAGAATCGGGGCGATCGATCCCATCTTGTCGACAACGCCCTCCAGGTCGGCGACATCGAAGCGGTACCCGGTCTCCTCGCCGACCGCGGCCAAAAGCTGCGCGACAGTATCGGTCAGCACCAGCGGAAAACGGTGGCGGCCGAGCCGCGCGGCGGCCTCGGCAACGGCGGTGACGGCGTTGTGGTCATGCACCATCGAACCGTGCCCGGCCCGGCCGTGCGCGGTCAGCCGCATCCACTGCAGCCCCTTTTCAGCGGTCTGGATCACATAGAGCCGGCGCTCCCCGCCGTCGCGTCGCGGCACCGTGACCGAGAAGCCGCCGACTTCGCCGACCGCCTCGGTGACGCCGTCGAACAGGTCGGGCCTGTTGTCGACCAGCCAGTGCGACCCGTACGTGCCGCCGTTCTCCTCGTCGGCGACGAAGGCGAACACCAGATCGCGCGGTGGCACGATCCCGGCGCGGCGCAACTGGCGGGCCACCACGATCATCATGGCGACCATGTCTTTCATGTCGACGGCGCCGCGGCCCCAGACGTAGCCGTCCTCGACTGCCCCGGAGAACGGGTGCACGCTCCAGTCGGCGGCCTCGGCGGGCACCACGTCGAGGTGTCCGTGGATCAGCAGCGCCCCGCGGGAGCGGTCCGCGCCCGCGAGCCGGGCGAATACGTTGCCGCGTCCGGGCGCGCCGGACTCGACGTACTCGACCTCATAGCCGACGTCCTGCAGTTGGTCGGCGACCCACTGGGCGCACTCGGCTTCCCCTTTGGTGGTCGCCGCATCGCCGGTGTTGGTGGTGTCGAACCGGATCAGCGTGCTGACGACGTCCACCACGTCGTCGGCGGGATCGGCGACTACCGGGGTTGGCACAGTCACAGTCCTCTTTCCTACCACTGCATGCGGCCGGAAGGTCGATCCGATAGCCTTAGCTGCCACATTGGTTGGCGTTGTCCGAGTGGCGGAATGGCAGACGCGCTAGCTTGAGGTGCTAGTGCCCTATTACTGGGCGTGGGGGTTCAAGTCCCCCCTCGGACACATTTTGTTAGCTAAATTATGGAAAATCCGCTCTGAACTTGATCGGAGAGGATTTTCTGGATTTGCTGATACCGCTTGGGCATCGCGTTGATGTCCTGAATCTGCCCTACGGCGGGAACGGCGAATATCCCATTGCGGTGCTATGCCGCCTCTTGACCACGAACACGGGTGTGCGGCGGGTTGAGAGCAGCTGGCGGTTTTGTTGGTCAGTGTTGGATGAGCGGATTTGTCGGACTTGTCGAGGAGAATGTCGCGGTATGACCGCCGGGAGGTTGCGCGGGTGGCGTGGGGTCAAACCGGTCGCCTCCCCAACTGGGGTGGCGATCACCGCGCGGCTGCGCACATCTGCTGACGACGAGTTCGTGCTCGATCAGGTTGCCGCTCATCTCGGTGGCCTGCGTCGCGCGGATCTGGTGGCGACGGCACACCGGCCGCCGGCGGATCCCGCGTTGAACGCCGAACAGCGTAGGCAGGTCCGCCGTGATGAGCTCAACGGACGCAAGAAGGCGTTGACCGCGCAGTCGTCGTCGCGGTGGGCTAATGCGATCATCGCCGGCAATGATGACCAGTACCGGTTGGCGCGTGACGCCCAGTACCGCCACATGATCGGGTTGCGGGCGGCGATCACCACCATCGAGAAACGCCTGGCTGCCCCCACCGACGACACGCTCACCGTGGCTCAGCGCAGAGCACGCCGGAAAGCCGGCGCACCGAAAGGCTATGCCAGTCAGGCGGAACGCTTCGCCAAGCAGCGCCGGTTGCAGCACCTGCGGGCCGAACTCGCCCAAGTCCACCCGCGAC
>NZ_VYIK01000320.1 GCF_008709575.1 Mycobacterium sp.
CTTGTGGCTCTACCGGCCAGGACCCGTTTCCTGTCGGCAACCCACGTTCACATGTAAGCGGGGCCCCAGCCCCCCATACCGTCTAAACCAGCGTTCGACGAGGTTGAGCCACGACGACGATGTCGGGGTGAAGTGAAGGTGGAACCGGGGGTGTTTGTCTAGCCACGCACGGACGTCGTCATGCTTGTGGGTGGCGTAGTTGTCGCAGATCAGGTGGATCTGCAGGTCCTTGGGTACTTGCCGGTCGATGGTCTTGAGGAATTTCAGCCATTCCTGATGCCGGTGGCGGGGCATGCACTCACTGATGATCATGCCGGTCAATACGTCTAGCGCGGCGAACAAGGTGGTAGTGCCATGGCGCTTGTAATCATGCGTCATGGTCTCGCCCCGCCCCCTGACCATCGGCAGCGATGCCTGGGTGCGGTCGAGCGCCTGCACGGAGGACTTCTCATCAGCGCACAAGACGATCGCCTTCTCTGGCGGATTCAGATAAAGCCCAACGACATCGACCAGCTTCTCCTCGAACTTCGGATCGTTGGACAGCTTGAACGTCTCTACCCGGTGGGGTTTGAGGCCCCTCGCCGACCACACCTGCTGCACAGTCGATTTCGACACCCCGCTCGCCGCGGCCATCGTCCTGCAGCTCCAATGGGTTTGGCCCTGCGGGCGGTAGTTCAGTGTCAGATCCACGATCTCGTCAATTTTTTCCTGC
>NZ_VYIK01000321.1 GCF_008709575.1 Mycobacterium sp.
CTGGAGAAGGATCGGGAACGCTTCGCGATCAGCGCCGGCGGTGTGGTCGCGGTCGGCAAGGGTGTCTGGATCTAGAGCGATCGCCAAAGGTAGGGCACTAACCGGAAGCGCACACCGCCCAGGCAGCTTTACAGGCACAGACCGTGCAAACCTTCACAAGTCGAGCACGAACCGCAATGCCTGATCGATGGCTCGGAGTTCGTCGGGCTTGACGCGGCCGAGCCGCGAGGCCAGGCGTTGATTGGAAATCACCCGGAGTTGGCCGCCGCGCGCGTACGACGTGTTTGTCGACGATGTCGACTGACACCACGACGGCGGGTCGGGCGAAGCCGGGTTCGTGTCCGATCGGTTGGCCGAGGTCGACGTTGTAGACTTCGCCGTGCCAGATCATGGCCGCATCAGGCCAGGGCGTCCCGGTCCCGGCGCTCGGCCAGGTAGTTCTGCCACGCTTGCGGATCGTCTCGTAGTCGCTGGTAGGGGCGAGCCCACCACATGCCGGAAGTTGTCGAGGTAGGACCCTTCGGTAGTGCCCGCCTCGTAACGGTTCCAGGCACGCTCCGGGCCGCATACTCCGACACCGAAGCCGGTGCTGCCGGTGCTGCTCGATTGTTGCGTGGCGGAGCGCGCAGCGCCGGTCAGGGCCATATCTGTGAAGGTCGGTCAGTCGCGCACGGCGGCCAGCAGGCCGTCGCCGAGCGGCACCAGCGCGGGG
>NZ_VYIK01000322.1 GCF_008709575.1 Mycobacterium sp.
GCCGTTACTCGGATCTCCCGGTCACGCGGACCAGCCGGGATGACGATCCCAGTCGCTGTTGGTGTCCCGATGTGCCCCGCGACCGAACACATCGGTTGATCCCTCTCGCTGATGCCAGGGTCCGGGCCGAGGGCTTCCCGGTCTGACAGACTAGCCGTCGCCTTAGGCGGCGAGAGCGTAGTCGCGCTGTGTAGAAACGGCGCTTGTTTAGTTGCAACGACGCTTACGGTGGTCTCTTGCCTGCACCGGCACGCTTCCCTTGATTCGATGCGCGAAGTCGAAACCTTTCAGCCCCAAGTCTTCGAGCATCCCGCCGACTTTCGGCAGGACTTTTCATGGTACGCCATGTACAACAACGAACGGGCCGCTCGGATCATTCTCAGATCACATAGTTGAGGTGCGCCGCGATGCGGGCACCGACGTCCTTCTCGCCGCCGAGTTCGACGGGCGCGCCGGCTATCCGCCCCCCGGCCAGCCGGGTGAACAGCAGGCCGTCCATCTGCAGCGTCACGGTGGGTTCCAGGCCGCCGAAATCGTCCACCACCCGGCCGCGGCCGTCGACGACCACCCGAATGGTGCGTGCCAGCGGCCCGGTGAGCTCGATGGCGACCCGGGACCCCGCCGGCGCTTCCCCGAGCTTGCCCACCACATAGCCCATGCCGGCCGCCATCTCGTCGAGCGCCAGCCGCGCCGCCGGGCCGGCCAGCTCCG
>NZ_VYIK01000323.1 GCF_008709575.1 Mycobacterium sp.
AGAGCGTCTGCCTCCGGAGCAGAAGGCCGCAGGTTCGAATCCTGCCGGGGGCACTGTTGTTCCCGCAGGGCTTTTGCTGGACTCACTTCCCGGTAGACGCGCTGTCACACCCCAAAAAGTCACACAAAAGTCACAACAGCTTGGAACGAGGTCTCACGGCTTGCCTGTTCCGGTGCCGCGAATCTGCCCCAAGACTTTTGCTGCATCGCGCAGAGCCTCGGTGTCCGAGTGCAGATACAGCCTGGCTGTGACATCGGGCGACGAGTGACCCAGCCACGCCGCGATGACCGCCAGTGGCGCTCCCCGAGCGTGCATCAGCGTGGCGCAGGAGTGCCGTGCGTCGTGCAGACGCACATGCGGCACGTTCGCCAGCCGCAGGCACCGCGCCCAGCGGCGATAGAGGTTATCGGGACGCTCAGGCTCCCCCAGCGCATTGCACATTACGTATCGACCACCACGGTAGGCCCCGCCCGCCGCCAACCGTTCCTGTCGCTGGCGCAGCTTCGCCTTGCGAAGCATCTCCATTTGCGGGTCGAGCGGCAGCGTGCGCTGTGAGGTGACGGTTTTCACGGACCCTCGTCGATGTCCGAGCCGTTTTGGACGCGGGCGTTCTCGATGCGAACCGTCAGACCGTTCCGTCGCGTCGGCCCTGCCAACTTCGAGGTCCGGGCGAAGGTCGAGCGGTTCGCCGAACCCGCCGTGCTGCTGCTA
>NZ_VYIK01000324.1 GCF_008709575.1 Mycobacterium sp.
GTCAAGGTCGCCGGGCGGTCATCCGCGCCCAATCACCACCGCATCTTCGCGTCAGACAACAGCAGTAGCCGATCATCGCTACAGGGCGAGACAGGATGGCCATTTTCCGTGACTATGACGATCGCATCCCTGCGGGGGTGCGCTGATACTGACCAGGTGGACAGCAAGCCGGATCCAGGCGCTCGGGCACGACGGCGCACGGTCACCGCCGAGTACAAGGCCCGTATCCTCGACGAGTACGATGCGCTGCCGGCCTGTTCGTCCGAGCGTGGTGCACTTCTGCGGGGCGAAGGCCTGTACAGCTCGCACATCGCCGAATGGCGCAAGGCCCGCGATGCCGGTGCCCGAGCCGGGCTGACGCCCAAGGGGAAGCCCAAACGCAGCGCTGAGCAGGTCGAGCTGGACAAGCTGCGCTGACGCACCAAGGCGCTCGAAGCCGAGCTGAGCCGCACCAAGCTAGCCTTGGAGATCACGGGAAAAGCACACGCGCTCTTGGAGATGCTCTCCGAGAGCGCGGATTTCGAGCCGAAGTCGAAGCCGTGATCGGCGAGCACCTGCCCGCCCTGGAGGCGGCGACGTCGACGAAGCGGGTATGTGAATTGCTGGGCGCATCACGGGCCACGCTTTATCGGCGCCGCAACCCAGCACCACGGCCGATTCCACGAGGCGCTCCATTCGCCGGGTCGACACCCCGAGCAGGTAGCAGGTGG
>NZ_VYIK01000325.1 GCF_008709575.1 Mycobacterium sp.
C
This sequence comes from Mycobacterium sp., assembly GCF_008709575.1. Taxonomy (GTDB): domain Bacteria; phylum Actinomycetota; class Actinomycetes; order Mycobacteriales; family Mycobacteriaceae; genus Mycobacterium. Next base: position 2 of record NZ_VYIK01000325.1, read on the forward strand.
AAGCAGGCCCACCCCGTCGACAGAACCTGGAAGCGAGACCCCGCACCGCCACCTGAGCCCAATAATCCATCTCCTGGTGAGGTCCCAGATCCTGTCGGCAAGCTCGGCCTGCCTAACTACAACCCCCGGTCACTATCTGATGAAGAGGCGCGCGGCGTTTACGCCCAGGGCAAATTACGGATGCGTCAACTCAACGATGAGCTGGCCCGGCAGGGCCTGAGCGCTGAAGAACGCGCGAAAATCATGGCCGAACAACGAAACTCGCTGCGCTCATGGGTACGTGACATTATGAGCAATCGCAAGAGTGCTGATGACCTCGTCGCTTCTGAGCCGAATCTGACATGGGATCAACTGGTCGCTAGGTACCGGGCCCAAGGACTTACAGGTGATGATCTCTATAACAGGATCATTGATCGCGCCACGGCTAGCAGGGCCAGCGTCGATCAAGCCTTGGGAATCGACCCGCATCATCCGCCCCCGCTTCCACCGGTGCGCCCGTCAGCGCCGATAGACGGAGCTGGACCAGGATCGGCTTCAATCATCAGTCCACCACCGAACTTCCCGCGGGTACTGGAGCATCCGCCTGTCACGCCGCCGCCGGTGCAGCCGGGCCATCCCCCGCCATCACCGATACCGCCGACTGTGCTTGACCACCCGCCGCTGCCCCCGTGGCTGCAGAACCCGTCACCGCCGGGTATTGATGTTCATC
>NZ_VYIK01000326.1 GCF_008709575.1 Mycobacterium sp.
TGCGAGGTGCACCACGCCCCGGACTGGGCCCGCGGCGGACGCACCGACGCCGACAAACAGTTTTTCGCCTGCGGCGCCGACCACGCCATGGCCACCAAAGGCGAGTTACGCACCGTGATCACCGACAACGGCCGACTCGGCTGGACCGACGGCACCGGCCCGCCCGAGATCAACCACGCCCACCACCCCGAAGAACTCCTGCCCGGCGACCCCGACCCACCAGAGCCGACCAGATGACGGAGCGTTTGCGGCGCGGCCAAACCGATCCCACGCCGCGGGAAGGCGATCCGCTGCGGCGCATCGACGCCGACTCGTTACAGCCGCCCGTGAGCGCCTGGCCGCGAACGGTGTCCCTAAGGTCACTGTCGTCTGCGGGGACGGCGGCCCGGGTCGGTCTGAGCATGCCTTCTTATGAGCGCATCATTGCCACCGCAGGGGTGTGGGACATTTCACCAGCGTGGCCCAGTTCTCGCATCACAGGGTCGGTTGGTTGTTCCACCCGACCTGCGAGGCCCGCAGCGCTCGATCGCCTTCCAATCGATCGATAGCCGTCTGAAGACCGTTTCGGCGGGGCGCGGTCGCCGGTGACGAACCAGGCCCCTAAGCCGTCCTGAGCCGCGGAGCCGGGAAATCAGACCCGCCGGTCCCCGCTGTCACACCCGCAGCGCGGGGAACGGCCCGAACGGCAGGTTGCGTACCAACAGCCATGC
>NZ_VYIK01000327.1 GCF_008709575.1 Mycobacterium sp.
ACATCACTGGCGGCGGCACAAAGGGGCTGCTTGTTGAGCACGGCATCTTCGTCAAAACCGACCACCAAGCAACTATGGCTGAGGACATCGCCCAGCTCAGCAACGCCGTTCAACGGGCCTTCCTCACCGCCATCGAGACATCGTAGAGGATAATTGCGCCATGGCCCGACCTGAACAGGTTCCCGATCAAACACCCCGGTTTCGGCAGTTTCGCTACGACGCCACTGGCCTAGCCGGCAAGCGGTTGCGCCTCTTGACGGACATGCCCACAAATGATGCAGGTGACCCACAGGATTTACCGAGGGGTATTACCGACGTCATTGCCATCGACGACACGCCCAGCGTTTTCCTCAACGTCCGCGTCCATCCGCCAGATGACCCAACCCGTGTCGCGCTAGTGGCGTGGGACCAGCTCGCGCTTTACGAGTGAACGCCGATGAGGCTCGCATAAGTGGGAATAGCGGCACTGCTGACCTGCTCGGTACATGGACAGCTCTGGTCAGACGACACAGCGCATCTTCACAAACCCCTCTCTGTCAAGCTGGGTTGAGGCGCCGACAGATCATCGGCGAAGATTACAGTCCTTCAAAAGTGGTCGGCCGAATTGTCGGTGCTTGGTAAGTGTCAGCTCTCGGTGAGACGATCGCGCCGTGACGATCACCATCCCCATCCCCCGGGGGCACCCCAACCGGCGATTCCTGCGGTACGTG
>NZ_VYIK01000328.1 GCF_008709575.1 Mycobacterium sp.
GGTGGGCCCATTTTCTTATCCCACGGCGGCGCACAGCGCCTGGAAAACTATCCCGGAATTTCAGTCTCGCTATGCGGGGCAATTCCTCGCCGGCAGCAGAGTCATGAACTCAAGCCCGGGAGCTCCATCGACTATCCCGTCATGGGAGCAGTGGTCGGCAGCTAGGGGTTCGTTCTAGACGACGCGTAGCTCAAAGGGAATGGCGACAGAGTCGCCGTTGTCGAGGGTTTGGACGAGCACGCGGCGGCCGCTGGTGCCGCCACTCATTCCGAGCTGGCTCACCCAGAAGCGGTTTTCTCCCGAGTGGGCATCGACGGGGATGGTGGCGTCGATGAAAGTGTGCCTACTCCCGTCGATTTCGACGATTTCGGTGGTCATCTTGTAAGGTTTTTGGTGGTCATCGGCGCTGGCTTGCATCAGTGTCACGAGGTAAACCATGGCGACGATCGGGTTGCCGGCATCGTCGACCTGGCCGCGCTTCGGGACGGTGATGAAGTCAAGGACACCGCCGGTGACGTTCAGTTTCTGGTCGACAATCTCGGCGTGTTCGGCGAGGAATGCTCCGGTGATCTGCATGGAACCGATTGTTTCAGGATCGAAGCTGGGTGTCGGCGGCGGCGCCAGTCGTCGCCAGTCGTCGCCATTCGGCGCTCAACTGCGATCGCCGCTGCAGCACGAACAGCAGCTACGCGACGGCGAGTCTGCACCC
>NZ_VYIK01000329.1 GCF_008709575.1 Mycobacterium sp.
GAAGAAATTCGTCGCCACCAACACCGCATGGCTGGCGTGGTTGGCGGCCAGCTCGGCCAGGGTCGGCATGGCCGCCAGGGCGGCGCTGTAGGCCGCCGCCGCGGTCTCGAGCTGCCTGGTGGCCGCTGCGCTGTCGGCGCTGGCCTGCATCAGCCACGTCAGATACGCCGTAGTTGCGGCAACATACGACTCCGCGCTCGGCCCCTGCCACGCCCCGGCCTGCACCGACGACACCGCCGCGCCGAGTTCCTCAGCCGCCGAGGCGTATTCGACGCTGAGCGCGTTCCACGTCGCCGCGGCCGCCAGCAGCGACCCCGGTCCCGGGCCGCTGGAGAGCAGCGCCGAATGCACCTCGGGCGGACGCCATCCAGACCGGTGCCATCATCGTCGGCCCCCGACGATCCACCGGGCCGCCGTGGTGGTGTACCTCGTTGCGGTTCTGGAACCGCTCGCCCGGACTCGTGCCGTAGACGCGCTACCGACGGCGTTGTCCACGCCTCTGCCATCTCCTCGTGCGCTGCGATGTCAGCCCCGCACGTTAGCATTGCCTAAGCTAACTTGTCGAGGTTCGGGGTGGCACTGCACCCGGGACGGCTCGGCTTATTCCTCGATATCCCGCGGCTCGGCGCCGTCCCAGCTGCCCGGCACCATCGGCGCCGTCGGGCCGCCGCCGAACCCGGCACCGGCCAGGGTGGCCAGCCCCGCGGCC
>NZ_VYIK01000032.1 GCF_008709575.1 Mycobacterium sp.
GCTGCCCCGCATCCGCTCCGAGCGCCCGGCCTTCGAGCTGCACTACCCCCACATGGTCCCCCGGTTGCGCGCCGAAGCGCACGTCGGCCGGTCGCACAGCCTGGAGAGCGACGACACCGCCCGAGCTGTCGGCGCCGCCACCTGATGGGCGATAGCGGCTCCGTTCCCGGATGAGCCGCGCGTGAACACGACACCCAAGGCGTCGGTGCTGATCACCGTCACCGGTGTCGACCGGCCGGGGGTGACCTCAGCGCTGTTCGAAGTGCTGTCGGCCCATAAAGTCGAGCTGCTCAACGTCGAACAAGTCGTGATTCGCGGCCGGCTGACCCTGGGCGTGCTGGTGGCGGCGGCACCGGAAGTCGCCGAGGGACGGTCGCTGCGGCACGACGTCGAGTCCGCCATCCACCGGGTCGGCCTGGACGTCACGATCGAGCGCAGTGACGATCAGCCGATCATCCGCGAGCCGTCGACCCACACCATCATCATGCTGGGCCGGCCGATCACGGCCGAGGCCTTCGGCAAGTTGGCCCGGGAGGTGGCCGCGCTGGGCGCCAACATCGACGTCATCCGCGGCGTCTCCGACTATCCGGTCACCGGCCTGGAGTTGCGGGTCTCGGTGCCGCCCGGGATCGGCGGCCGGCTGCACTCCACGTTGACCCGGGTGGCCGCCGACGCCGGCGTGGACGTGGCGGTCGAGGACTACACCCTGTCCCGGCGGGCCAAGCGGCTCATCGTGTTCGACGTCGATTCGACGTTGGTCCAGGGCGAGGTGATCGAGATGCTGGCCGCCCGGGTGGGCGTCGCCGACGCCGTCGCGGCCATCACCGACGCGGCGATGCGCGGGGACATCGACTTCGCCGAGTCGCTGCAGCAGCGGGTCGCCGTGCTGGCCGGGCTTCCCGTCGCAGTGCTCGACGAGGTCGCCGGTCAGTTGGAACTGACCCCGGGGGCGCAAACGACGCTGCGCACCCTGCGCCGACTGGGTTTTCACATCGGGGTGGTGTCGGGGGGTTTTCGGCAGGTGATCGAACCGCTCGCGCGCGAGCTGATGCTGGATTTCGTCGCCGCCAACGAGCTGGAAATCGCCGACGGCAAACTCACCGGGCGAGTTGTCGGCCCGATCATCGACCGGGCCGGCAAAGCCAAGGCGCTGCGCGACTTCGCCCACCAGGCCGGGGTGCCGCTGGAGCAGACCGTGGCCGTCGGCGACGGCGCCAACGACATCGACATGCTGGCCACGGCCGGCCTCGGGGTGGCCTTCAACGCCAAACCGGCGCTGAGGGAAGTTGCTGACGCCTCACTGAGCTACCCGTACCTGGACACCGTGCTGTTCTTGCTCGGTGTCACGCGGGCCGAGATCGAGGCTGCCGACGCGATCGACGGCACCCTGCGCCGCGTCGAGATCCCGCCCGAGTGACCCGGGCGAGCCGGGACCCCGTCGCGGTACCCGCACCTGGGGTTCTGGAGGCGACCCCGCAGCCGTTCGGGCGCGCGGGTACGGCACGATGGTCGGGTGCCCGAAACCGAAGCCGCAGCAGGCGACCCGGACCTGCTGATCGACTTTCACGACGTTTCGCTGCGCCGTGACGGGCGCGTTCTGGTCGGGCCGCTGAGCTGGACGGTCGAGCTCGACGAACGCTGGGTGATCGTCGGGCCCAACGGCGCCGGCAAAACGTCGCTGCTGCGCATCGCCGCCGCCACCGAGCACCCCTCGTCGGGTGTGGCCTTCGTGCTCGGGGAGCGGCTGGGCCGGGTCGACATGGCCGAGCTGCGCGCCCGGGTGGGTTTGAGCTCGTCGGTGCTGGCCAATCGGGTCCCCGGCGACGAAACGGTACGCGATCTGGTCGTCTCGGCCGGTTACGCGGTGCTGGGCCGATGGCGGGAGCGCTACGAGGACATCGACTACCACCGTGCCATCGACATGCTGGAAAGCCTCGGCGCCGAACATCTGGCCGAGCGCACCTACGGCACGCTGTCGGAAGGGGAGCGCAAACGGGTGCTGATCGCCCGGGCCTTGATGACCGACCCCGAGCTGCTGCTGCTCGACGAACCCGCCGCCGGCCTGGACCTGGGCGGCCGCGAGGAGCTGGTGGCCCGGCTGACCGATCTGGCCGCCGACCCCGACGCGCCGGCGCTGGTCCTGGTCACTCACCATGTCGAGGAGATCCCGCCCGGCTTCACCCACGGTCTGCTGCTCTCGGAGGGTCAGGTCGTCGCGGCGGGGCTGCTGCCCGACGTGCTCACCGCCGACAACCTCTCCGCGGCGTTCGGCCAATCGATCGCCGTGGACGTCATCGACGGGCGGTACTTCGCCCGCCGTACCCGCACCCGCGCCGCCCACCGGAGGGAGCAATGACCAAGACCGGCGAGGGGTTCACCCCGTTGACCCCGCGGCCGGCGGCAACCGTGATGCTGGTCCGCGACACCCCTGACGGCATCGCGGTGTTTCTGATGCGCCGGCACTCCGCCATGGATTTCGCCGCGGGAGTGACGGTGTTTCCCGGCGGCGGCGTCGACGAGCGCGACCGCAACGCCGGCATCGCCTGGGTCGGCCCGCCGCCGTCATGGTGGGCCCGGCGGTTCGGAATCGAACCCGACCTGGCCGAAGCGCTGGTGTGCGCGGCCGCACGCGAGACGTTCGAGGAATCCGGAGTGCTCTTCGCCGGACCGGCCGACGACCCGGACAGCATCCTCGGCACCCTCACGCAAGCCTCGCCGTACCGGCAGGCTCGGCAGGCATTGGCCGACGGGACGCTGTCGTTCGGCGATTTCCTGCGCCGGGAAAACCTGGTGCTGCGGGCCGATCTGCTGCGGCCGTGGGCCAACTGGGTCACCCCGGAGGCCGAACGCCGGCGCCGCTATGACACGTACTTTTTCGTCGCGGCGTTGCCGGCGGGCCAGTGTGCCGACGGGGACAACCCCGAATCCGACGGCGCCGGCTGGGTCACGGCGGAGGCGGCCCTCGCCGACTTCGCCGCGGGGCGGACCTTTTTGCTGCCGCCGACCTGGACGCAGCTGGATTCGCTGGCGGGCCGCACCGTGGCCGAGGTGCTGGGAATCGAGCGTCAGATCGTCGCGGTGCAACCCGAGCTGGCGTTCACCGGCGACAACTGGCGCATTGAGTTCTTCGACTCCGACCGCTACCACCAAGCCCTGGGTCGACGATGGCGCTGAGAGAGTTCGCCGGCGTCCACCTGGACGCCCAGCGGCCGGGCCTGGGCACCCTGGTGCTGTCGCGGCCGCCCGCCAACGCGCTGACCCGCCAGTTCTACCGCGAAATCAGCTCTGCGGCAAAGGAGTTGGCGACCTGCTCCGAGGTCGCCGGGGTGATACTGTTCGGCGGGCAGGAGATCTTCTCCGCCGGCGACGACCTGCGCGCGCTGCGGGCGTTGACTCTCGGCGAGGCGCACACCTGGGTGGCGGTGCGCCGCGAGGGCATCGACGCGGTGGCGGCGATCCCCAAACCGACCGTCGCGGCAATCACCGGATACGCGCTGGGCGCCGGACTGAGTCTGGCGCTGGCCGCCGACTGGCGGGTCAGCGGCGACAACGCGAAGTTCGGCGCAACGGAGATTTCGGCCGGCGTGACCCCCGACGCGGGAGGCATCGCCCGGCTGACCCGGGCGGTGGGAGTCAGCCGGGCCAAGGAGCTGCTCTACAGCGGTCGTTTCGTCGGCGCCGAGGAGGCGCTGGCGTTGGGTGTCATCGACGAAATGGTGGCCCCCGACGACGTCTACGACGCCGCGGCGGCGTGGGCGAGCCGCTTCGTCGACGCCCCCCGCCAAGCGCTGGCCGCGGCCAAGGCCAGTGTCGACGAGGTGTTCGAGCCGACCACGGCCGAGCGGCCGGCCGCCGACCGCGGCCGTTACGGGCCGGTGTTCAGCGCCGCGCCGGCGGGCCGGGGTCGCGCCGTCCAATCCTGACCGCGTCGTCTACGGTGATGAGACGCACACCGTGCCGCCGAGGCCAGACGGGAGATGCCATGTTGCCCGCACACCAGGTCACGCCCGCCTTGTCCGGCAAGCGGTTCCGCTGCGCTGCGGTCGCACTGGCCGCGGCGGTGCCGCTGTTTGCCGGATCGGCGACGGCGTGGGCCGACGACGTCGAGTCGATCACGCTGGACTTCGTGCGACACGGGCAATCGCTGGCCAACGCCGAGGGCCTGCTCAGCACGGAGGTGCCCGGACCCGAGCTCACCGAGCTGGGCCAGCAAGAGGCGCAGGCCGTCGCCGAGGTGCTGCAGCCGGGAGCCCCCTACGCCGGGCTGTATGACTCGGAGCTGATCCGCACGCAGGAGACCGCGGCGCCGCTGGCCGAGGCGCTGCATATGCGACCGGAGACATTGCCCGGGCTCAACGAGATCGGTGCCGGGATTTACCAGGGCGCGGACATCAGCCTGTTGGAGAGCCTTTTTCACGGCGGCTCGCTGGGCGCCGTGTCGCTGCCCGAGATCGTCGGGACTTTCGAGGGGTTGCTCTACGGGGCGGCGCCGTTCCTGTGGACGCTCGGACTGCTGGCCGTGCCGATTCCGTTCTCCACCGACCCCAACGGGGCGGCGTTCGACGAGAGCTTCGGCGCTGCCGTTCAAACGATCTATGACAACACCGTCGCCAGCACGACGGGCAGCTCGACCGATGTGGCGTTTTCCAGCCAGGAGGCGATCAGCACCTGGACGATGCTCAACGTCAACAATCCTGACCCGCTGCTCACGCTCACCGACATGCTGCCCAACACCGGTATCGTCGTGGTCGACGGCAGCCCCCAGGACGGTTGGACCCTGGTCAGCTGGGACGGGCGGCCCATCGGGCCGGCGTCGTTGCCCACGCAACTCTTCGTCGATGTGCGCGACCTGCTCGTTGCGCCGCAACTGGCGGCCTACAACATCTGGCAGGCCGTCCTCACCGGCGATCCGACCACCATCGTGGAGGCGATGTTGGCCAATGTCGGCGACGTCGGCGCGGCGGTCGTGCAGTTCCCCGTCTCGGTGATCGACGACATCGTCAACGCCCTGCGCGACTCGCTGAGCACCGTGACCGGTACCGACCCGGCCGACGTGCTCCCGGCGGCGGCCGGAGTGGCTGGACTACTGCCCGGCGAGCTGGGCACGGCGGCCCTGGAATCCCTCGCGGCGTTGTGAGCGGGCCGGACACCATGACGCGTACCGATCCCGCGCCGCGGCCGCGCGCGACGGCTGAGCAGGTCGAGGCGGCCCGGCACGACAGCAAGCTGGCCCAGGTGCTCTACCACGACTGGGAAGCCGAGAACTACGACGAGAAGTGGTCGATCTCTTATGACCAGCGCTGCGTCGACTACGCGCGGGGCTGCTTCGACGCCGTCGTCCCCGCTACCGAGATCCGGCGGCTGCCCTACGACCACGCCCTCGAATTGGGCTGCGGCACCGGGTTTTTCCTGCTCAACCTGATCCAGTCCGGGGTGGCGCGGCGCGGCGCCGTCACCGACCTGTCACCGGGCATGGTCGACGTCGCCACCCGCAACGGCCGGTCGCTGGGCCTCGACATCGACGGCCGGGTCGCCGACGCCGAACGCATCCCCTACGACGACGACACCTTCGACCTGGTGGTGGGTCACGCCGTGCTGCACCACATCCCCGACGTGCAACTGGCGCTGCGGGAGGTGCTGCGGGTGCTGCGGCCCGGCGGCCGCTTCGTGTTCGCCGGCGAACCGACCACCGTCGGCGACCGCTACGCCAGGGCATTGTCGACGCTGACCTGGCGGGTCATCACCACCGTGACCAGATTGCCCGGTCTGCGCGGTTGGCGGCGCCCGCAGGCCGAGCTCGACGAGTCCTCGCGCGCGGCCGCGCTGGAGGCCCTCGTCGACCTGCACACGTTCACGCCCGCCGAGCTGGAACGGATAGCGGCGCGCGCCGGCGCGGCCGCCGTGCACACCGCCACCGCCGAGTTCACCGCGGCCATGCTGGGGTGGCCGCTGCGCACTCTCGAGTGCGCGGTACCGCCGGGCTGGCTGGGCTGGGGCTGGGCGAAGTTCGCGTTCACCAGCTGGAAGACGCTGAGCTGGGTCGACGAGAACCTGTGGCGCCGGGTGGTGCCCAAGGGCTGGTTTTACAACGTGATGATCACCGGGCTCAAACCGTCCTGAACTTCGGTCTGGACGACGTCGCGTATCTGACGTCAAAGACGGGATCTGCGGCGCTGGCCGTCGTGGACAGCCTGGCGCTGACCGACCGGGTCGCCGACATCGCCTGGCTGCGGTCCCGCTTCGGCGAGCGCACTCCGGCGCTGGTGGAAACGGTGCTGCTGCGGCGACGCGCGGCCGCCAAACTACCCGGCAGCGGAGAGTGGCTGTTCACCGACGAGGCGCTGCAACAGGCCAGTGCCGCGCCGGTGGCCCGGCACCGGGCGCAGCGGCTGGCCGGCCGGATCGTGCACGACGTCACCTGCTCGATCGGCACCGAACTGGCCGCGCTGCGCGGCGTGGCGGCCCGAACCGTGGGTAGTGACGTCGACCCGGTCCGGCTGGCGATGGCGCGGCACAACCTGGGCGCCAACACCGAGTTGGTGCGCGCCGACGCACTGCACCCGGTGACCCGCACCACCACCGTCGTCGCCGACCCCGCGCGCCGCCGCCACGGGCGGCGGCGGTTCCGCCTGCATGAGTACCGTCCCGCCCTGGCCGAATTGCTCGACGTCTACCGGGGACGGCCGCTTGTGGTCAAGTGCGCGCCCGGCATCGATTTCGACCAGGTCCGGCGGCTGGGATTCGACGACGAGATCGAGGTGACATCGTACGGCGGCTCGGTGCGGGAGGCCTGCCTGTGGTCGGCCGAGGTGGCCGAGCCCGGGGTACGCCGCCGCGCCACGGTCCTCGACAGCGGTGAGCAGATCACCGACGCCGAGCCGGACGACTGTCCCACCCGGCCCGCCGGGCGGTGGATCGTCGAGCCCGACGGCGCGGTGGTGCGCGCCGGTCTGGTGCGCCAGTACGGGGCCCGGCACGGGCTCTGGCAACTCGACCCGAACATCGCCTACCTGTCCGGGGATCGGCTGCCGCCGGGAGTGCGGGGTTTCGAGGTTCTCGCCCAGCTGCGGTTCGACGAGCGGCGGTTACGGTTGGCCCTGGCCGCGTTGAGCTGCGGCGCGCTGGAGATCCTGGTGCGCGGGGTGGACGCCGACCCCGATGCCCTGCGGCGCCGGCTGCGGCTGCGCGGGGATCGGCCGCTGGCGGTCATCCTCACCCGCGTCGGGCCCCGGCGGGCCGGCACAGCGACGGCGTTCGTTTGCCACCCGGCGCGATGGGGACCCGGGTAGGCTGTCGACGCGGCGTTTCCGCCGTTTTTCTTACCTCACGAGGACCGGTGGAACATGCGCACCTCAATCCTGGCCACACTGTTGGCGGCCGGAGCCGCGGCGGTGTTGCCGGGCCGGGCGGTTACCGCCGCCGATCCCTGCACCGGCATGGGCGGCACGGTCGAACCCGGGCAGATGTGCCACGTGCAGGCCGGCAACACCACCTACATGCTGGACATGACCTTCCCGATCGACTACCCCGACGAGCAGGCGCTCACCGATTATCTGGCCCAGAATCGGGACGGCTTCGTCAACGTCGCGGCGACGTCGGGTCCCCGCGAGACGCCCTACCAGATGGAGGTGACTTCCGAGCAGCAACATTCCGGGCAACCCCCGCACGGCACCCGCAGCGTGGTGCTCAAGGTCTTCGAAGACCTCGGCGGCCCCCGTCCGTCGACCTCCTACAAGTCGTTCAACTACAACCTCGACCGGCGTGAGCCGATCACGTTCGACACCCTGTTTGCGCCCGGCAGCAAACCGCTGAACGCGATCTACCCGCTCGTTCAGCGCGACGTGAGCCGGCAGAACGGGCTGGGTGGTGCGATCCTGCCGGGGGCCGGCCTGGACCCGTCGCACTATCAGAACTTCGCCATCACCGACACCGACCTGATCTTCTACTTCGCCCCGGGCGAACTGCTGCCGTTGCCCGCCGGTCCGGCGGTGGCGAGTGTCCCGCGCAACGCCATCCCGCCGTTGGCGCTGTAGCGGCGCCTACTGCGGCGCGAAGCTGTAGACCTGGCCGTCACTGGTGGCCGTGACGACACCGCGATCGGCGCCTATCGACACCCCGACCGGGTATCCGCCGGCGTCGGGGAGCGGATAGCTGCCCAGGGTGTGGCCGTCGCCCGGATCGAAGACCAGCAGCGACATCGTGGGCTCCCCGCGTACGACGGTGTAGCCTACGCGACCGGCCAGGCTCGACGTGGACAGCGGGGTGACGTCGTCGCGGCGCCACACCTGGTCGGCGTGGTCGCCGGCGTCGTTGAACGCGACCAGTTGGGTGTCTGGCCCGCCGCCGGACACGATCAGGCCGCCGGGGGTGACGGTCGGCGGCGTTTGCGCCAAGAACTTCAGCGGCACCGACCATTTCGGTTTCCCGTCGGCGGCATGCAATGCCCACAGCCGTTCGTCGCGGCCGTTGACGTAGACGGTCGACCCGTCGGCGGACAGGACCGGGCTGGCGAGCACCCCGGCGGCGACGGCGTCGCTGGTCCACTCAGTGGTGAGCAACGCGCTCTGGCCCGGATGGTATTTGAGCCCGACCACCACTGCCGCCGGCGTGCCCGGTCGCCACAGACCCAGCACCACCATGCCGCTGGCGGCGGAAAACGCCGGCGCGGCCGCGACCGGGCAGTCCGGTCCGGCCGGCGCGCAATCGGACAGGCCACGCGTCGAATCGGTCGGATCGACGCCGTCGACCAGGTCCACGGCACTGCCCACGACGGTGCCGCGGTGCGCGTCGAACACCAGCACCTGGCCCAGGTGGGTGACCACGAGCAGTTGGCCTTTGTCCAGAATGCGCGGCGTGGCGGGCATCCCGATCACCGCCGCCCGCCAGCGGGTCCACTGGGTGGGCGGAAACGACAGGATCGTGCCGGGCTGGCCGACGTAGAGGTTGTCGAAACCGTCGAACAACGGCCCGGCGAAGTCGCCGCCCTGTACCAGCCGGACGCACCAGCGCTGCCGGCCGCTGTCGGCGTTTTCCCACTCCATCAGCGAACAGCCGTTCGGGGTGCGCGCGTTCAGTGCCAGCCAGCCGCGGCCGGACAGGGCCGCCGCGGATCCCAGATTGCCCTGCACCGAACGGGTCCAGCGCAGCGTCAACGCGGTCGCGCCGGCCGTCGCGGTGTAGCTGCTGTTGGCGGCATCGCCGTACGGTGCCGGCCATCCCGGCGCAGGCGCGGCTTTGACCCACGAGTCCGTGTTCTGGCAGCCACCGGAGGCGACGGTCAACAACGCTGCCGCAGCGGCCGCGGCGCGCCGCACGACAACCGTTGCACCGGACGGCAACAGGGGGAGCGGCACAGCCCAGCGTAACCGGTGCGGCGGGTTCATCGCGCTACGGGATCTCCTCGTGGTCAGGCTAAGCTGTGCGGCCATGACGACCATGTGGGGCGCACCGCTGCATCGGCGGTGGCGGGGCTCGCTGCTGCGCGACCCGCGCCAGGCCAAGTTCCTCACGCTGGCATCGCTGAAGTGGGTGCTGGCCAACCGGGCCTACACTCCGTGGTACCTGGTGCGCTACTGGCGGCTGCTGAAGTTCAAGCTGGCCAATCCGCACATCATCACCCGCGGCATGGTGTTCCTCGGCAAGGACGTGGAGATCCACGCGACTCCGGAGCTCGCCCGGCTGGAGATCGGTCGCTGGGTGCACATCGGGGACAAGAACACGATCCGCGCCCACGAGGGCTCGCTGCGGTTCGGCGACAAGGTGGTGCTCGGCCGGGACAACGTCATCAACACCTACCTCGACATCGAGATCGGCGATTCGGTGCTGATGGCCGACTGGTGCTACGTCTGTGATTTCGACCACCGCATCGACGATGTCACGATCCCGATCAAAGACCAGGGCATCGTCAAGAGTCCGGTGCGCATCGGGCCCGACACCTGGGTCGGAGCGAAGGTGACGGTGCTGCGCGGCACCACCATCGGGCGGGGTTGCGTACTGGGCTCGCACGCGGTGGTGCGGGGCGACATTCCGGACTACTCGATCGCGGTCGGCGCGCCGGCCAAGGTGGTCAAGAACCGTCAGCTGGCCTGGGAGACCTCGGCAGCGCAGCGGGCCGAGCTGGCGGCCGCGCTGGCCGACATCGAGCGGAAGAAGGCGGCTCGCTGACCTGCCGGGCCGCTGCCGATGCAGGATGGGCTGGTGGTTGCCCTGCTGTGGTTTCGACGAGACCTTCGGTTGCGGGATCTGCCGTCGCTGCTGGCTGCCGCATCGGACGGTGACGAGGTGCTCGCCTGTTTTGTGCTCGATCCGCGCCTGGAGGCGTCGCCGGCCCGACGCCGGATGCAGTTTCTCGGTGACTCGTTGCGTCAGCTGCGGGAGCGCCTCGACGGCCGGTTGTTAATCACACGTGGGCGGCCAGAGGAACGTATTCCGTTGATCGCCAGGGAAATCGGAGCATCCTCGGTGCACGTCTCGGAGGATTTCGCCCCGTTCGGCCGGCGCCGCGACGAGCGGGTGGGCGCGGCATTGGGCGAGGTGCCGTTGGTGGCGACGGGCTCCCCGTACCTGGTCTCGCCCGGCCGGGTGACGAAAAGCGATGGGAGCCCGTACAAGGTGTTTACGCCGTTCATGCGGGCATGGCGCGACGCGGGATGGCGGGCGCCCGCGCGATCCGGTCCCGACACGGTGCGCTGGCTTGATCCGCAACAACTCTGCGCGGCGGTCGAGCCGGCCGAGATCCCCGATCCGGGTGTGTCATTGGACCTGCCGGCCGGCGAGGACGCCGCGCTGAGCCGATGGCGTGAGTTCGTCCGGGACAGGCTGGAGCACTACGCCGAGGACCGCAACCGCCCCGACCTTGACGGCACCAGCCGGATGTCGGCCCATCTGAAGTTCGGCACCATTCATCCGCGCACCATGGTGGCCGACTTGGATCTGCGTGGAGCCGGGCCGCGAGCGTTCCTGCGCGAGTTGGCTTTCCGTGACTTCTACGCGACCGTGTTGTACCACTGGCCGCACAGTGCCTGGTCGAACTGGAACCGTGATTTCGACGCGATCCAGATCGAGACCGGGCCCGAGGCCGAGCGGTTGTTCGCGGCGTGGAAGGCCGGTGAAACCGGATTCCCGATCGTCGACGCGGGGATGCGCCAATTGCGTGAAACCGGTTTCATGCACAACCGGGTGCGGATGATCACCGCGTCGTTCTTGGTCAAAGACCTGCACCTGCCCTGGCAGTGGGGCGCGCGGTGGTTTCTGGAGCAGTTGGTCGACGGGGACCTGGCCAGCAATCAGCACGGCTGGCAGTGGTGTGCGGGCAGCGGCACGGACGCGGCCCCGTATTTCCGGGTGTTCAATCCGGCCACTCAAGGCCAGAAGTTCGATCCCTCGGGTGATTACGTTCGGCGCTGGGTTCCCGAGCTGGCCGGCCTCGACGAGGTCCACCTGCCCACGGGCCCGCGCCCGCCGGGCTACCCGCAGCCGATCGTCGACCATGGCGCGGAGCGCGCCGAGGCGCTGCGCCGCTATCAGCGGATCGGCGCACAGTAGGCCACCAGATTGCAGGCCCGATCAGCGCGAACAGGGCAGGTATCACCAGCGTGCGAACCACGAAGGTGTCCAGCAGGATACCGAGGCCGACGATGATGCCCAGCTGAGTCAACACGATCAGCGGCAGCACACCGAGCACGCAGAACACCGCGGCCAGCACGATGCCCGCGCTGGTGATCACCGCCCCGGTGGCCGCGACCGCGCGCACCATGCCGTCACGGGTGCCGTACTGCGGGGTTTCCTCACGGGCGCGGGCGACCAGGAAGATCGTGTAGTCGACACCCAGAGCCACCAGGAACAAGAACGCGAACAGCGGTGTGCTGTTGTCCAGGGCCGGGAAACCGAACACGTGCATGCCGGTCCAGCCGCCCAGGCCCAGCGCCGCCAGTGCGCCGAGCACGCTGGCGGCCACCAGAACCGGCGGAGCCAGCACGGCGCGCAACAACGCGTAGAGCACCAGCAGCACGACGGCCAGAATCGCCGGGACCACCACAAGCCGGTCCCGTGCGGCGGCATCGCGGACGTCGAGAGCCTGGGCATCCGAACCCCCCACCAGTGCCGAGGAATCCACCGATGAGACTGAGCTACGCAGAGCGCGAACAGTTTCGAAAGCGGCCGCCGATGCCGGCGCGGCGTCGATCACCACCGACCACTGGGTCAATCCGGCGGGCGACTGCCCCATGGGGATCACCGACACCACCCCCGGTGTGGCCGTGATCGCTTGCTGCACCCGAGCCGCCCGCGCCGTCGCGGCGACGACGACGGTCGGGTCGGCGGCGCCGCCGGGGAAGTGGGCCGCCAGGATGTCGAACCCCGTCACCGAGTCGGCCCGAACGCGGAACTGCTCGGTCTGCGACAACCCGATACGCGTACCGAGCAAACCGGTTGCCGACAACGCCAGCACGCCGACGGCGACGGCGCAGACCGGGCCGGGACGCGAACCCACGACCGCCGCGACACGGTGCCAAACGCCCGCGCTGGGCGGTGCGACTCCGACCCGGGGAACGAACGGCCAGAACACTCGCCGGCCGAACAGCCCCAGCAGCGGGGGCAGCACGAGGAGCACGAACACCGCCGCGACGACCAGTCCACACGCCGCACACACACCCAGGCTTCGGGTGCTCGGAATCACCGCCAGCAGCAGCGTGAGCAGCGCCAACACCACGGTGGCGTTGCTGGCGACGATCGCGGGACCGGCGGCGCGCACCGCCGCGGCCAGCGCCGCGCGATGATCGTCGTGGCGGCGCAGTTCCTCTCGGTAGCGCGAAATCAGTAGCAGCGCGTAATCGGTGCCGGCCCCGAACACCAGCACGCTGGTGATGCCCGAGGTGGCGCCGTCGAACGTCAGGCCGGTGGCCCCGGCGACCGCGGTGCCGACCGCGCCGGTCACGCGATCGGCCAATCCGATCACGGCCAGCGGCACCAGCCACAGGATCGGCGAGCGGTACGTTGCCACCAGCAGCAGCGCGACGACCAGGGCGGTCACCACCAGCAGCGTGACGTTGGCGTCGGAGAACGCATCGGCGATATCGGCGCCGAATGCCGGGCCCCCGGTGACGTGCGCGAGCAGCTGTGGCGGCAGACCATGGGCCGCGGCGGCCCGTAGGGCCTTGACCGCCTCGGTGAGCGCCAATCCGGACAGATCGGCCCGCAGCGGGACGGTCGCGATCGCCGCCGTTCCGTCGGCGGCGCGGATTACCGGGGTGGGCGCGCCGGGCAGCACGGCAGGTCCCGTCTGCATGCGATCGCGCGCCGCGCCGGCGCCGGCCAGGTCGGCCGCCGTGAGTCGGGATCCGTCGTTTCGGGTGATGACCAGGATCGCCAGGGCCCGGTCCGCGTCGGGAAACCGGCGCAGCGCCTCGTTCGCCCGGGCCGACTCCGCGGACCGGGGGAGCAGCAGCGGGGACTGGCCGGCAGCATCATTGGCACCGGTCAGCGTCATGAAGCCCACTGCCGACACCACGATGCTCAGCGCCAGTAGCCATGATCGGCGCCCGCTCAGCAGGGTCGATACCCGATTCCACAGCACGCCACCGAGCATTTCACCCGTTTAAAAATTAATCAACTTAACAAAGCGACGTTTTAGCGATATCCTTGCCCTACGATGAACCCTGACCAGGGCAGCGTTGAGCGCACCGATCTCGAAGCGCTCATCATTGCCGACTCCCGCACCCTCAGCGCAGAATCCGACGAGATCGGCCGCCTGTTCGCCGGGCTCCACCAGGTCCACCTCAGCGACTTCCGCGCGCTGCTGCACGTGCTGGTGGCCGAAGCCGCCGGAACGCCGCTGTCGGCCGGGGAATTACGGCACAAGATGGGAGTCTCCGGCGCTGCGGTCACCTACCTGGTGGAACGCATGGTCGAGTCCGGTCACCTGCGACGTGAATCCGACCCCTCGGATCGCCGCAAGGTCATTTTGCGCTATGCCGATCACGGACGTGACGTCGCCGCGGCGTTCTTCGCCCCGCTGGGCACATACACCCATGAGGCGTTGGCCGACCTGCCCGACTCCGACCTGGCCGCCGCGCATCGGGTCTTCACCGCGCTCGTCGAGGCCATGCGGCGGTTCCGGGCCGAACTCGGCGCAGCGGGTGCCGACACCGCACCGCGGGACACGCCGGGCGACACGATCACGACGACCGGAAAGAGGTAACCATGGTGAAAGCATTGTTGTCGCTGCCGCTGCGGCTGCTCGAATTCGGCGGCTCGCTGGTGGGCATCCGCCACGGCACCGAAGAACCCCCCTACACCGTCGTGCAGCAGATTCCCGGTGCACAGATCCGGCGCTACGGCCCGCGTATCGCCGCCGAGACCACGGTGCAGTCCCGCGAGGAGACGGCGCGCACCGTCGGATTCCGCCGCCTGGCCCGCTACATCTTCGGAGCCAACCACACCCGGGCCAAGATCGCGATGACGGCTCCGGTCGCCCAGCAACCGGTCGGCGGCCGCGGCGAGAAGATCGCGATGACGGCGCCGGTGTCACTGGCCGCCGGCGGCGAGGGTCAATGGGTGATCAGGTTTTTCATGCCGGCCGACAAGACTTTGGAATCGCTTCCCGAGCCCGACGACGACGCCGTCACGCTGGTGACCATCCCGGAAGAAACCGTCGCGGTGCGCCGCTTCACCGGCAGCCGCAGCCCGCGGGCGATCGCCGCGCAGACCGCCGCATTGATGCGCGCTGTTCGTGATGCGGGCCTGGAACCGACCGGCAGCGCGGCAGCCTGGTTCTACGATCCGCCGTGGACCGCTCCGCTGTTGCGGCGCAACGAGGTTGTCGTACCCGTCAAGCCCAACCTGTGACGAAAGGATAGATGTGCGTATTTCCACCTTGATCGCCACCGGCTCGTCGGTGGCTGCCACGGCGGCGCTGGGCAGCCTGGCGAGCCGGCCGGCGGTTCGGTCGAATTGGTATGCCCGGCTGCGCAAGCCGGCCTATCAACCACCGGCGGTGGTGTTCCCCGTGGTCTGGCAGCTGCTCTACGCCGATATCGCGGCCGTCTCGGCGTCGACGATCGACGAGCTCGACGACCGCGGCGACACCCCGAAACGCCGGGCCTACCTGGCGGCGCTGGGCCTCAACCTCGTTCTCAACGCCGGCTGGTCGTGGTTGTTCTTCAACCGGCGGGCGTTGGGAGCCTCGGCGGTGTTGGCCGGGGCGCTGGCCGCGAGCAGCGCGGATCTGACCCGCCGGGCCGTCGACGTCCGGGGAGCGGCTGCGGCGCCGCTGGGCCTCTACCCGCTTTGGTGCACCTTCGCCACGGCGCTGTCCACTCACATCTGGCTGATCAACCGCCGGCGGAGACGCGATGCCGGCTGATCCGGACCCGATGACCGTCCGCAAACGCCGCCACATCGAGGTATGCCTGGGCGACGAGGTCGGCTACCGCGGTGTGAGCACCGGATTGGAACGCTACCGGCTGCCCTACAACGCGCTCACCCAAACCCGCCTCGACGACATCGACCTGCATGTCTTTTTCCTGGGCAAACGCCTGCGGGCCCCGGTGCTGGTGGGCGCGATGACCGGCGGTGCCGAGCTGTCGGCGACGATCAACCGGAACCTGGCCGCCGCCGCGCAGCGGCTGGGCATCGGGATGATGCTCGGCTCGCAGCGCATCATGTTGGACAGCGCGCTGGGCGAGCAGGCCGCCACCAGCTTCGCCGTGCGCGACGTGGCACCCGACGTCTTGTTGTTCGGCAATATCGGCCTGTCCCAGCTGAGCAAGGTCGATGTCGCCGACATTGCCGGGGCCCTCGATCGCATCGGAGCCGATGCCCTTGCGGTGCATACGAATCCGCTGCAGGAGGCGCTCCAGCGTGACGGTGACACCGACTTCACCGGCTCGCTTGTCCGGCTGCAGGAGGTGGCCGGCGAACTTGACTACCCCATTCTGCTGAAGGAGGTCGGCCACGGCATCGGCGCGGCCGCGGTCGCCGAGTTGATGCGGCTGCCGGGTGAGCTTCCGGTGGCCGCCATCGACGTCGCCGGGGCGGGCGGGACGTCCTGGTCGCGCGTGGAGCAGCTCGTGCGCTACGGCGAGCTGCGCTACCCGGACCTGGCCGACTGGGGCATACCGACCGCCCAGGCGCTCCTGGAGGTGCGCGCGGCGTTACCCGACATCCCGCTGGTTGCTTCCGGGGGTATCCGCACCGGCACGGACGCGGCCAAGGCGCTGGGGTTGGGTGCGACCGTGGTGTCGCTCGCGCGGCCGCTGCTGGGCGCAGCCATCGAATCGGCCGGCGCCGTGCTCGACCGGCTGACCCGGCTGATCGAAGAACTCCGCGTCTGTCTGCACGCCTGCGGCACCGTCGACCTGGCAGCGTTACGTCGTCTCGGTGTGTCGGCTATTCGCTAGCACGACAATCGGATCGTGGCAGTAATCCTGGCTTACGGATCACCGGCCCTGGGCCATCTGTTGCCGGTCAGCGCATTGCTGCGCGAGCTGGCCGGGCGCGGCCATCAGGTGCACCTGCGCACCATGGCCGACCACGTCGCGAGCATGCGTAAGGCCGGTTTTCTCGCCGAGCCGGTGGACCCGCGGATCGAGGCCGTCGTCGGGCAGGACTGGCTGGCGCGTAACTCCCTGGGTGTGCTCACAATGTCGCTGGAAGTGCTGTGCCGCCGGGCGGTACTCGAGGTGGAAGACTTGCGCGCCGCGATCGACACCGTGGCACCCGATGTGGTGATCGTCGATGCGAACTGCTGGGGCGCGATATCGGTGGCCGATGCCGGCGACCTGCCGTGGGTGCTGTTCTCGCCGTTCACCCCGTATTTGCGCTCGCGCGGCGTGCCGCCGTTCGGGCCCGGTTTGCGGCCGCTGCCCGGCGTCGTCGGCGCCATCCGCGACGCGGCGATGCGCCCGTTCGTCACGCAGCTCTTCGACCGCCGGATACTGCCGCACGTCAACGCTATTCGCTCCGAGCTGGGGGTGCCCCGGGTCGCATCCGTCGACGAATTCTTGCGCCGGGCCCCGTTGCTGCTGGCGGTCGGCGGTGAGCCGTTCGAATATCCGCACCCCGGCTGGGGCGACACGGTGCACCTCATCGGCGCCTGTGTATTCGAACCGGGACCCGCGTCCGCACCGCAGTGGCTGGCCGCCATCGAGCGGCCCATCGTGTTGGTCAGCACGTCGTCGATCAAGCAGGCCGACGCGATCCTGGCACGGACCGCCCTGGAGGGGCTGGCTGACGAGCCGGTCCATGTCGTTGCGACCTTCCCGGCCGGAGTGCCCGACAACCTGCCGCGCCCGGCCAATGCGACGGTGCGCCGGTTCGCCCCGCACGGGGCCGTGCTCGAGCGCGCTGTCTGCGCCGTCACCCACGGTGGGATGGGCACCACGGTCAAGGCGCTCGACCACGGCGTGCCGGTCTGCGTCGTGCCGTTCGCCCGCGATCAGGCCGAAGTCGCCCGCCGGGTGCAGGTGGCCCGCGCCGGCACCCGGCTGCCCGCGAAAAGACTCACCGCCGCGCGGCTACGGGACAAGGTGCGCACGGCGATGACCATGACCGACGGCGCGCGGCGGGTGGCGGCCGGTTTCGCCGCGACGGGAGGCGTCGCGCGGGGCGCCGACCTCATCGAGCAGCGGTTGCTCGGGTAGCTCGGCTGCGCGCCAGCACCGCCCACGAGACTCCGGCCGCCAGGAAAGCCAGCGTTTGCGCAACACCGGTCCGGTCGCCCGGATAGCAGACACCGGACACGTAGCGCTCGACGAATCCACCCGCCGGTAGCGGCTCCATGTGCGCCCGGGCGCGTGCCCACCGTTCCAGCGACGTCAGCGGGCACGGGAGACGCAGGCCCACGACGGCGACGCCCCAGGCAACGGCGGCCGCGTGCAGCACAATGGTCCGCGGCCAGCGCAGCGCCAGAAAACCGCCGCTCGGCAGGTACAGCAGGTAGGCGAAGTGGGCGCCGACCGTGAGCGCCACGACCGCGAAGTACCGCTTTCTCATGGCTGTTCGCCCGGTATTCCGGCGCGCAGCCGATAGCGGCGCTCGGCGTAGGCGAGGTCATCGCGCCACAGCCGGGCGGCGCCGTACCGCATCAGCGGAGCGATCAGCGCGTTCGCGCGCAACGCCCGCTGAAATCCCCGACGCTCCGAGCGCGCGATGACAGCCTCGATCACCGCGGTACGCGGACGGCGATCGGACCCCGGACCCAGCGGGGTGGCGTGGGTTTCCACGACGCTGCCGGTTCCTTCGCCGTCGACGATGCGCATCACGATGGTCCGGGCCTCCGGGCTGCTGAATTCGGCAATGACGGGAACCCCCAACCGACCCATCCGGAACGTCACCGCGACCAGGAACCGGTCGTCACGCTGTGTCGGGGTTTGCAGCACCTCCAGCCTGGCGAAGGAGTAGGGGTGAAACCAGGCGCCGTGCCAGGGGTCGAGCCGGTTGGCGATGATGTCGCACGGCTCGCAGACACCGACCACGCGGCTGACGGCGTGCAACGTCGCACCGGCCGGGCGGTCGGCGAGGACCGGTCCGTCCGACGGGGCTTCGCCGCCGGCGGGGTCGAGGCGGACCCAGGCCAACACGCCGTCGTCGTGGCTGGGCAACGCCGCCCAGCCGAACTCGCACCGGTCCGAGTCGAAGGTCAAGCCGTGCCAACGGCAGATCAACGTCCCGCGGCGCACGACCCCGGTGGCGAGATCGGCGCCCAGGTGCGGACAACCGCGCGGACCCACGCGCAGTCGATACCCCTGATCGCGCCAGGCGACGAGCTCGACCCCGGCGACGCGGGCGCCGTATGGTCGATCGGCGCGAATGTCGCGGCTCGCGGCGAACACGAACCAGTTTCCGGTGCGGCGTTGTTGGGATCGACGCAGCGCGGCGCTGATGATGGACGGATCGGCGTCGCGATAGGTCGGGTGTTGGCCGGCCCATGATTGCGGCGAGATGATCTGCAGCGGCCACGTTGTCGGCCAGCGTCGGCGGAGGTGATCGGTGATGCTCATCGCCGCCGCCCGGTTCGGGCGGCCAGCCACCGCAGCAGCGCTGAGCGACCCCGGTTGGGCACCGTATGCACGGTGTGGCCGGCAAGCCCCCACTGGCTCAACAAGTGATTGGCCGCCGACCAGCCCGTGGTGGCCGCTCGTTCCATCAAGGCCACCGGCACATCAATGCGGATCCCGTCACCGGCGAGCACCAGCCCGCGCTGGGGCGTGCGCACCCCCGGCCGGTGGGCGTGCATACCCGGCTCGAACAGCGGGCAGTCGTTGCGCTGCAGGACGCGCTCGCAGCGCGGGTGAGCCGCCGCGGTTTCGGGATACAGCCGACGCAGCTGCCGCAGCATGGCCTCGCGGGACGGCTCGGATTGCAGGGCGTAGGCGTGCAGTTCGACGACCGAGCCGCCGCGGCGGGCCGCCCATTCGGCTGCTTCGCGTTCATAACGCTCCAGCACACTGATGTTGTCCAGCGGCTTGTGCCCCGCGGTGCCCAGGAAGGCCGGGCGGTCAGAGCCGACCGGTCGGTCGAGCCAGAGCCGCTGGACCGCAAACGGCGGCGCGGTGCGCAGCCGCTGGATGCGGGCGCGCCACGGCGCGTCGCCAAGGCCGTCGGAGGCGGCCACGACGCGTTGCAGGCCGGCCACGTCGGTGGCCAGCACGACGGCGTCGGCGTCGAGATGCTCACCCGAATCAGTGTGCACCCGAAACGCTTTCGTTTCACCGGCGGCGACGCGCAGTACCTGCAGGCCAAGCCGGAACCGCACGCCGCGCCCGGCCAGGTAAGCCCGTAACGGCGTCCACATGCTCACGTCGAAATTCGCCGTGGGGACATCGAAGATCAAGCCCTCGCTGGAGCCCAGGAAGTAGATGTGAAACATCGTGGCCAGTTCGGCGGCCGACAGCTGTGCCGGGTCGGCGAAAAAGCTGCGTGAAAACACTTCGAACGCGAGATGGCGCGCGGTGTCGGGGAAGTTGATGCTTTTCAGGAAGGTCTCGGCGTCGATGTGGTCGAGCCGCGCGTAGATCTGCGGTACCGACACCGCGGCCAGCGGTGCGGCGGCCCGCGCATCGAGGTGCACCAGGTCGCGCAGCTGGAAAGTCGGGCTGCGCAGCGCGAAAGCGAGCGCATTCCACGGCGGGGTGCGCGGCAGTCCGCGGAAGCTGTCGCGGCGGCCGGCGCCGTCGACGAGCGGATAGTCCTCGACCGCGGTCAGCATCGACAGCTGCGGGTCGACGCGGCGCAGCAGGTCACGCAGGTTGTAGTACTGGCGAAAGAACGCATGAAAGCCGCGATTCATCGCGATGTCGTTGCCGTTGTCGTCACGCTCGGTCCAGCCGCCCACCCGTCCGCCGAGATACTGCTCGCGTTCGACGACGTCGACACCGACTCCGCGTTCGGCCAGGCCCACCGCGGCAGCCAGTCCGGCGATGCCCGCGCCCACGACGACCGCGTGTGGGCGAGTCGACAGCGCGCCGGCGTCGGCCAGCCCGCGCGGCGCCGGATAGGTCTGGCGGCGGTGATCGGTCACTGCGGCGCCTCCCCGAGGAAGGTGTGCACCACGTTGGCCTCCCAGCCCGCCATGGTGATGCTGCGCACGCCGACGAACCCGGCCTCGCGCAGCCGGCGCCGGAACGCCGCGGCACCGTCGAACGCCAGGACGCTGCGCCACAGGTAGCGGTACAGCGTGGTGTCCCGCGTGTGCCACCAGCCCGCCGGGATGATGATGCACCAGCAGACCGCGTGCCACACCAGCGTGGCCACCGTCGAGTCGCGCACCGAATACTCGTGTACTGCCAGCGACCCGCCGGGCCGCAGCAGCGCGCGGAAGGCGCGCAGTTGGCTGTCGGGGTCGGCCAGGTTGCGCACCAGGTAGGCGGCCAGGATCGCGTCGAACGGTCCGGTGATCCGGTGCGCGGTGAGCTCTTCGATCCGGGCGTGCACGAACCGCACCGATGCCGGCCAGTGTTTCGCCCGCGCGGCGTCGAGCATGGCGCGGGAGGCGTCGACGGCGACGATCTCGGCCTCGGGGGCGACGCTGAGCAGCGCCGCCGTCGACGCGCCGGTGCCGCAGCCGGCGTCGAGCAGGCGCAGGCCCCGGCCCCGGTCGGGCAGCCGCAGCCGGGCCGCCGAGCGGCGCAGGTTCGCGTGGTAGGCGGGGTTGGAGCCGACCAGCCGGTCGTAGGCGCCCGCGCCGGCGTCGAACGCGGCCGCGACGTCACGGCGGGGGTCACCGGCCTGCACGCTGGCCCTCCCATAACAGCAGCACGGCGGTGACCAGCGCGAAGCCGAACAGGAAGTCCTCGACGGGGATGTCGAGCCAAAGGCGCACGCCGCTGGTCTGGCGCTGGTTGTAGCAGACGACGGGGGCGCTGAGTTTGGTCAGCCACCCGTCGACCGGAATCTGGAAACCGAGCACGATCAGAATCGACAGCCAATAGCCGGGTCGGCGGAACAGCCCGGTGCGCAAGATGGTGAATTCGAGCGTGCACACGGCCGCGACCGCCAGCGCGGCCGGTGCGCTGTAGCCCAGGCCGCTCATCGCCGGTCGACCCGGTCTGCGATGGCGGTCACCGCGTTGTAGGTGAGCAGCCCGCACATCGGGATCACCAGGAAAAACAGTGCCTCTTCGATCGGCACCCCAACCGGGATCTGCAGGCCGGTGAGGTAGCGCGGGTTGTATGTCCAGACGTGTGTGGCGATCGCCAGCTCGTCCCACAGCAAAAACACCGCGGCGACCGGTAGCACCGATCTCGCTGTGCGGCGCGGCTGTCGGTAGACGCCGGCGCCGAACAGCTCCAGCGGCGCGGTGATCGCCAGGCAGGCGGCGAGCACCAGCAGGTATTGCCAGTGATCGCTCACGCCGCACCGCGCTCGGGGTCGGCCCCGGACCTGCGCGCCCGCCAGGACCGGATCAGTCCGGCGCCGGCGACCTGCAGTCGTCGGCGGGTGCCGACGGCAGCGCGACGGCCGAAGACCGCGAAGTCGCTGTCTTCGATGCGGTCCAAAATCTCCGAATACAGCGTGGCCGCGGTGGTCACGCACGGCCGGGAGCGCGGTGACAGCAACGTGATGCCGTTGCGGGCGAAGCGATAGACGTCGCGGATGAGGTCGTGCTGGGCCGCCAGGGCCCGGCGCACGCGGTTGTCCGCGCGGCGGTGGGTATGACACCACATCAGCACCTCCCGGTCGACGCCGTAGGCCGCCAATTCGTCGGCGGGCAGGTAGATCCGGTTCCGCATCAGGTCCTCGTCGACGTCGCGCACGAAGTT
Organism: Mycobacterium sp.; assembly: GCF_008709575.1. Classification (GTDB taxonomy): domain Bacteria; phylum Actinomycetota; class Actinomycetes; order Mycobacteriales; family Mycobacteriaceae; genus Mycobacterium. Next base: position 22,260 of record NZ_VYIK01000032.1, read on the forward strand.
GGTGAGCTGAAACGCCCTGCCCAGTGCTTCGGCATAGGGCACAGCCTCGTCCATCGCGCAGACCGTGCCCAGGATCGGCAACATCTGCAGCCCGATGACTTCCGCTGAGCCGCGCATGTAACGGTTGAGGGCGGCGCGGTCGGGGTAGTCGGTGACGGTCAGGTCCATCCGCATCGACGTCAAGAAGTCGTCGAACAGCTCGGGTGCGATGCCGTAACGCCGGGCGGTGTGCCGGACCGCCGTGAGCACCGGGTTGTCGTGGTCGTCGCCCTCGGCGAAGAAGCTGTCCGAGAGCTGCCGGAGTCGTTCTGCCCGGGCCACGGTGTCCAGGTTCGGGTCGAACTTGTCGAGGATGTCGTCGGCGTAGCGGGCGAAGCCGTAGAGCGCGTGCACGGCCGGACGTTGGTCCGGGGCCAGCAGCCGGGTGGCCAAAAAGAACGTGCGGCCGTGGGCGGCGTTGATTGCGCGACAGCGCCGGTAGGCGTCGCGAAGGCCGGGGTCGTCGATTCCGGCGGCATCCAACTCGTTGCGGATCACGGTAGGCCGGGTTTCAGGTTAACGTGGCGCGCGACCTGGCCGGTGATGCGGTCGGCGGCCAGCCGGCCGGAGATGAGCGCGGTCGGAACGCCCACCCCGGGCACGGTGGAGGATCCGGCGAGCACCGCGTTGTCGATGCCGCGCACGACGTTCGCGGGGCGGAACGGCCCCGTTTGGGCGAAGGTGTGGGCCAGCGAAAACGGGGTACCGGACAACATTCCCTGGCGTTGCCAGTCGGCGGGGTTGACGACGTGGAGCAGGTGCGCATCCTCGCGCAGCCCGGGTAGCAGCCGCTGCTGCACGGTGTCGATGAGCGATTCGGCGTAGCTTTCCCCGGTGCTGTGCCAGTCGATCGTGCCGTGCGACAGGTTGGGGGCCGGCGCCAGGACATAGAGCAGGTCTCGCCCGGTGGGGGCCAGGCTCGGGTCGCTGGCCGTGGGCCGGGTCACCAGCAGCGACGGGTCCCGCATGAGGCGCCCGTCGTCGATGATGTCGGTGAAGGTCTGTTGCCATGCCGCGCCGAACAGGATGGTGTGATGAGCGCCGGCGGGCAGAGCCCGGCAACCCAGGTGCACCACCACGGCGGACGGCGCCGCCCGCAGCGGCAGGAGGCGGCGCGGTGTGCGGCCCAGCAGTTGATAGGTCTGCGGCAGCTCGGTGGTCAGCACCACCGCGTCGCAGGCGATGCGCCGATCCTGGTCGGTGCAGACCGCGGTGACGCGGCTGCCGGCGACCTCGAGCGCGGTGACTGTGCAGCCGTAGTGGAAGTCCACCCCTGCCCCGGCCGCCGCGGCGGCCAGCGCGTCGGGCAACGCCCGCACCCCCCCGCGCGGGAAGAACACCCCCGAGATCGTGTCCATGTAGGCGATCACCGCGTAGACCGCCAGAGCGTGCTGGGGAGCCACTCCGGCGTACAGCGATTGGAAGGTGAACACCCGCCGCAACCGGGGGTCGGTGATGTAGCGCCCCACCATGGCGTCCCATCTGCGGAATCCGCCGATCGCGACGAGCCGGGCGAGCGCCACGTTGAGCAGTGACAGCGGGGACCTGAAGTTCTTGGCGATGAACCCGTCGAATTCGGCGCGATACAGCCGGGTCAACCAGTCCCGCAGCCGTCGGTAGCCCGCGGCCTGCACGCTGCCGGCGAATTCCTCGATCGCCGCGGCCATCCGGTCAGGATCAGTGTGCACGTCCAGTGTGCTGCCGTCGGCGAATACGGCACGGTAAGCAGGATCCAGGGGAAGTAGGTCCATCAGGCCGGACCGCTCGGCACCGACCGCGGCGAATGTCTCGTCGATAACGTCGGGCATCGTGAGCACCGTAGGCCCGGTGTCGAGCCGATAGCCGTCGATGTCGAGCCGACCGGCCCGCCCGCCGGGCCAGGCGTGTCGCTCGAGGACGGTGACGGTGCGGCCGCGACCGGCCAGGTGCAGCGCCGCCGAAAGGCCCGCCAATCCCGCGCCGACCACTACCACGTGGCCGCTACGCGAGCCCACGTTCCCGTAGCTTGTGTGGCGCGCTGCGGCCAGCACGGTCTCGTCGGCCGGCTCGATTCCGGCCGCGCCGATCAGGCTCCATGCGTCGCCAGCATAGTCACAACCCCGCACTCTATTCAAATTCTTAATATTTAATCATTTGAACTTGTATCAACCCGACCCAGAAGGTGACGCAGCGCGAGTTCGAGATCGGGATGGCGGAATCGGTGTTGGGCACGCTGCAGCCTGGCCGGGATGACGCGCTGACTGGCGTAGGCAAGTTCGCGGGCGCCCTGATCGCCGAGCAGTAGCTGCGGCCCCAATCGCGGCACCGGCACCAGAGCCGGCCGCCGCAGGACCCGCGCGAGGGTTCGGGTGTAGTCGGCGTTGCGGACCGGCTCCGGAGCGACCGCGTTGACCGGCCCGGACAGGGCGGTGTCCCACAGCCCGCGGTGGTAGATGTCGACCACGTCGTCGATGCCGATCCAGGGGAGCCATTGCCGGCCGTCGGCCAACCGGCCGCCGAGACCGGCGCTGAACAGTGGTCGCAGCAGGCGAAGTGTGCCGCCGCGGGGTGATTGCACGATACCGGTGCGGACCCAAACGACCCGCACGCCGGCCTGCGCGGCCGGGGTGGCCGCGTCCTCCCAGTCGGCCACCACATCGGCGAGGAAACCGTCACCACGCACGCTGTCCTCGGTCAGTATTTCTTCGCCCCGGTCGTGGCCGTAGAAGCCGACCGCCGACGCGCAGATCAGCACTCGCGGGCCGTCGGAGCGCCGCGCGAGAAGTTCGGCCAACAGACGGGTGGGGCCGATTCGGCTCTCGCGGATCGCGTCCCGGTGCGCGGTGGTGAACCGGCCCGCGATCGAGGCGCCGGCCAGGTGAATGACCGCGTCGACCCCGCTGAACAGATCCGGATCGGGAGCACCGGGATTCCACTGTCGCTCGTCGGCGTTAGCCGGCGTTCCGCGCACCAGCCGAAGGACCCGATGTCCGCCCGTGCGCAGGAACGCGGTCAACGCCGACCCGATGAGCCCCGACGAACCGGTGAGTGCGACGGTCATGGCACGCAGCCCGTGCTCGGCCGCCTGCCGGTGGGCACGCAGGTCATCGGCCAACTGGCGGTGTCGGTAGACGAACATCGGGCGCAACGCCGTCGCCGGCACCGGCGTCTCAACTCGGTCGACCACCCGGGTGCGGCCACCGTCCACGGCTTCGAAGTCGTGCGTGTGCCGCCAGCGCACCGCCAGCCGCGCCGGCAGCGCGGCCAATCCGTCGCCGCCAATCGTATCCACGAAACGCCTTGGCGGGTCGTAGGATTCGGCTTCGTGCTGGGCTACCCAGCGCAAGCCCCCGGGCAGCATCAGCACCGCGCGCCCGTCGCGCAGTGAGTCGGCCTCGGCGAGCACGCGCACCGGCTGCCACGGCGGCGCGAGCCGCAGGAACGCGCCGGGCCGCGCGTGCCAGGCGAAGACCTCGTGCAGCGGCGCGTCGACCACGCTCGAATAGATCAAACCCATGGCCCGACGTTACCGGTGGCCGTGCGCCTACCGGTCCGGCAGTGCGTGTTCGACGATGGGCAGTCGGGGCAGCGGCTGACGCTCGCGACGTTTTGCCGCCAGGTACACCTGCGCGGTCTCCTCGGCCACGGTGCCCCAGTCGAAGTCGGACGTGAGCCGATCCCGCGCGGCCCGAGCGCGGCGCTGCGCAGCGGCGGGATCGTCGAGCACGGCGCGCACCGCCCGGGCCAGCTGCTCGACATCTCCCGGTGGGAAGGACATTCCGGTCTCGTCGTTGATGACCGCCTCGCCCAGACCACCGATGTTCGACGTGACCAGCGGCGTGCCTGCCGCGGCGGCCTCCAGTGCCACGAGCCCGAACGGCTCGTAGTGGCTGGGCAGCACCGCGGCATCGGCGCGGTGCAGCGCGGCCAGCAGCTCGGTGTGATCGAGGCGTCCGACGAACCTCGTCGCTGTGCGCACGCGGTGTTTACGGACTTGTTCGAGCAGCCAGCCGTACTGGGTGCCCTCACCGGCGATGGTCAGGGTGGTACCCGGATGGGTCCGTCTGATCCGCGGCAACGCAGCGATGAGGTCGTGCACCCCTTTCTCGTACTCCAGCCGGCCGACGAACAGCAGTTCGGGCGGTCCGGTTCGGGGCCGACGGGGTGCGAACGGCCAGCGCGATGCGTCGATTCCGTTGCGGATCACGGTGATCTCGGCGAGCCCCGGGCCGAACAGCTCGGTGATCTCGTCGCGCATCGATGCCGAGCAGGTGATCAGCGAATCGGATTCGCGCACCAGCCACGACTCGACCGCGTGCACCTGCCGGCTCAGCCGGCCGGAGACCCAGCCGGAGTGCCGACCGGCCTCTGTCGCGTGAATCGTGGAAACCATTGGCACATCGTAGAATTCAGCAAGCGCGATGGCTGGATGAGCGACCAGCCAGTCGTGCGCGTGCACCACATCGGGCCGCCATGTCGTCTCGCCGGAACAGATGCCCAGACCGGCGCGGGTCATGGCGTGGCCCATCGCCAGGGTCCAAGCCATCATGTCCTCGGCAAAGGTGAACTCGTGCGGATCCTGTGCGGCGGCGATCACCCGGACGCCGTCGTGGATTTCGTCGGACGACGGGTGGGTGCTCGGGTCGGTTCCCGACGGGCGCCGGGACAACACGACCACCTCGTGACCGGCGGCGGCCAGCGCCGTCGACAGGTGGTGGACGTGCCGGCCGAGCCCGCCGATCACCACCGGTGGATACTCCCACGACACCGTCAGGATCTTCATCGCGCACCGGCCCGGGTTCGGCGCGAGCGTGCGCCGAACACGGGCCCACGTCGGCGTGTCGGCCGGCGACACGCACGCTCGCGGCACAGGGGGGTCATGGCAGCCTCCGTGCGTCGAGCGCGCCGAACAGCCCGTCGGCGCGGTTCCAACCGTCGGCCAGCCGTTGGGCGGCCTCGCGCCGGCCCGAGGCCAGCGCTGCTGCGATCTCCCGGGTGGCGTGCGCGTGCAGCTGCGCCCGGTAGCGGGCGTAGTCGGCCGCGGAATTCTTGCTCACCATGAACGGCCAGTCGCTGGACACCGTCAGCAGTGTCTCGCGCAGGATCTGATCGGCAATCCGATCGCGCAGCACCGGTCCGTCCGGCGACGCGGTCTGCGTCAGCGCCTTGTCGACGGCGCTGAGCGCGGTGTCGACCACTTCGGCATTGAGTTGCACCAGGTCGGCCACTTCCTCCCCGGCCCACACTCGCCAGTCCTTGCCGGAACCCCAAGAACTGGGCGGCAATTCGACCGCCGAGCCGAGGTAGCCGTCGGCGATCGCATCGGATAGCGTACCGACGCGCACGCCGGCCTCCGGCAGCGCCCGCAGCACCCGCTCAAGCCACACCGGTCCCTCATACCACCAGTGGCCGAACAACTCGGTGTCGAAGGCCGCCACCACGTGCGCGGGCCGTCCGATGCGCTCGGCTTCGGCCAGCAGCCGAGCACGGACCACGCCGACGAAGTCCTCGACGTGGCTGTCGACCGCATGGTCGGCGCGCTCGGGGTCGTAGGGCGCCTTGGCGTCCGTGGGCACGTTGCGCCCGGTGACCCGGGCGGGTTTGAGGCCGGTGCGGTGGTCGTAGGTGTGGAAGTCGCGGTAAGCGGCGTGCCCGGGATAGCCGGATTTCGGCGCCCAGACCCGATAGCTGACATGCAGGTCACGCCCGAACGCCAGCACGTCGGTGGTGCCGACGGGCCGGGCCAGCGCGGTATCGCCGTGCAGGGCGGGGCCGTCGACCATGAAGTGACCGACACCGGCAGCGGCGTAGTCATGTTCCATGCCCGGCGCATAGGCGCACTCCGGCGCCCAGATGCCGGCAGGCGTGTGCGCGAACCGTTGCTGCGCATCGGCAAGGCCTTCGCGCAGCGCGAACTCGCGCAGCCGCGGGTTCAGCAACGGCTGGAACGGGTGGGCCAGCGGACCGCCGAGCAACTCGACGGTGCCGGCGTCGACCAAGTCGCGCAGCAGCGGACTGGCCCCGTGACGCCACAGCGTGGCGAAGTCCTCGAGGGCTCGCTGCGCTTCGGCCAACTCGCGAATCCCGAACGCCCGCAATGGTGTCAGCGTCGACGCCTCAGCGGCGCGCAGCTGCCAGTTGGCCAGCCAGTGGTGCATGCCGTCGAGGCAGTACGGGTCGTCGAGCTGCGCGGTCACCACCGGCGTCACCCCGAGGGTGACCAGTCGGTGCCGGTCCTCGCCGGCCAGGGTGTTCAGCATCCGCAGCAGCGGCAGGTAGGCCGCCGCCCATGACTGGTAGAGCCACTCTTCGCCGACCGGCCAGCGGCCATGGTGCGCCAGCCACGGCAGATGGGTGTGCAGCACCAGCGTGAACAGCCCCGGTACCGGGCTGGCATCGGGGCGGGTCATCTGCGCCACGCGATCGCGACCAAATCCAGACTGGCATTGATGTCGCGCGCATCCGCGTCGACGAGGTCGAAGTCGGCCGTGGTGACCGCGGTGACGTCGGCCAGCAGCTCCGCCGGCCACGGGGCGTCGGCCACCGCCCTCGCGACTTGCGCATCGACGATCGACCCGCCGTGGCGGGCATCCATTTCCTGCAACCGGGCCCCGTGGAACACCCCGCTCAGCGACACCGTGGCGAAGCCGGCGTCCAGCAGCAGCCCGGTGAGTTCGTCGGCGTTGAGCTCGCGGGTATGGAACGGGTTGAGCGAGGTGTCGCGGCCGGGGGAGAACGTGATCCGGTTGGGCGTGGACACCATCAACAGCCCCGCCGGCCGTAACACCCGCAGGCACTCGGCGACGAATCCGGGCTGGTCCCAGAGATGCTCGATGACCTGGAAGTTGACCACGACGTCCACCGACGCGTCGGGCAGCGGCAAGTCGGCGAGGTTGGCGTGCACCGCCTGCACCCGGGGATAGCGGACCCGCACATGGGCAACCGCGGACTCGTCGTAGTCCAGGGCTGTCACCCGGCGCGCAACCCCGGCGATCATGTCGGCTCCGTAGCCTTCCCCACAGCCCGCATCGAGCACATCCCGGCCCGCGCAGCGCGGTGCCAACCGTTGGTAGACCACCTCGTGGCGGCGAAACCAGTAGTTCTCGACGTCGTGGCCCGGGATGGTCCGTTCGCCGGTCAGTGCCAACACGGCCGGCGCCTCGGGCAGGTTGGGCGACGGCGTGTTCGCAGGCATCGATGCGCTCATTAGATAGGCAGGCTAGCCCGAAGCGCCGCGATATCGAACGGTTCACCCCCTGCACGCGGCAGGAGGAGCCTGCCGATCGCTCCGGCACGACCCGCTATGGTGGGGGAAGAACCGCACAAAGTTACCCTTCAGTAACTTCGCCGTGCGGCCGCGTGAACTGGATCCGCGTCGTGTAGTCGACGACTGCATGACCTCCTCGAGGAGGACAAACCACACCCATGACCAACATCGTGGTCCTGATCAAGCAGGTCCCAGACACCTGGTCGGAGCGCAAGCTCACCGACGGCGACTTCACCCTGGACCGCGAGGCCGCCGACGTCGTACTGGACGAGATCAACGAGCGCGCTGTCGAGGAAGCGCTCTTGATCCGGGAGAAAGAGACCGCCGACGGCATCGAAGGATCGGTGACCGTGCTGACCGCGGGTCCGGAGCGGGCCACCGAGGCGATCCGCAAGGCGCTCTCGATGGGAGCCGACAAGGCCGTGCACCTCAAAGACGACCGGATGCACGGCTCGGATGCGATCCAGACCGGATGGGCGCTGGCGCGTGCGCTGGGCACGATCGAGGGCACCGAGCTGGTGATCGCCGGCAACCAGTCCACCGACGGCGGCGCCGGGGCGGTGCCGGCCATCATCGCCGAGTACCTGGGCCTGCCGCAGCTCACCCACTTGCGCAAACTCTCGGTTGAGAATGGAAAGGTCAGCGGCGAACGCGAGACCGACGACGGCGTGTTCACCCTCGAGGCGACATTGCCCGCGGTGGTCAGCGTGAACGAGAAGATCAACGAGCCGCGGTTCCCGTCGTTCAAGGGCATCATGGCCGCCAAGAAGAAGGAAGTCACGGTGCTGACCCTGGCCGAGATCGGCGTCGAGGACGACGAGGTGGGACTGGCCAACGCCGGGTCGACCGTGCTGTCGTCGACACCGAAGCCACCCAAGACCGCGGGTGAGAAGGTCACCGACGAGGGTGACGGCGGCATCAAGATCGCCGAATACCTGGTCGCGCAGAAGATCATCTAACGACGAAAGACATGGGACATACGCATGGCTGAAGTACTGGTGCTCGTCGAGCACACTGAAGGCGCGCTGAAAAAGGTCACCAGCGAGTTGATCACCGCCGCTCGCCGGCTGGGTGAGCCCGCTGCGGTCGTGGTCGGCACGCCCGGTGCGGCCGCGCCGCTGGTCGACGGGCTCAAGGCGGCCGGTGCCGTCAAGATTTACGTCGCCGAATCCGACGTGGTCGACCAGTACCTGATCACTCCGCAGGTCGACGTGTTGGCCGCGCTGGCCGAATCGGTCACACCGGCAGCGGTGCTGCTGGCCGCCACCGCCGACGGCGAGGAGATCGCGGGCCGGCTGGCCGCGCGGATCGGGTCTGGTCTGCTCTACGACGTGATCGACGTCCAGGCCGGCGGCAAAGCCGTGCATTCCATCTTCGGTGGTGCGTTCACCGTCGAGTCGCAGGCCAACGGTGATAGCCCGGTGATCACCGTGCGGGCCGGGGCGATCGAAGCGGAGCCGGTCGAGGGCGCCGGCGAACAGGTCACCATCGAGGTGCCCGCGCCCGCCGAGAACGCCGCGAAGGTCGTCGGGCGCCAGCCCGCCGTTGCCGGCGACCGGCCGGAGCTGACCGAGGCCAGGATCGTGGTGTCGGGCGGTCGCGGGGTGGGCAGCGCCGAAAACTTCCATGTGGTCGAGGAGTTGGCCGACGCATTGGGCGCCGCGGTCGGGGCTTCGCGCGCCGCGGTGGACTCGGGCTACTACCCGGGCCAGTTCCAGGTCGGACAAACCGGCAAGACGGTCTCGCCTCAGCTCTACATCGCGCTGGGCATCTCCGGGGCGATCCAGCACCGGGCGGGGATGCAGACGTCCAAGACGATCGTCGCGGTCAACAAGGACGAAGAAGCGCCGATCTTCGAAATCTCTGACTTCGGTGTGGTCGGCGACCTCTTCAAGGTCGCCCCTCAGCTGACGGAGGCGATCGAGGCCCGCAAAGGCTGAGCGGTGCGCGCAGACAGAGGTTCGCACCGAGCGGGCCATCGGCGTGCGATTCCGCACCTGCCCGCGCCGGCGCCCGAGCCCGCGGCCCCCGGGCAGGAGTCGGTGTGGGACTATCCCCGCCCGCCGCGGTTGGAGAATTTCAGCGGCGCGATCACGGTCGAGTTGGGCGGCCAACGGATAGCCTCGACGTCTCGCGCCTGGCGGATTCTCGAAACGAGTCACCCGCCGACCTACTACCTGCCCCGGGATGCCTTCGCCGCCGGCGTCTTGCGTCCCGCCGCGGGAGAATCCTGGTGTGAATGGAAGGGGCGTGCCAGCTACTACGACCTGGTCAGTGCGGCACGCGTGGCGCCCCGCGCGGCGTGGACCTACCATCGGCCCGCCCCGGGCTTCGAGCCCATCGCCGGTGCCGTCGCGGTGATGCCGGCAGCTGTGGATCGCTGCACCGTGAACGGCGAAGAGGTGATCCCGCAGCCCGGAGGTTTCTACGGCGGTTGGATCACCAGCTGGATCGTGGGGCCGTTCAAGGGAATACCAGGATCCACGGGCTGGTGAAGCCGGGCGTGGCGCTCAGCGGCCGTGACTTCGAGGCCCTCGAGTGCGCCCGCTGCCCGCCAGGCCTGCAGAATGTCGGCGTATTCGGTCGGGCTACCGAAGAAAAAGCTGTCCTGGTTCAATTTCGCGTCTGCCCGACCTTCCCGGTTGTAGTAACCCGGAGTGCATGATTCACGGCGGCCGGCTATGACACTCGAGCGCTGCAGGACGGTGTCAACCCAGGCGGCCTCGGCCTCGGGGGTTGCTTCCACCGTGGCGGCGCCGTGCCGCAATGCCCAGGCAATCACCCATGCGACGTGGCGTGATTGGGTGTCGATCAGGTAAGGGAAGTTCACGGTGAAACCGGACTGGGCGATACTTTCGATGAAAAAATTCGGAAAGCCGTTGACGTGCAGACCGTGCAACGTGCGCACACCGTCGGCCCATTTGTCGGTGAGCGTGCGTCCGTCGCGACCGATGACCTCGAAGCCGGTGCGCTGACGATAATCGGTGCCGACCTCGAATCCGGTCGCGAAAATCAAGCAATCCAAACGGTATTCGACGCCGTCAACCACGACGCCGTGCTCACTGATCCGCTCGACGCCGCGGCCGTGTGTGTCGACGAGCGTGACGTTGTCGCGGTTGAATGTCTGCAGATACTCGTCGTGAAAGCACGGCCGCTTGCAGAAGTAGCCGTACCAGGGCTTGAGCGCCTCGGCCGTGGCGCGATCGGTCACGATCGCATCGACGCGCGCCCGGATCTCCTCCATCTTGGCGAAATCGGCGAGTTCCGCCGCATTCGGTCCGCCGCTGTTCACGATCGGCAGCTTTTTGGTGAGACTGGTCCAGGCGTCGTCGACGAGGTCTTCGTCGGCATTGCCGCCTGCGGTTAGGATTTGGAAGTTCTCCATGCGGCGCCGCTGCCAGCCCGGTTTCAACGTGGCGGCCCAGTGCGGGTCGGTCGGCCGGTTGGCGCGCACGTCGACCGTTGACGGGGTGCGCTGGAACACGAACAGCTGGCGCGCCGATTCGGCCAGGCGGGGAACACACTGAATAGCGGTCGCACCGGTGCCGATGATGCCTACCCGTTTGTCGGCCAGCCGGGCGAGATCCTCGCCGGTGTAGTCGTAATCCCATCGGCTGGTATGGAACGCATGGCCCTCGAAGGTTGTAATACCTGGAATCCCCGGCAGTTTCGGCTTCTGCAGATACCCGTTGGCCAGGGCCACGAACCGGGTGCGGATCGCGTCTCGGCGGTTGGTGGAGATCATCCACCGAGAGTCGTCCGAATCCCAGCGGATTTCGTGTACCTCCGTCTGCAGGAGCGCATTCCGGTAGAGATCGTAATGCTCGGCGATGCGGCGGCAGTGCGCGAAGATTTCCGCACCCGTGGCGTACTTTTCGGTCGGCAGGTAGCCGAGCTCTTCGAGTAGCGGCATATAGACGTAGGATTCGACGTCGCAGGCAATTCCGGGGTAGCGGTTCCAATACCAGGTGCCGCCGACGTCGGCGGCCTTGTCGATCAGCCGTACTTCGTCGACCCCGAGCTCTTTGCATCGGGCGCCGATGAGCAGCCCCCCGAAACCGGCGCCCACGACCGCGACGTCGACCGCGTCGGTGACCGGATCGCGGGAAAAACCGGGATCGGCCCAAGGGTCTTCCCCGAATCGGGCGAACGCCCCGGCGATCTGCACATACTGGTTGATCCCGTCCGGGCGCAGCCGGCGCTGACGTTCTCGGGCGTATTTGGCGCGCAGCGCATCGGGATCAAAGGTCACGCCGTCAGCCATGGTCGTCGCTCCGCGTTGTTCCCAGGCCGTGGTGCACCAGATCCAGGTAGGCGTCGACGATGTCCTCCTACGTCGCGATGCCCTGGCGGTACAGCTCGGGCTCGCAAAACCTGATCTCGTCGACGAGCCGGATGTGCGCCGGATTGCTGCGCACATAGTCGACGTAGGCCAGCAATTCGGTGCGAAGACGCTCGAAGAAGTCCGCGGTCGGTCCGGGACGTTGGCGCTGCAGGGCCGCCAGCCTGGCCGAAAAGTCCGCCATCAGCTTGCGCATCATCGCGCGCAGCAACTCGGCGCGGGAACCGAAGTGGTAGTGCAGGCTGCCCACCGCGGTGTTGGCCCGCGCAGCGATGCCCAGCACCGACGCCCGATGCAGGCCACGCTCGCTGGCCTCGGCCAGCGCGGCGTCGAGAATCGCCGCCCGGGTCCGCTGACGCTTCGTGGGGCGCCTGCTGCGAGCCTGGGCGCCGGGCCGGTCCTGATAGGTCATGGCAGAATACTGGACCGGTTTTCAAAACTAAGCAATGCCCGGGCCGGGTGTGACCCCTGTCGCACCCGGTGCGCCATTTCGTCACCTGGCGTGCACGGACACGTCACAGCCCCGATGCCAATTCGCCGACCACTCGCGCAACGGTAGGGCTATGACCTCCGCATCGGTCCTCATCCCCGCCGGCCAGGCTGCCCCGGTGACCCGCTCGCGAGCCGAGCCGCGCTATTCGCTGCTGCTGTCGAACGCTCCCGCACTGATCGAAGCCGCTCAGCGGCTGCGCTTCGAGGTGTTCAGCAGCGAACCGGGCTTCGCGATCAGCGGACCACCCGGCGGCCTCGACGCCGACCGGTTCGACGAGCACTGCGACCATCTGCTGGTGCGCGAGGACAACTCCGGCGAGCTGGTCGGTTGTTACCGGATGTTGGCGCCGGCCGGTGCCGCAGCGGCCGGCGGACTTTACACCGCGACCGAATTCGACATCTCCGGTCTCGACCCGCTGCGGCCGTCTCTGGTGGAGATGGGCCGGGCGGTAGTGCGCGCCGACCATCGCAACGGCGCCGTCGTTCTGTTGATGTGGGCGGGCATCCTGGCCTACCTGGACCGCCGGGGCTACGACTACGTCACCGGCTGCGTGTCGGTCCCCATCGGCGGCGACGGCGAGGCGCCGGGCAGCCAGGTCCGCGGGGTGCGCGACGTCGTGCTGCGCCGCCACGCTGCCGAGCCGTGCTACCGGGTGCGTCCGTACCGGCCGGTGGTCATCGACGGACGACCGCTCGATGACATCCCGGCGCCGGCACGGCCGGTGATTCCCCCGCTGATGCGTGGCTACCTGCGGTTGGGTGCACGGATTTGCGGTGAGCCTGCCCACGATCCCGCGTTCGGGGTGGCCGACTTTCCCGCGATGCTGGACAAGCGGCGGGCCGACACGCGTTATCTGCGGCGGCTCCGTTCGGTGTCGGCGGCTGCCGAAGCGGCCGGCAGAGTAGCCTGATCGACTGCCGTGACCGCCGCGCACCCCTGGTTGCCGCAAACGCCCTGCGATGCGGGATGTATCGCCGAGGGCGCTCCGCCGACGGCACGGCGGGAGGTCGCGGCGCTGCGGGTGGTGCTGCGGGCCACAATGGTGGTGATGCTGGCGACGGCGTTGCCGGTTCTCGCGCTACCGTTCCCCGGCCGCCCGGTTGCACAGCGTGTTTATTGCCGACTGTTGCTGCGCTGCGTTGGAGTGCGGATCAGGCTGTCGGGCACGCCGATTCGCAACCTCCCCGGCGTTTTGGTGGTCAGCGACCACGTGTCCTGGCTGGACGTGCTCACGGTCGGGGCGCTGGTTCCGGCCGGCCGGTGGCGATGTCGGCCGCTGTCTTTTGTCGCCCGCGCCGACATGGCCGGCAGCCTCGCCATCCGGGTGTTGGCCCGGATCGTCACGGCTATCCCCATCGATCGGGCCAGCCTGCGGGGACTGCCCGCCGTGGTCGACACCGTCGCCGAGAAGCTGCGCGCCGGTCATACCGTGGTGGCGTTCCCGGAGGGCACCACCTGGTGCGGTCTGGCCGGGGGGCGGTTTTACCCGGCGATGTTCCAGGCCGCCATCGACGCCGGCCGGCCGGTGCAGCCGCTGCGGCTGCACTATCACCACCGGGACGGGCGGGTCTCGACAGTCCCGGCCTACGTCGGCGACGAGACGTTGTTGTGCTCGATCCGGCGAGTGCTGACCGCGCCGTTCACCGAAGCGCGGATCGACGTCGAACCGCTGCAGCTGCCCGACTCCGACCGCCGTGAGCTGGCCCGGCGCTGTCGCGGCGTGGTCCGCGCGGGCGCCGGCCACCAGCGGCGTCGTCGTGGGCAGGCGCCGGTATCCTGGGCGGGTCATGGTGTACCTCGACCACGCCGCCACCACCCCGATGCACCCCGCCGCCATCGAGGCGATGACGACTGCGTTGAGTAGCGTCGGTAACGCCTCCTCGCTGCACACCGCCGGCCGGGCGGCGCGGCGCCGGATGGAGGAGTCGCGCGAGCTGATCGCCGACAAGCTCGGCGCCCGTCCCTCCGAGGTGATCTTCACCGCGGGCGGCACCGAGAGCGACAACCTCGCCGTCAAGGGCATCTACTGGGCTCGTCGCGACGCGCAGCCCGACCGTCGGCGCATCGTCAGCACCGCCGTCGAACACCACGCCGTCCTGGATGCGATCAACTGGCTCGCCGGGCACGACGGCGCCGAAGTGACCTGGTTGCCGACCGCCGCCGACGGGTCGGTGTCACCGGCCGCGCTGCGCGACGTTTTAGAGCAGCACGACGACGTCGCACTGGTGTCGGTGATGTGGGCGAACAATGAGGTCGGCACGATCATGCCGATTATCGAGCTTGCTTCGGTCGCAGCTGAATTCGACGTTCCCATGCATAGCGACGCCATTCAGGCGGTCGGTGCGCTGCCAGTCGATTTCGCCGCCAGCACGCTGTCGGCGATGAGTGTGGCCGCGCACAAATTCGGCGGTCCACCGGGAACCGGCGCGTTGCTGCTGCGGCGCGACGTCCCCTGTGTCCCGCTGTCGCACGGCGGCGGACAGGAGCGCGATGTCCGTTCCGGCACAGCCGATGTCGCGGGCGCGGTAGGGATGGCGGCCGCGGTGCAGATCGCGGTCGACGGACTGGCGGCCAACAGCGCGCGGCTGCGCGCGCTGCGTGACCGGCTGATCGACGGCGTGCTGGCCGGGGTCGACGACGCCCACCTCAACGGCCCGCGCGAGTCCAGGCTACCCGGCAACGCCCACTTCACTTTCGACGGCTGCGAAGGCGATGCGCTGCTGATGTTGTTGGACGCCAACGGAATCGAATGTTCGACGGGATCTGCCTGCACGGCCGGGATAGCGCAGCCGTCGCATGTGCTGCTCGCGATGGGCTCCGACGTGGCCAGCGCCCGCGGATCGCTGCGACTGTCGCTGGGACACACCAGCGTCGACGCCGACGTCGACGCCGCACTGCAGGTGCTGCCGGCGGCGGTGGCCCGGGCCCGGCAGGCCGCACTGGCCGCGGCGGGGCCGCCGCGATGAAGGTGCTGGCCGCGATGAGCGGCGGTGTCGATTCGTCGGTGGCCGCCGCCCGGATGGTCGACGCCGGGCACGACGTCGTCGGCGTGCACCTGGCGCTCTCGCCTGCCCCCGGCACGCTGCGCTCCGGATCGCGGGGCTGCTGCTCCAAAGAAGACGCCAACGACGCCCGCCGGGTGGCCGACGTGCTCGGAATTCCCTTCTATGTCTGGGATTTCGCCGAGAAGTTCAAAGCCGACGTCATCGACGACTTCGTGTCGTCCTACGCACGGGGCGAAACCCCCAACCCCTGTGTGCGGTGCAACGAGCGAATCAAGTTCTCCGCGTTGGCGGCGCGCGCGCTGGCACTGGGTTTCGACACGGTAGCCACCGGCCACTACGCGCGGCTCGCGGGCGGGCGACTGCGCCGCGCCGTCGACCGGGGCAAGGACCAGTCCTATGTGCTGGCGGTGCTGACCGCCGAGCAGTTGCGGCATGCGGCTTTTCCGGTCGGAGACACCCCCAAGCCGCAGATCCGGGCCGAGGCGGCCCGCCGCGGCCTCGCGGTGGCCGAGAAGCCGGACAGCCACGACATCTGTTTCATCCCGTCCGGGGACACCCGGGCCTTCCTGGGGGAGCGCATCGGGGTGCGCCGCGGCGCAGTGGTCGACCGGCACGGCACGGTGCTCGCCGCCCACAACGGGGTGCACGGCTTCACGATCGGCCAGCGCAAGGGGCTCGGCATCGCCGGCCCGGGGCGCGACGGCCGGCCGCGGTATGTCACCGCGATCGACGCCGAGCGGGGCACCGTGCGGGTCGGCTCGGCGGCCGATCTGCAGGTGCGCACGCTGACCGGGCGCAACCCGGTCTTCACCGCCGGAGCGGCGCCGCCCGGCCCCGTCGAATGCGCGGTGCAGGTGCGCGCGCACGGCGAGGCCGTCGAGGCGGTCGCGGAATTGGCCGCCGACGAGCTGGTGGTGCGGTTGCGCACCCCGCTACGGGGTGTGGCGCCCGGCCAGACGCTGGCACTGTATCGGCCCGATCCCCACGGCGACGAGGTGATCGGCAGCGCCACCATCGCCGCCACGGCGTGATCCGGTGCTAGCCGGGCACGTTGGCGGCGACGTTGGTCAGCGCGATCTCAGACACCGACTGCGGAAAGCCGCAGAACGTGACCTCCAGCAACACCGCCGACTTGACCCGGTAGTCGCGCCCGCAGTCACCGGAACGGGTGTGCAGCGAGTGCGCATCGGCATGCCAGTCGCCGACGAGCAGCCCGCCGTTCGGCGTCCTCGCGCAGCTCTCGACAGTGGTCACCAAAACGTCGAGGGCGCGCTGGGCCGTCGGGGCATCGTGATACGCCGCGGCGCCCTCGGAGATCAGGGCGCCGCGGGGCGGATACTGGAAGGTGGTCTTGTGGAACGATTCGACATCGGGCCCGAAGGTGGCGGTCTCGGCGTAGACGAACCGACACGCCACCGGCACCGTCTCGGCCAGCGCATCCACGTCGACAGGGGATGTGGTGTCCATGGTCGGGATGATGGTCAAGTGCTCGTCGGCGCCGGTGATGGCCCGCATCCGGGACTGGTCCAGCAGCACCCGGTCGACCTCGAGAGCAGGCTCACCCGGAGCCGGCAGTGCGGCGCCGTCCACCACTCGGGTACACGCCGCGGCGAGCAGCGCCGCCCCACTGACCAGCAGCAGCCGCGACGTCATCAGCACGATCCTTTCCGGACCCGAGCCTAACCGCGCCGGCGGCCCCTGATTTCGGGCTTTCCCCGCCGGTTCGAATACGGTTGGCCGGTGAGTGCTTTCGCAACCGGCAGCGGCACCGGCGCGTGGCCGGGTACCGATGCACGCCAGGCAGCCGCGGTGGTGGTCGGCGAACTGGCCGGCGCACTGGCCCACATCGTCGAGCTACCCGGCCGCGGGGTGGGCGCCGACACGGTGGGCCGTGCCGGGGCGCTGCTGGTCGACGTGGCCATCGACACGGTGCCGCGCGGCTATCGCGTCGCGGCCCGGCCGGGCGCGGTGACCCGCCGCGCGGTCAGCCTGCTCGACGAAGACCTCGACGCGTTGGAGGAGGCCTGGGAGAACGCGGGTCTGCGCGGCAGTGGGCACCCGGTCAAGGTGCAGGCACCCGGGCCCATCACGCTGGTCGCCGAGTTGGAGTTGGCCAACGGTCACCGGGCCATCGCCGACGCCGGGGCGGTGCGCGACCTTTGCGCGTCGCTGGCCGAGGGCGTCGCCGCGCACCGCGCCACGGTGGCGCGCCGACTCGACACCCCGGTCGTCGTGCAGTTCGACGAGCCGTCCCTGCCGGCGGCGCTGGCCGGGCGGCTGAGCGGGGTGACCGCGCTGAGCCCGGTGGCCCCGATCGACGAGGAGCTGGCCGTCACGCTGCTCGACGGATGCGTAACCGCCGCCGGCACCGACGTGCTGGTGCACAGCTGCGCGGCCGAACTGCCGTGGACCGTGCTGCAGCGCAGCACGGTCCACGCGGTCTCGGTGGACGTTGCGACGCTGCACGCCGCCGATCTGGACGGTATCGCGGAGTTTCTGGACTCGAGCCGGACGATCGTGCTGGGCGCGGTTTCCGCGACCGCCCCGCCGCAGCGCCCGCCGGTGGAGCAGGTCGCCGGCGCCGTGGTCGCGGTGATCGACCGGCTCGGCTTCGCCCGGCCGGCGGTGCGTGACCGCGTCGGCGTCACACCGGCGTGTGGCCTGGCCGGTGCGACGGCGGAGTGGGCCCGCAGCGCCGTCGCGCTCGCCCGAGAGGCCGCCGAGGCATTCGCGGTCGACCCGGACGCCATCTGAAGCGGTTGTGGGCGGCGGCAAGGTTGCGACAGCGCTGACTTTAGCCCCTAGCACCACTGACCTTGGCCCATTGGCCGGACGCCGTTTGCGGTGCAGCATCAGCGTCGTGAATAACGAAATTTCGGCCCACCCGCCGCAATCCGGCCCGGCCTCGAGCACCAGCGCCGCGTCGGCCGATCCGTCGTCGCAGCGACTGGTCCATCACTTGACCCGCGGGATGGTGTTTGGCGCCGGTTTCTTGGTGGTCGTCCTGGTCATCGCGGTCATCTTCGTCGCCGGGTTCGTCACCGGCAGGCATTACGGTGAGCGGTGGAGCGACAATTATTACGCCGGGCCGAAGGAAGGCACCTGCATTCAGATTCGTTGTCAACCCGCGGGGCCGAAGTGGGGCGTGCATTGCCGGCAGGTGATCGTGCCGTGTCCCTGAACGGTCTGGGCGAAGCCGGTCGGCTCGTCCATAGACCCCGCGCATAAGGGCAGGCCCGGAGGACAACGGGGTTGCGTCGTAATCTGCGCGGCCGGTTTTCTCACCCCGTATACCGGCACTGTGGATCAGTCACGTCCGGGCCTGCTTCGCAGCTAAAGCTACAACTCCCACCTCGTCAGATCAATGGTTCGACGTGCCTGACGCGAAGATGCGGTGGTGATTGGGCGCGGATGACCGCCCGGCGACCTTGAC
>NZ_VYIK01000330.1 GCF_008709575.1 Mycobacterium sp.
CTGCTGTGCAACCACGCGGAAGCGCAGAACAACTTGCTCTACCTCTCGGGCGGAGGCATCGATCGTGTATTCATTCCGGCTGGCCAACCGGGGCCCTGGCCCGTGTCTCTCGCGGTGGGAATGATTGTTGAAGTCCCGTGGACACAGACGAATCAGGGAACACAGCGTTCGCATCACTCTGGAGGACGCGGACGGTCATCCAGTCGAAGTGCAGGCGAGCCCAACTGATCGCCAGCCGTTCAGCGCCGAGATCCGCTTTAATGTTGGCCGCCCGCCTCAACTTGAAGTCGGCGAAAGTCAGACAGTTGCGTTGGCGGTTAATGTGCCAGCCCTGCCGCTGGAGAAGCTCGGGCAGTACTCGTTCGTAATCAGCGTCGACGGCGCTGAGTCGCAGCGCCTGTCTTACCGACTCGTTGGCCAGCCAGGCATCACAATCACACCGAACGCCCCCGGAGGTTCAAGCCGCTAGAACCGACGGACACGGTGTGTTCGCTCGACCTTCGGCCCGGTCCAGTCGCCACGCGCATCGCTCAACATTGGTTTTGGGGATGGGCTCGCGACGTGCCACCAAGGCCGGCCTAATCCATCCGCCCGCTGTCCAGCGGCTTGAGCCGCACCGGGGTCGACCTCAGCAGCCCGAGCGGGTCGACGTAGTCGGCACGGGACGCGGGACCCCACATCGCTCCCCAGTGCAGACACGCCGCGGTCG
>NZ_VYIK01000331.1 GCF_008709575.1 Mycobacterium sp.
CACGCCGTTTACACCACGGCACAGCACGGCATGGCGGCAACGCTATTTTCTCTCCCGCGGTAACCGGCAGCCGGTGGAACCGGAGACCACCAGGTTGCCCCGGTAACCGACGCCGATGGATATTCCGGTGGGACCATAGAAGCGGACGTCGTGATCGAGCATGACGTGGGGTCGGGGGTAAACCCGGTGGGACCAAGCCGGGCGCCATGGCGACGACGGTCGCGCGCTCGCGGGTGCCGCGACGTTCGCTTCGCAGACGTCCACGATCACACGCCGAAACGGTTTCCCGCAACTCGGTAAGTCCACCCATGGACTGATCATTCTCTGCGGTAAATCGCCGCCGGGTGTGTGGCAATTTTGGGTCCGCCGTGGCGCTATTTCTGGTCGCGGGGTAGCCGGCAGCCGGTGGAGCTAGTGACCACCAGGTTGCCGCCGTAGCTGACCTTGATGAACAGCCCGGCCGGGCCGTAAAAGCCCACATCGTGGTTTGCCGGCCCGTTTTGCATGACCTGGACCTCGGTGGCCTCCAGTTTGGCCGCCGCCCGTTTGGCGGCCTCCTGAATTTTGGCCCAGTCCTGCTCAGACATTGGCACACGAACAGCGACCGTGTGGGGGAAAAAGTATTCCCGCCCGTCGCTTTGTTCGTAGGGCCGCGCGCAGGTACTGCTGCCCGAGCCTTCGTTGAGGGTTTCCCAGCTGATGGTGG
>NZ_VYIK01000332.1 GCF_008709575.1 Mycobacterium sp.
GTCCGCCTGATCGAAGTCGCCCACGAGGTCGACGCGGGCCTGGGTTCGCTGCGAGCCGAAAGCCGCCAGCGGATCAAGGTGGTGGCCAGCCAAACGGTCGCCGAACAACTCATGCCCAACTGGCTGGTCTCCCTGCAAACCACCAGACCCGACGGCGTCCCCGAAGTCATTCTGACTGCGACCAACAGCGAGCGTGCCATCGCCGCGGTCCGCGACGAGCTGGTGATCGTCGTGCCGCCAGACCACAAGTGGGCCCGAAGGTCCGCGGGCGTCAGCGCTGCCGAACTCGCGCAAACGCCCCTGGTGACCCGCGAGCCTCACTCGGGCATACGCGATTCTCTTACCGCGGCCCTCAAAGATGCACTGGGCGATGACATGGTCCAGGCGCCGCCGGTGCTCGAGTTGTCTTCGGCTGCCGCTATGCGTGCCGCCGTCCTGGCCGGCGCGG
Organism: Mycobacterium sp.; assembly: GCF_008709575.1. Taxonomy (GTDB): domain Bacteria; phylum Actinomycetota; class Actinomycetes; order Mycobacteriales; family Mycobacteriaceae; genus Mycobacterium. The sequence continues at coordinate 449 of NZ_VYIK01000332.1, forward strand.
GACCGGCGGTGATGAGCCGGCTGGCGGTAGCCGACGACTTGGCGGTCGGTCGGCTGCGCGCCATCGCCGTCCCCGAGTTGAACCTCCGCCGCCAGCTTCGGGCTATCTGGGCCGGGGGCCGAACCCCGCCCGCCGGCGCCGTGCGAGATTTGCTCAGCCACATCACGAGCCGCGCGCCCAAGTCCGGCAGGTAGGCCGGCCGGTGCACCAGAGGTTAAGCGGAGACCTCAGGCCGCGACGTGGTCGGCCACCTTCGAC
>NZ_VYIK01000333.1 GCF_008709575.1 Mycobacterium sp.
CAAATATCAACCACCACAATGGATTACCGCACACACCCAAGCACCGAAGCTCGCCCGCAAATCAGGCCCTACGCTCGATCAGTGCGGAAAACGGGGCTAGCGCCGAACAGTTCGTCGGCCGGGGTGTCGACCGCCACCGTGATGGGGCCGCTTTGACCATGGTTTAGCCAGTCTCATTGGGCCACTCGTTTGCCAGTGATGGGACCACCGGCGTGTCGTCGCCGGGGTCGCTCGATCACTGAGTCGGATCGCTTCATGTGGATCGATGTGAAGGAGGTCCGCTGAATGTTTCGGGAGGTTTCGGTGATCGAGGTACGCGAGCTGTTGCGGGTGTGGATGTCGGGGGCCGGCTTGCGCCGGGTGGCTGTCATGGTCGGGGTGGACCGCAAGACCGCGCGCGATTATACGAACGCGGCGGTGTTGGCGGGGCTGGACCGCGACGGTGATCTGGAGCAGCTCACCGACGAGCTGATCGGGGCGGTGATCGAGGCGGTGCGGCCGGGCCGGCCAGATGGCCACGGTGCGATGTGGGAGTTGTTGTGTGCCAACCATGATCAGATCGTCAAGTGGGTCGAAAAGGGGCTGACGGTAGTCAAGATCGGTGACCTGCTGGCACGTCAAGGCATTATGGTTCCGCAGCGGACCCTGCACCGGTACTGTACCGAACGCACCGATTATCGGGGTCGTGGAACGGCTGGCACGGT
>NZ_VYIK01000334.1 GCF_008709575.1 Mycobacterium sp.
TGGGCGCTCTTCGCGCCCATCTTCGGCGGACGCTGACCTGGGATCAGGGCAAAGAACTTGCGCTGCACCAACAGATCACCGCCCGCATCGGCACACGCGTGTTCTTCTGTGACGCGCACTCGCCGTGGCAGCGAGGTTCCAACGAGAACACCAACGGCTTGCTGCGCGACTACTTTCCCAAAGGCTCTGACCTGGCCCACATCTCACCCGGGCAACTGCAACGCGTCACCGACGAACTCAACGACCGGCCCCGCAAAACCCTCGGCTGGGCCCGACCCGCCGACCTGATCACCGACGCCGTCGTCACGGGCAGGACCGCATAAGCCGCATGGTTGATCAGCCCCAAAAGATCGCAGTGGGATCGCGATCGAGCTCAACGAGTAATTCCTCAACACCGGCAGTGGGCGACACCAAATCATAGGCATGGAAACGCAAGTTGCGATCACGCCAATACAACGACCACATGCCCGTGGTCTTCGTGTAGCGCAGCCCAGCGATCGGAAACCGGATCCACTCCGCGCCCGCATCTGCTCGCCACGATCGGCGGCACTCCACGATCGTCAGATGACGCTCAGCAACGTCCACCTCAACGCGGACCTCGTCACGAATCTCGGCAGGCACCCTGTGGTTTGCGTCTGACTTCGCCGCTGAGATGGGCTTGGAAAATTACCCAATGCTGGCAGGCTTCTCGGGTGATTCGAGAG
>NZ_VYIK01000335.1 GCF_008709575.1 Mycobacterium sp.
GCACTCGCCTTGTAAGCGAGCGGTCGTCAGTTCGATCCTGACAGGGGGCTCGACGGAAAACACTGCACCGGTGGCCAGCGCGGCGGACCCGGCTCGGGCTCTTCGGACCAGCCAGATCGGTGGTCACGTCGATTCTTCGCCGTCACGGTCCGCGCCGTTACCGTCGGGTTCCGCGGGCTCGGGGATGCCGTGGGCAGCGCGGTATGCACGCACCTGCGCCATGATCTCCTCGGCTATCTCGTCCTCGGTCTTGCCCTCGGTGGACACCAAAAACAGCGGCTGGCGGCTGGGCTGGTCGTGGTCGGTCATAATCTATTCTCGCTCGCTGTGAGCGAACTTTGCTGGCGCGATTCCCTCGTTGTCACGTCGTTGTCACGACTCGCGGTCAACTCGGTGCCAACGGCCACGGACAGCGGCGAACACAACCGGACGGTTAGCTGCAGCTCAACGCCCCTTTTTTTGGCCCGAGCCGAACACCGGCGAACACCGGCGCACGGTTGCTGAGTCGCCTGGCAAGCGAGCGGTCGTCAGTTCGATCCTGACAGGGGGCTCGACGAGAAACACCGCACGCGCGCAGCCAGCACATGCGGCCGAAACGCCGTACCACCCGCTCGCGCTGCGTTGGCCCGCTGTCCCTGCCGATCGCAGGCAGCAGCCTGACCCCGCGCCTGCCTATGGTCGGCGCACTTCGGGGCGCCGCGGG
>NZ_VYIK01000336.1 GCF_008709575.1 Mycobacterium sp.
GCGCACACGGCACGGATTAGCGTCGATCAACTCATCGGCCACCGCGGTGTTCAAGATGGCGCGCAGCAGCGCGTAGCAATGCGCACGGCACGTTGGGGCGTCGAGGCAAAGACCGGCGTGCCAGTCGCGCACATCGGCGGCCGCGATCCCCGCTAGCGGTGTGTTGCTGAACGCCGGCAGCAGATGGTTGGTGAGCAGGCCTTGGTAGAGGCGTTTGGTGCGGGGCCGCAGCGGGTGCCCGGCCACGGTGCGGGTGTCGAGCCACCGCTGGGCGTAATCCCCGAACAGGACAACGGGTTTCGCGTCTTTGGTGGCTGCTGCGGGGTTCCACACGTCACGGTCGACTTCCCTCGACCGGTCCGCTAGCCAAGCCTCGGCGTGGCCGCGGGTTTCGAAAGTGCGCGGCGCTTTCGCCTGCAACCCTGTTCGCGGGTCGAGGTAGCGGACTTGCCAGCGCCCGCTGGGCAGTCGGCGGATGTTCCCGAAGCGGCGACGTCGCGGCATGATGCGGATCCTCCCAAAGGCTGCTGTGCGTGCCAAACACGTGCCAGAACACACTACACGGCGCTACACGGCGGCACACCACTGTGGTGGGTTGTTGCTGGTCACGGCGCTGAACGCACTGGTCACAGACCCGCGGCTGAACTATTCGAATCCTGCCGGGGGCACGCACAACTGTCTTGGCACCCGCTCGGTGGCGGGG
>NZ_VYIK01000337.1 GCF_008709575.1 Mycobacterium sp.
TTGAGGGCCTCACCCATGCACAGGCCGGACATGCCGGCACCGACGATCGCCACGCTGGGCCAGGTGGAGCGTTGCATGGTCACCTCTCCAGATGTAGTAGAAGACGTCGCGGTCCGTGCACAGTCGGGTTGTCGTGCCATACCACGGGGCCGAGGGTATGGATTCTTCGCACGCGCGGCAGCAATTCTTCAAGCACCACACGAGTTTCCAGCCGGGCGAGCTTCGCGCCCAGGCAATGGTGAATGCCGCTGCCGAAACCGAGGTGGTCGCCTGCGTTGCGGCCGATGTCGAACACGTCGGGGTCGGGGTACTTTCGCGGGTCGCGGTTGGCCGCAGCGAACAGCAGCAGCACCCGCGATCCGGCAGGAATGGTGGTCGATCCGACGGTGTAGTCGGCCGCGGCCATCCGGTAGAGGTGCTGAACCGGGGAACTCCATCGGACCGCTTCCTCGATCGCTGAATCGATCAGCGCAGGGTCTGCCCGCAGCCGCTGGTAGCCGGTGGGGTTTTCCGCGAGCGCCACCAACAGCGAGCCGATCAGGTTGGTGGTGGTCTCATTTCCCGCGACGAGCAGCATCAGCGACAGCCAAAACAATTCCTGGTCGGTGACCGTCCCGCCGTCGCGGGAGACGAGCATTGCACTGATGATGTCGTCGCCTGGGTACCGGCGCAGGTGGGCGAACACCGTGCGCAGGTAGCGG
>NZ_VYIK01000338.1 GCF_008709575.1 Mycobacterium sp.
CGCCTCTCAGCGCGTTCCCAAATCCATCGGATCACGTTCTCAACCGTCCGAACCCCAACACCACAGACCAGGCACCCAAGAGTTCTCGTCAGGTCCCCGAGGTCCGGGGACGTCTTTGAATACCTGACCGCGGCGGTTGGTGCCGCGGGCGGTGTTCTTGGCGTCCTGGTACCGTTCCCGCTGCCAGGCGACGCCTGGGCGTGCATGGTGGGCCTAGGTGAGCCTCTTCGTCGTGCTGGCGGGCCTTAGGCGGCCCGCTCTGCTGGGTGCCTCCTTCGGTGTAGGTAGGCTGCGATTGCGTTGCGGCCCATCGCAAATCCGAGTATCACGGTTATCTGGCGCAGCGCTGCGGTCGAGGGTGTTGTTCAGGCTTTCGGCATCTTCGCGCCAGCCACAGCAGCGGTCATAGACGCTGTCGCCGGTGTCGGTCTTGATGTGCTGGCATAAATGTTCGGCGCGGTTGTGGCCGCGGGCGCGGTCGTCGGCAGTGGTGTCGGTGCGTTCGCGGTGCACGGTGCCGCACGACGGGGCCGCGGGCACGCCTGCAGGTAGTTGCGGCCGGCGCCGAGGATTTGGCGTTCGCAGATGCGGCCAGCCTCGGTCCACAGGTCGTGGGTGTCGCCGCACGGGCAGGCGATCTGGGCCAGCGTGGGGCCGGTTTGGCGGTGCCGTCGTGCACCGGTGAGAGCACGGTGAGGCC
>NZ_VYIK01000339.1 GCF_008709575.1 Mycobacterium sp.
GCGCCGATGCGCCGCGACTTTTTCTCGCCGCCGCGGCGAGCGTTACGCCAGCGTCGCGGTCGCTAGGAGGCCTCTGAACAAGGAAGCGTGGCAGGGCGGGAAGAACGCCGACAAGGCCGTTTCTTCGGCAGTAGGTCAGACCTGATTGGTCGACAGCGTGGTCGTTCTTCCCGCCGATTCCAGTTTGGGTGAGGTCGTCGAGATGGGCACGGGGGTGGGCCGTGGCCGTCAGGCCAGGGCCCAGGCCCCGTCTGTGCGGGTCAGGCCGCTATTGATGAGTGTGCGCAGATTGATTGCGGCGCAACGCAATCGCAGCCAGGCGTGGTTCTTCTCGACGCCGTGGTAGCGCAGTTTGATCCGCCGTCCACGGTTGGTGGCGGTCCAGGCGACGATCCGCTCGGCTGTCGAACGGGTGGGGTAGGCCTGCTTGAACTCCGGCGTGCGGGCTTGTGCTCGTGCGTCGCGCAGCAGCTGCTCGTGCGGGTGGATGCTCATCGTACGACCGTCTTTAGCCGTGGTGCAGCGGGCTCGCAGCGGGCACTCGGCACAGACCGCGCCGAAACTCACCGTGCGCTTGGCGGTCATGGTGCGGGTATGCCCGCCCGGGCAGGTGACGGTCCCGGCCCGCTCGTCGATGCTGAAGTCATCGAGGGTGAACCCACCTGGCACCGCGGGGATCAGCGGCTTGGGCTTGATCACG
>NZ_VYIK01000033.1:0-354 GCF_008709575.1 Mycobacterium sp.
GGTGGCGGTCAGTTTGCCTATGCTCCTCCCGTCGCGGCGTGGCGGACTCCAGCGAAAGCCCCGCTGGCGGGCCCGGTCGGCATCGGAGAATGTGCCGTCGGGGTTGATCGTGATGGCGCAGCGGTTGGCCACCTTTTCCAACTGCTCGGGCCGCAATTGGGCGGCTTGCTCGGCCAGGAAGCGTTCGGCGTGTGCGACGGTGTCGGCGCCGACGGCCTCGGGGAGTTCGCGAATGAAGGTCTGGATCACCCGCAGGTGTTGCTCGTCGAGTTGCCCGTGGCGCCAGGCCTCGGCGGTGGCGGGCAGTTGCGGCGGCAGAGTCTCGCCGGTGAGCGTCAACCGCGGGGCCAGTTG
>NZ_VYIK01000033.1:364-34143 GCF_008709575.1 Mycobacterium sp.
AATAGTGGCAGTCGTGGCCGGTGAGCGTAATCGGTGAGGCCAGTTGGCGGGCGTCGCGCAGCCGGCGGCGCGCATCGCCACAGCTGATGCGCAGCCAGTCGGCGACGACCTTGGGCACCGGGCCGCCGATGTCGGCGCGGTCCTCGCAGGCCAGCCCGGCGATCAGGTCGTGACCGGTCACGCTCTGGCGGCGCCGCGCGGTTTCCAGCCGTGCCAGGGCGCGCAGCCGCACCGCCGGGTCATAGGCGGCCCAGTCGAGCGCGCCGACGGCGGCCACGGCGTCGTCGAGCGCCTCGAAGGCGGCCACCACCTCCGGCGGCGCCACCACCTGGATCGAACTCATGTTCGAAACACTACCGCACACCCCCGACACCATGCTCGACGAAAAACCCCACCTGTGCACAACCCGCGATTCTTAGCGCTGGGTAGCCCGCAGACTGAGCGAAAAAACCAGCCGCACGTCGGCATCGGCGAGCGACGTGCACAGCAGCTCTTCGAGGCGGCGGATCCGATAGCGCACGGTGTTGGGATGCACGTGCAGCTGTTGCGCTGCGGAGGCGATGTCACCGAAGCTGTCCAGGTAGACGCGCAGCGTGTCGGCAAGCGCGGGGTGGCGGGCACGCAGGTCGGGTATCCGCGGGTCGACGAGCCGCTGGTCGGCGCCGACCATGGTGACGATCTCGTCGACCAGCACGGTCGTCCGCACCTCGGCCGGCGACATCACCTGGCCGATCGAATCGGGATGCCGGCCCGCGCTGTCGAGCACCCGGTCGACCTCGGCGCGCGCCGCGGCCGCAGCGGCCAGTCCGGCGATCGGCGTGGCGATGACGGCCCGCAACTGCAGGCCCAGCTCGCTGCGCAGGCTGTTCATCGTGCCCCGGATCCACGACGCGGCCGACTCGGCTTTCGCCTGCGGCAGCAGCACGTAGGTGCGCGAGCCGCGTGACGTGACCTGGGCATCGGCACGAAAAGCATTGGCGCTCAGAGCAACTATGTCGGTGAATCGCGGGTGCCTGTCGATGTTTTCCACGCCGATCAACGCGGCGCTGCCGCCGGGGGGAATGTCGAGTTCGCGGGCGATGTCGCTGACGTCGAGAGGACCGCTGTCAGCCAGGCCCAGCAACTGTTGCACCCGCAGGGTGTGCGTGGACGGGCGGGCGGCCAGCCGCGACATGATGCGCGCGGCCAGCACGGCGCCACCCCGCAGTATCTCCTCGGCGTCGTCGGCAAACGGCTGTGAACCGCGCTGCACCCAGATGACGCCGGCGAAAACGGGTGGATGGCGGGCATCGGCGGGCGGCTGGTGGATACCGATCGCCAGCCGGGGCCGTAGCTTTAACTCCGGGCGTTCCCCGACGTGCACCACGTCGCTGCCGGCACGCAGCGCGTCGAAGATGCCCGCCCGGCTGATCCATTCCAGATGCTCGGGCGGGCCGGCGCGACCCATGATGGACAGCCGGCGCAATTCGTCGGCCTCCGCGTCGGACGCCGAATAGGCCAGCACGCGCGACTGGTCGTCCTCGATGCTGACCATGCCGTGGACGCGGTCGGCGATCGATTGCGCAAGGCCGAACAGGTCGGTGCCGGAGTCGTACCGCGGATCGGCCAGCGGGGACCTGTGGTGGTCGAAGACGTGATTGACCAGGCGGTACAACCGTTCCCAGCGTGCTTGCGGTTCGACGGCGACCACCGCGATCCCGGCTTGGGCGGCCCGCGCCGTCAGCTCCTCCGACGGTGCCTTGACGAAGACGGCGATTGGTGCCGGCCCGGTTGCCGTGCCGGCCATCCACCGCTGCGCCTCGTCGTCGCTCAGTCCCAGCAAAAAGTAGACGTCGGCCGAACCCGCGTCCTTCGCCAGACCCAGCCGCACGTCGTCCGAGACGATCAAGGCGGACGAAGCCACCGGCAGGTCGAGGCCGCGCGGCGCGTCGACCAGGCGCACCATCGTCGTGTCCAGGGCCAGCAGCAGTTCGCCCAGCCTGACGCCAGCCCGCCACATATTGTCTGATCCTACTAGTAGCGGCACAGATTCTTATCCGATCAGCCAAGAACTGGACGCCACCCGGCAGGGATCCTGACGATTATGGACGCGATCACCGATGTTCCCCTGCCCAGCAACGAACCGGTTCACGACTACGCACCACAGTCACCGGAACGTGCCCGGCTGCGTGCCGCGCTGACCCGGTTGGCCGATCATCCGATCGACCTTCCGCACGTGATCGGCGGCGCTCATCGGATGGGTGATGGTGAGCGCATCGACGTCGTGCAACCACACCGGCACGCCGCCCGCCTGGGCACGTTGTCCAACGCCACCCATGCCGATGCGGCCGCCGCCGTCGATGCCGCGATGACCGCTCGCGAGCACTGGGCGGCGATGCCGTTCGACGAGCGTGCGGCGATCTTTTTGCGGGCCGCCGACCTGCTGGCCGGGCCCTGGCGCGAAACCATCGCGGCGGCGACCATGCTCGGCCAATCCAAGACCTGTTATCAGGCCGAGATCGACGCACCGTGTGAATTGATCGACTTCTGGCGGTTCAATGTCGCGTTTGCCCGCCAGATCCTTGCCCTGCAGCCGATCAGTGCTCATGGCGAGTGGAACCGCACCGATTACCGGCCGCTGGACGGATTCGTCTATGCGATCACGCCGTTCAACTTCTCCTCGATCGCCGCCAATCTGCCCACCGCGCCGGCGTTGATGGGCAACACCGTGGTGTGGAAGCCGTCGATCACCCAGACTCTGGCGGCCTACCTGACCATGCAACTGCTGGAGGCCGCCGGGTTGCCGCCCGGGGTGATCAACCTGGTCACCGGCGATGGCTACGCGGTTTCCGATGTGGCGCTGGCCGATCCGCGGCTGGCCGGCATCCACTTCACCGGGTCGACGAGGACCTTCCGGCACTTGTGGCACCAGGTGGGTACCAATATCGGCCGCTACCAGAGCTATCCGCGGCTGGTCGGGGAGACCGGCGGCAAGGATTTCGTTGTCGCGCATGCCTCGGCGCAGCCGGATGTGTTGACCACGGCTCTGATTCGCGGTGCCTTCGACTACCAGGGTCAGAAGTGCTCGGCGGTGTCGCGGGCGTTCGTCGCGCAATCGGTGTGGCAGCGCATCGGTGACGATCTGCTGGCCGCCATCGCCGGGCTGCGGTACGGCGACATCACCGATTTCACCAATTTCGGCGGCGCGTTGATCGACGGGCGCGCGTTCGCCAAGAACGTCACCGCGATCGAGCGGGCCAAAGGCGCGGCCGGTATCACGATCCCGGTCGGCGGCGAATACGACGACAGCGAAGGCTATTTCGTGCGTCCGACGGTCCTGCTGGGTGACGATCCGACGGACGAGGCATTCTCCGTCGAATACTTCGGGCCGCTACTGGCGGTACACGTCTACCCCGACAGCGCCTACGAGGCGATCCTCGACGTCGTCGACACCGGTACCAACTACGCGCTGACCGGCGCGGTGATCGCCGACGACCGCGACGCGGTGCTGGTCGCAGCGCAGCGGCTACGGTTCGCAGCCGGCAACTTCTACGTCAACGACAAGCCCACCGGCGCGGTGGTGGGACGCCAGCCGTTCGGCGGTTCGCGCGGGTCGGGCACCAACGACAAGGCCGGGTCGATGTTGAACCTGCTGCGCTGGACGTCGGCACGCTCGATCAAGGAGACGTTCGTCGCGGCCACCAGCCACGAATATCCGCATATGCGGGAAGCGTGAGCCTTGGCACCGGCTGAGGATTGATTGACGGCAGCGACCCGCCGGGTATAGACCAGGCTTTGAGCCAGCGTACCGTCCGAAGGGATCAACCATGGCCGTCGCGAGTTCGTTGATCGAGAGCTACCCGATCTACATCGGCGGAGCGTGGACCGAGCCCGAGGAAGGCCGCTACGACGACATCTGTCCGGCTACCGAGGAGGTGATCGCCTCGGCGCCGAATCCCAGTCGAGCCCAAGTCGAGCAAGCCATCGCGGCCGCGCGGGCTGCGTTCGACTCGGGCCCCTGGGCCGACGCGGGCCCCGAGCAACGGGCTCGCTGGCTCAACCAGCTCGGCGACGCACTGCTCGACCATGGCGACGAGTTCTACGCCTTGGCGCAGCGGGAGTGGGGCGCTACCGCCAACGAGCGCGCGGTCCACGTGGACCACGCGGCGTTCGCGGCGTTGCAGGCGGCTGAACTTGCGCGTCATCCGGTCGAGGAGCAGATCGAGGCATTCGGCACCGCGGGAAGCACACTGCTGCGTTACGAGCCACTCGGGGTGGTGTCGATTCTGACGCCATGGAATTTTCCGCATACGCTCAATGTCCTGAAGGTGAGTGCCGCGTTGGCCGCCGGCAATACCGTCGTGCTCAAGCCGTCGCCCCTGTCGCCGCTGGCGGGCCTCGCACTGGCGCGCATCATCGACGAGCACACCGATATCCCTCCGGGCGCAGTCAACGTCGTGACCCCCTTCGGTGTCGAAGCGAGCAAGTTGCTGACGGTCGACCCGCGCGTCGACATGGTCAGCTTCACCGGGAGCTCGGCGGTCGGCCGAGAAGTGATGACCGCGGCGGGCGCCACCATGAAGCGGCTCTTGCTCGAATGCGGCGGAAAATCGGCCAGCATCGTGCTCGACGACATTGCGCTGTCGAACGAGTTGCTGCAGCGGATGCTGTTCGATTCCTGTTCTTTCCACGCCGGGCAAGCCTGCATACTGCACAGCCGGCTGCTGCTTCCCGAGTCGATCCACGACGACGTCGTCGAGCGCTTGGTCGCCCTTGCCCGCGACGTGAAGGTCGGCGATCCGAGCGACCCGCAAGTCCAGATGGGTCCGCTGATCAGTGCCGCCCAGCGGCAACGCGTTCAGGCCTACGTCACTGCCGCGCTCGACGACGGCGCCAAGCTCGCCACCGGCGGAGGCCGGCCGGCGGGCCTGAACACCGGCTTCTACTTCGAGCCGACAATCCTCACCGAGGTCACTCCCGACATGGCGATCGCCCAGGAAGAAGTGTTCGGTCCGGTGCTGGCGGTGCTGCGCTACCGTGACGACGACGATGCGGTAAAGATCGCGAACAACTCGCGATACGGGCTTTCCGGCGCAGTGTGGGGCACCGACGCGGATCGGGCGCTGGCCGTCGCACGCCGCGTGCGCACCGGCCAGATCGCGGTCAACGGGTGCAGCCCCGGCGGCGCGCCGTTCGGGGGGTTCAAACAGAGCGGACTGGGCCGGGAAGGCGGCGGGATCAGGGGAATTCGGCAGTACATGGAACTGAAAGCCATCGGAGTTCCCGCATGACGGCGAAGCCGCGGAGGTACTGAGACTTTTGCCGGGACGAAGGTCTCTAGTGAGTCGCCTCGGGCTGTTCTAGCGTCGACTCTTATGGCAGGACAGCAGCGGGAATACCCTAGCGCGGCGCCGCGGTGACGCCGGAGCAAGACGCACCGCCAGGGCCGTGCCTCGACCGACAGGCAATCGGACGATATGTACTGGGGCGGCGCACACCCGCGGGGGGTTACTGCTTTTACCGCACACCGCAGTGGGACGTGGAGGAGCCCAACGCGCCGGACACGCTGGCCGCCCTCGAGTCGCTCCGGTTGCTCGGCGTCGATATTCCTGCGCCGGGGCAGACCGCCGGCTGGCTCCGCAGTCTTCAGGACGACAGCGGGGGATACCCGACCTTGACAATCGGCTGGGCGGCGCTTCGCGCGCTCGACGTGCTCACCGCGGAGCCGAAGTTTTCCCCAGATCGGTGGCTGCGTGGCCGGCTTGAGGTCCTTCGAGATTGCGTCGGGCCGCGGGATTGGCGTTCGACAATCGTCGACGCGCTGCATCTGTGCGAGCTGCTGGGCCTGCGGCACGGCGCGCCGCACGGCCCGGGACAGGATCGCCTTGTGGCGCTGCTGGATTCGGCGCGTGCCACCGACGGAGGATGGGCTGCTCCGGGTGCGGACGTGGAGACGACGGCGACGGGTCTGCGTCTGGCCCGACTGATAGATCCGCACTGGCAGCCCGATCCGCTCTTGGACACCTTCCTGAGTCGCTGCGAGGACGACCTGCTTGGCCTGCGGCTGGCCCCGGCTGCGCGAACCACCTCGGTCGGGGCGCTGTGGGGCGGACTCACGCTCGGCCAGGCGCTGGATCATCGCTTGCGCCATCTCGGCGCCGTCGCACGACAGTTGGTTTTGCTCGCACGCCCGGACGGCGGGCTGAGCGAGCGCCACGGGGCAATTTCGACGTTACAGGCCACGTGGCGTGGACTCGAGGCCGCGACCCTGCTCGACAAGCTACGAGAGGAGCAGTCGTGAACGCGCTCAAATACGTGCGGTTTTTCGAGGAGATCGGGATCGAGGATGTACCGCTGGTCGGCGGCAAGAACGCCTCGCTCGGCGAGATGTACCGCAAGCTCTCCGGCGAAGGGGTGCTGGTACCGCACGGCTTCGCCATCACCGCCGACGCCTACCGCCGGATGCTGGAGGCCGCAGCGGCTTGGCAGCCGCTGCGTGCCGTTCTGGAGGGTATCGACCCCGGCAACGTCGCCGATTTGGCACGCCGCGGCAAGCGGGCCCGCGAGATTGTGTACGGCGCCGGTCTGCCCGACGACGTCGCAGCCGACGTGTGCGCCGGGTACCGGCGGTTACAGGGCGAGTACGGCGATGACGTGAGCCTGGCGGTGCGCAGCTCGGCGACGGCCGAAGACCTGCCCACAGCGAGCTTCGCCGGCCAGCAGGACACTTTTCTCAACGTCCATGGCGAGCAGAGCCTGCTCGACGCCTGCCGGCGCTGTTTTGCGAGCCTGTTCACCGACCGGGCCATCCACTATCGCATCGACCAGGGCTTCGACCACTTCAAGGTCGCCTTGTCGATCGGCGTGATGAAAATGGTGCGCGCGGATATCGCGTCCTCGGGCGTGATGTTCTCCCTCGACACCGAATCGGGCTTTCGCGACGTGGTATTGATCACCGGCGCCTACGGCCTCGGCGAGAACGTCGTGCAGGGCGCGGTCGACCCCGACGAGTTCTACGTCCACAAACCCACCTTCGCCGCGGGCCACCGGGCTGTGTTGCGCCGCCTGCTCGGTGACAAAGCCGTCAAGATGGTCGTCGCCGAAGGCTCCGCCAAGCAGACCACCCGCAATGTCCCCACACCCAGGGCCGACCGCGAGCGCTTCTGCCTCACCGACGAGGACGTCTTGGAGTTGGCCGGCGCCGCGATCAAGATCGCGACCCACTACGGCCGGCCGATGGACATGGAGTGGGCCAAAGACGGTATCGACGGACGGCTCTATATCGTGCAGGCCCGGCCGGAGACGGTCGCCTCCCGGCGACCGGTCACCCAACTGGAGAGTTACCTGCTCGAGGGTTCCGGTGAGGTGCTCGTCGAGGGCCGCTCGGTGGGGGACAAGATCGCCTCGGGCCGGGCCCGCGTGATCGACGACTTAGCCCACCTCGTGGAGTTCAGGCCGGGCGAAGTGCTGGTTGCCGACACCACCACACCCGACTGGGAGCCGGTGATGAAGACCGCGGCGGCGATCGTCACCAACCGCGGCGGGCGGACCTGCCATGCCGCGATCATCGCCCGCGAGCTCGGGGTCCCTGCCGTCGTGGGATCCGTTGACGCGACCACGCGCTTGGCCAGTGGCCAGACGGTCACGGTGTCCTGCGCCGAAGGTGACACCGGGCGCGTCTACGCCGGTGAGATCCCGTTTACGGTCGAACATGCCGAGATCAGCGGTCTTGCACGGCCGGCCACCGAGATCATGATCAATCTGGGCAATCCGGATCTGGCTTTTAAGACTTCGTTTTTGCCCAACGACGGCGTCGGCCTGGCCCGCATGGAATTCATCATCAGCGAGTCGATCAAAGCCCACCCGCTCGCGCTGCTGCATCCCGAGAAAGTGACCGACCCCAAGGCCCGTGCCCAGCTGGCCCATCTGACCCGCGGCTACCCCGACGGGGCGAGCTTTTTTGTGCAGCGGCTCTCCGAAGGGATCGGCACCATCGCCGCGGCATTCTGGCCCAAGCCCGTGGTGGTGCGCATGTCGGACTTCAAGACCAACGAATACGCGAGCCTCATCGGCGGAGCCGACTTCGAGCCCGACGAGGACAACCCGATGCTCGGCTTCCGCGGAGCCTCCCGTTACGCCCATCCTGCCTACGCCGAGGGTTTCGCGCTCGAGTGCCGGGCGATGAAGCGGGTCCGCGAGCAGATGGGGCTCACCAACATCGTCCTCATGGTGCCGTTCGTGCGCCGCGTCGCCGAGGCCCGGCAGGTGCTGGACCGGATGGCCGACCTGGGCCTGCAGCGGGGTGAGAACGGCCTCAAGGTTTACGCGATGTGCGAGATTCCCAACAACATCGTGCTGATCGACGAATTCGCCAAGTATTTCGACGGCTTCTCGATTGGCTCGAACGATCTCACCCAGCTCACGCTGGGCGTCGACCGCGACAGCGAGATCGTCGCGTTCGACTTCGACGAGCGCGACGAAGGCGTCAAGGAGATGATTCGGCTGGCCGTGGACGGCTGTCGGCGCAACGGGATCCACTCCGGCCTGTGCGGGCAGGCACCGTCCGACTATCCCGACATGGCCGAATTCCTCGTCGAGATCGGCATCGACTCGATGAGTCTCGATCCCGACACCGTGCTCAAGACCACCAAGGCGGTATTGCAGCTCGAGCAGCGGCTCGGGCGTGCCGCCCGGGCCGGGGAGCAGTCCGGTTAGTTCGCCCGATGGCTGGATTCTTCTGACGGCGCGCGGCGAATAACGGTCTGTCACGCCGGTTGGTGTACGGGCCGCGGGTCCTTGCGTGCACGCCTTCGGCTGATCGCCACCAGCCGCGCCACTGCCTCCTCGATGCCTGCGGCGAGTCGGTCGATGTCGGGGGCGCTGTCGTAGTCGGCGGTGATGCCGAAGACGAACGTGTCGGCGTAACTCACCATCGCTATGCCGGTGCGCAGACCCAGGGCAATCGGCGGTACCGGGAGGACTTCTTGTACCTCGCGGCCCATCAGTTTCTGCCGACGCTGCGAACCGGGAACGTTGGTCGCCAACGCGACGACCGCGCGCTGCGGTATCCCGGTGAGTAGCCGAATCATTCTCGCCGACAAGGGAAACGGCATCATATTAGCTGCTGCCACGAACGCGCTGCCTGCTTCGCGCTGACCGCTGGCCTTTGCTGCCATCAACCGGGCGTGCACGAGCTGCAACTGCTTCACCGGGTCCGACTCGTCGACGGGCAGCAGCGGCAGCATCGCCGAGACCCGGTTGTCGGTATAGTGGAGATCCTTCATCGATCGGACCGACACCGGAACCAAGGTTCGCAGCGAATCGTGATGGAGCTTTTCGCCGCGGTTGAGCAGAAGTTTGCGGTAGCTGTCGGTGACGGCGGCGAGCGCCACATCGTTGAGCGTCACGTCGAAGGTCTGCGAGACCTTTTCCATCTCGGCAAGCCGCACCCTCGTCGCGCTGTAGCGGCGCAGCGTCGTCACCGGACCGGTCAGCGACGAACCCGGCGGGGCGCTGAGCAGACCCGCCGCCAGCTCGGCGACGCCTACTGCGGCGTGTTCGGCCGCGGTGGCCGCGGCGATCCCGTTCCGCCACATGCCCCTTAACCAGGTCAAAGGGTTGATGCTCAAAGATGGCGCACGCAGATCTCCATCCGATTGCTTGGCGGCTCGAATATTCTTCGCGAATGTGTCGCCGCTACCGTCATCGCTCAGCTTCCCCAGCATCTGCGTGGTGGCAATACCGTCGGCGATGCAGTGATGGAGTTTCAGCAGGACGGCCCACCTGTTCCCGGCGAGACCTTCGATGATCCAGCATTCCCAGAGCGGACGATCACGGTCGAGTCGATGCTGCATGACGGTCGCAATCAGTGCGAAAAGCTCAGCGTCACCGCCGGGTTCGGGCAGCGCCGCGCGGCGCAGATGGTGCGAGATGTCGAAGTGCGGGTCGGGTACCCAGTCCGGTGCGCCCACATCGAGCGGATGGGTGCGCAACATCTGCGTGTAGCGAGGAATTGAATGGATGCGTTCTGCGACTGTTGCGGCTATCTCTTCGTACCGTGGAACCGGTCCGGCAACGATCGACACCCCCGCAATAGCCAGACTCACATGCGGATCAGAGTCCTCGGCTTCCAAGAAACTGGCATCTAGGGCTGTCAAGCGTTCCATTAACTCACTATCCGGCTTTTAGTGCTCAACGAGCAGGGCCGGAAGTCCTCAGCCAGGGCTGAACGGCGTTGAGAACTCGCCCGAGCGACGCACTCACACCGGCACCCGACGGGCGCTGCTGCACGCTGAGTTGTGGGCCTTGCCGACAGACGCCCGGGCGCGGCGGAAGCCGCCGAAGAGCTTTAGGGTCTTCGGCCTCTAGCCGGGATGACTGGGTTCCGGGACCATGGAGCCAGCAGACCCCGTTCAGAAGGATGCCGGCCATGAGCGCACATTTCCCGGATGCGGAGACGATCCGCGCGAATTTGATGCTGGCACTCCGAGCGCCTTCGGTGCACAACACGCAACCGTGGCGGTGGGTTGTCGGCGACAACAGTTTGCACTTGTACGCCAACCGCAGCCTGCAACTGCACAGCACCGATCCAGACGGTCGAGACATGATGATCAGCTGTGGCGCAGCGCTGAATCATTGCGTGGTTGCGTTCGCGGCGTCGGGCTGGCAGGCCAAGGTGAATCGGTTCCCCAATCCCGCCGAACCGGACCACCTCGCATCGATCGAACTCAGCCGGTATACGGCGCACGAAGTCGATATCGCACTCGCGAGAGCGATTCCACACCGCAGGACCGATCGTCGTCACTACAGCTCACGTCCGGTGCCGATCAAAGACGTTGCCTTGATGGCTGCTCGCGCTGCACGCGCGGGAGTGATGCTGCGCACGGTAGAAGGGCTCACTCATCTGAGCATGCTGGTGGCGCAGGCCGCCGAGCGGCATGCTGCCAGCTACGATTACCTCGACGAATTGACCACCTGGAGCGGACGGTACGCGTCAGTGGCCGGGGTGCCGGCACACAACACTCCCAAACTGGATCCGGCGGCGACGATTCCCCGGCGGATGTTCGCCGGCGCTGTCCTGGCCGAATCATCGGGTTCCCCGCCAATATTCGACAACGCCCTCGTGCTCGCGCTGGGTACCCGGGCGGACGACGATCTTGCGCGGCTGCGGGCCGGTGAGGCCACCAGTGTTGTTTTGCTGACGGCTACCGTGTCAGGGCTGGCGAGCTGCCCGATCACCGAGCCGCTGGAGATCCCGGAGATCCGAGAACAGGTGCGGGCTGACGTCTTCGGGGACAGCGGGTACCCGCAGATGCTGCTCAGGACCGGTTGGGCACCCCTCGACGCCGAGCCGTTGCCGGCAACCCCGCGCCGGCCGCTATCGGATGTGGTCACCCGATTGGACGGCGAACCTTTCGAATAGCGCGATCACGCGCCGTGCAGGCGCGCAATCGCAGCTTCATCCATCGCCTCGCCGCGGCCGGTCCAGCTTTGAGGCGAACACCGCCGCCTGGGTCCGGCGTTGCATACCCAGCTTGGCCAGCAGCCGGGACACGTAGTTCTTCACGGTCTTTTCAGCCAGAAACATCCGGTCGGCGATCTGCCGGTTCGTCAGTCCTTCTGCCAGGAGATCGAGCAGTGTGCGTTCCTGCTGGGTGAGCCCCGACAGCGGATCTGGGCGTTCGGCTTCGCCGCGAAGTTTGGCCATCAGCGCCGCGGCAGCGCGGTTGTCGAGCAGCGAGTGCCCGGCGCCGACGTCTTTGATGGCCCGGGCCAGTTCCAGGCCTTTGATGTCTTTGACCACATATCCGCTTGCGCCGGCCAAGATGGCGTCGAGCATGGCCTCGTCGGAACTGAACGAGGTCAGCATCAGGCAGCGCAGATCCGGCATTCGCGACAAGAGGTCGCGGCACAGTTCGATCCCGTTGCCGTCGGGCAGCCGCACGTCGAGCACGGCGACATCGGGCCGGGCCGCGGGAATCCGCGCGAGTGCTTCGCTGACCGAACCGGCTTCGCCGACCACCTCCAGGTCCGGGTCGGCGCCGAGCAGATCGATAAGGCCGCGTCGCACTACCTCGTGATCGTCCACCAAGAAAATCTTGACCATGGCACTCACACTAGGCAGATCGGAACCTCCGTGGCTCATAACCACCACTGTCGATCACAAATCAGCAGCGTGGCGACGGTGGCGTCCAGTGCGGCGCGACCGGAGGGTCCCAGCAGAACATCCGTCGGACCCGGTCGGAGCGGGTCCACCACCACCAGTTGGATCGGCGTGCCGGCGCGTTGCAGCTGTTCCAGATAGTTGAGCAGGCCGTGGTGGTCGGTCACCAACTCGATGTCGAGATCCGGATAGTTTCTGCGCCAGTGGGTGAGACGGTGGTCGAGTTTGGCTCCGATTCCGTGATCCGCCGACGCGTCGACATCTCGGCCATCTCCAAGCGGCCGACGCCGAATCGTGACGATACGCAAGGCCGCGCCGCGCAGCCGCGCTTCCTGGACACCGAGCTCCAAAACGGCGCTGGTTGCCGGTGACTGGTCTACGGCGGCGAGGATCAAACCGGCCGCACGCGGCGTCGCGACGGCGCTTGTCGGCACAATTGCGACCGGGCAATGCGCAGACGCGGCCAGCGCGGTTGCGGTGGAACCGATGCGACCCTGCAAGGCGTGCTTGACCCCGGTCGAGCCGACGCAGACCAAAGCCGCCGACCGCGACGCCGTCAGCAGCGCGGCAGCCGGACGGGCGTACACGACGTCGGCTTCGACCTTGACTGGTTTGCCGGTGGACTCGACCGCGGCGATCACGTCGTTGATGGTGTGCTCGGCGGCGGTGACGGCATGATCATCGCCGGCCGCTTCGACCGCGTACACCAGCTGCAGGGGGACGTCGCGATCTATCGCCTCGTCGATCGCCCACAGCGCCGCCTGGCGTGCTGAGCGCGACCCGTCGACTCCGACCACAACGGGTGGCGCGTGCGGGACGCGCATGCCAGGTTCCCTCACGGCGCTATGTGCAAGATGTCGGCGAGCGGTCGCCGTGGTGTGGGTGGCGGCACGTCCTCACCAGCTGGAGCGCTGCCGACCCGCACTAAAATTTGTGGCACCGCGTTGCGCGGAAGCCACGAACTCACGAGCTCGCGGCTGACCCGGACCTCGGTCATGTGACTGATCGGACACGTCGCCAGACCGGCCAGCGTGCATTCCAGCAACACCGCCGAAAGCGCCTCCCCGGTCGCCAACGCGTCGGAGCGGTTGTCGGCGTCGGTGGACAGAGCTAAAACCGTGGCGTGGTCTTCGCCGATCGCGACACGCCGTTCAGCGTGTTGGGCGACCGGGAAGACTCGTCCGACATTGACCCGGTCACCCTCGGCCGCCGAAATCAATGAGCTGTAGGGTATTCCCTCTGAAGCTTCGAACGGTGCTGTCCACCGAGCGATTTCGTTGTGATAGGCCGAATTGTAGAGCCGCAGCGACTCGGCGAACTGGGATGCGTTCGCCAGGTCCGGACGTGCCTCGTCGGGCAGCACGTCCAGATGCACCGCGTAAGCCTCGACGGCGTCGCGCAGGACAGGTTCGAGCTCTTCCCAGTCTTGCGGTGCGTTCAGCGGCAGTCGGTCGGAGCGGCGGGCCGCAATGGCCGCGGCACGGCGGCGGTCAGCGTCGCGCACCTGTTCCGCCGGGGTGAAATCGATCGACGCCAACAGGTTGGGATCGTCGGGGTCGGGGAAACGGTCGACCTGCGTCTGCCAACCCGCGGCAGCCATTGCCACCCGAAGGTGGTCGAGCATCGCGCCGCAGCCCATCACTGCCTCCCGCCCGCACCGGTCGGAGACTGTGACGCGATCCTGGTCTAAGAACAACTGCAGTTGTCCGGTGCCGGTCAGCACCCACCTCCACGGCTGGATGTTGTGCAACGAAGGGGCTCGGCTCGCTAACTGCAGTGCTTGTCTGATGACTTCGGTTCCGACCGTGGTGGTGGGCATCTTGACCTCCGATCTGGATCTAAGACCATGATTCGCCGTCGGCGACGCAAAAGGACAGGGTCGTTGGTCCTCGATCCGGGTTAACCCGGTCTATCACCGGCCTGGCGGAGCTCGTCCGGGGAGACCGCAGTGTCCTTCGACA
Organism: Mycobacterium sp.; assembly: GCF_008709575.1. Lineage (GTDB taxonomy): Bacteria > Actinomycetota > Actinomycetes > Mycobacteriales > Mycobacteriaceae > Mycobacterium. The sequence goes on from NZ_VYIK01000033.1 coordinate 14,468, forward strand.
CTTCCGGGTATTTCAAGAACGGCGTGATGATGTCGACCGGAAGTGGGAACACCACGGTGGAGTTCTGGTCCGCCCCCAGCTCCAATAACGTTTGCAGGTAGCGCAGTTGCAGTGATGCCGGGTTCCTCGACAGTGTTTCGGCCGCTTGACGCAGCTCTTCGGAGGCTTGCAGCTCGCCACGGGCATTGATGACCTTGGCGCGGCGCTCCCGTTCCGCCTCGGCCTCGCGAGCCATAGCCCGTTGCATTGACTCCGGTATCTCCACGTCCTTGATCTCGACGACCCGCACTTCGACACCCCACGGCGTGGTCTGCTTTTCGATGATGGTCCGGAGATCGCTATTGAGATCCTCGCGGTGAGCCAGCAGCGTGTCCAGATCCGCGCGACCCAGCAGCGAACGCAGCGTCGTCTGGGCGATCTGGGAGGTGGCCACCGCGTAGTTCTCCACGGCCACGATGGCATTCAACGGATCGACGACCTGGAACATGACGACGGCGTTGACCCGGGCCGGGACGTTGTCACGGGTGATCACCTCCTGCGGTGGGATTGTCAGCGTCACCACCCGCTGATCTACCCGGATCATTTTGTCCGCCAAGGGGATCAGAAACCGTAGCCCCGGCAAGTAGAGCGGCCGGAGATGGCCCATCCGAAATACCACCCCGCGCTCGTATTCGCGCAGCACCGCCAACGAGAAGAACCCCAGCACGCCGAAGACCGCAACTGCGGTCACCGCAACGACGATCACCAGCGCGGTCACTGCGGGTTACCCTCCTTGTCTGTCCAGCTGCCCCACCGCGTGGAATACCGGTCGATCGCCGCTGCCACCTGCTCTTCCAGTCCGGTTCGGTGCGGCAGATGCTCAGGTGCGTTCGACGGCGCGTTCCACAGGTGCCGCGCCAGGGGCAAGCACGCGGTCGCCACCACGATCACAGCGGTACCAGCGAGAACCAGCACGTCGATCGCGGTGTGCTGGCCGACCAGCATCGCCAGCGGCATGATCACCCCGAGCGCGGACACGAAACACGCGATCCCGCGGTGGAATCGGCCGGCCTCCGAGTACGGCCACGGATCGATTTCGCGGCTGATCTCCCGGCCGTGGTCCGATATCGTGCACGTCGACTTCACCGGACAGCTGTTACACACCACGGGCAGCGCCCGGTACCGCATCACCCGGTGCCGGGGGTCGAACGACGTCGGCCACAGCCACTGGTCCTGCGGGCACACCCACGCATCGTGGTCAGGCCGGTAGCTGAACCCTCCGGTGCGCCACCGTGCCGCATGGCGGGAGACGCGTCTGGCCATGGCGTCGAAGCCCCACGCAATCAGCGCCAGAACCAGGGCATACCCGGCGACCAGCCACACTGACGTCGCGGGTGCTGTCATCGTCACTTTTTCGCCGGTGCTGCGGGCTCGGCGGCGTCGGCAACCGTGTCGGTGTAGAGCGGATGCTCGGGCAATTCGTCGGTGACCGGGCCGGAGCGGAAATTGCGTAAGGCCAGCAATGCGATGTAGATGAACGGCAGCACACCGCCGAGGATGAAGATCAGGTCACCGGGCATCCGCAGCCATTCGATCAGCGCGTTGCCGGGCCGGGTGATGTAGCCCAGGGAGCGGGCTTCGTAGTAGCCGTCGTTGACCGAGTGGTACAACTGCAGCACGCCGAGCGGCAACAGCGTGGCGAACACCATCCACGCCAACCCGATATTCAGGCACCAGAACGAGACGCCGGCCCATTTTTCCGGCCATTTGTCGGCGGGGATCACATAGCGGAACGCGAACATAGCCAGCCCGACGGCCAGCATGCCGTAGACGCCCATCATCGCCGCATGACCGTGGTTGAGGGTCAGTGCGGTGCCGATCTGGTAGTACGACACGACCGGCAGGTTGATCAGGAACCCGAAGATGCCGGCGCCGAGGAAGTTCCAGAACCCGACCGCGACCAAAAACATCACCGCCCAGCGGTGCGGGAAGGGTTTGGCGTCACCGCCCTGCTGCCGCGAACCAAGATGCAGGAACGCCCACGCTTCGACGGTCAGGAAGGTCAGCGGAATGACCTCGGCGGCCGAGAACAACGCGCCCAACGCCATGTGCTCGACCGGGGTGCCGGAGAAGTACAAGTGGTGCATCGTGCCGATCACCCCACCCGCGGAATACAAAATGATGTCGAGGTAGATCACCCCGAGGGCGATCCGCTCGCGCACCACCCCGAGCAGCACGAAGATGTAGGCCACCATCACGGTGGTGAACAGTTCGAGGAAGTCCTCCACCCACAGGTGCACCACCCAGAATCGCCAGAAATCCGCGACGGTGTAGTGGGTGTCGCTGCTGGCCAGCAGGCCGACCGTGTAGAACACCGGAATGGCCAGCCCGGCGAAGAAGAACAGCCAGGGCATGTTGAGTTTCGACTCGCCGCGCAGCCGGCCCCGCATCCCGCGCCAGATGATCGCGATCCACAAAAACATGCCGACGACCAGCAAGATCTGCCATAACCGCGGCAAGTCGAGGTATTCCCACTGCTGGGAGAACAGCGATCCTCGAGGAATCACACCATAGATCGACAGTGCCTCGGTGATCAGCGAGCCGAATACCACCACCGCCACTGCGCCCAGCAGCCCGTAGGCCAGCCAACTCTGTCGTTTCGGCTCACGGCGCGCGATGAACGGCACCAGGAAGATCCCGCCGGCCAGAAACGCCGCCGCGGTCCAAAACAGCGCCAGCTGCAGATGCCAGGTGCGGGCCAGGTTGTAGGGCAGCACCCGGGCCAGGTCCAGCCCGAAGAAATTCGACAGGTCGGCCCGGTAATGCTCGGCGGCCGCCCCGACCAGCGTTTGCGCCAAGAACAACACCGATACGATCGCGAAGAACCACATGGTGGCCCGCTGCGCTGGTGTAAGGCTCACTTCGCCCGGCGCGCGGAATGACAGCGTGGATTCCTGCTCGCCGTGCCAGCCGATCTTCTGGCTCCACCGCCCGTAGATGGTGAACATGATCCCGATCCCGCCCAGCAGCGCGATCAGTGACAGGGCCGACCACACGATGACCGGCGCTGTCGGAAAGTTGTTGACGCGCTTCTCCGAGGGCCAGTTGTTGGTGTAGCTGTAGATCTGGCCCGGCCGCTGCGCCGCCGACGCCCACGCGGTCCACGCGAAGAACGCGGTCAGGTCGCGAATCTCGGTCTTGTCAGTGATCATGTTCGGCCGCAGGCCGTACTTTGTGGAGTTTTCGCCGAAGTAGGCCGCGTAATGCCGCTGGATGTCCTCGAATGCCCGCGCTTGCCGATCGGTGAACACCAGCGTCTTGGTGTCCGGGTTATACCGGTTGGTACGAAATTCGGCGACCACCCGATCCCGCGGATCGCCGACTCCGCTCGCCCGCCATCGATCGGCGACGTCGTCGGCGGCCCTCCGCAGGTAGTCCGCGGTGTAATCCGGCCCGAGGTAGGCGCCGTGGCCCAGCACCGACCCGTACTCCATCAGTCCGCGGGCCTGATAGAGCTCCTGGCCGTCGATGATGTCGTTCTTGGTAAACAACAGTTGACCGGACTCGCTGACCACCTTGTCCGGCAGTGGCATCGACGCGGTGTAGGTGCGATAGACAAGGATGCCCAGAACCAGAAAACCGAAGATCATCACCAGGGCCACACCCTGGACCCAGCCCTTGCCGATCAGCGATTCTGCAGTGGCCCCGTTGGCGGACCGCGCCTGTGCCGGTTTGGTTGCCATCGCGAACATCCTCTCTGCAGAGCAGGCGAAGGTTGCCTGTCATTTAACTTGTAGCGGCCCGGCCAAACGCCAGATTCGTAGTTATCGACGTTGCCTGATATCAGCTTCGGAGATGAGCGTGTCCGAAGACCCATGGCACTGGGAAAGCCGGGTTCGGCGTGTTTAGCCTGGGGATCGGAAAGAATAATCAGAGGATTCTAGTAACGGTCGACCTTCCCTCCGCCCTTCAGTGGTCGTGATTACTTGTCGGCCAGTGATTCTGGGTCCGGCTCACCACACCCGCACTCGATATTGTTCACTCCTGACGAGGTCGCGGGTGAAGGGACTTTAGTCCTCGAACTGTAGTGCTTGTGGCCCCGATCGTGAATACTCATCGTGCGCTAAGTTAGCTGCCATGGCCTATGTTATCGGCACCGCCTGCGTGGACGTAATGGAAAAGGATTGCGTGAAGGAATGCCCGGTGGACTGCATCTACGAGGGCGCCCGGTCGTTGTACATCAACCCCGACGAGTGTGTGGACTGTGGTGCATGCAAATCTGCCTGCCGGGTAGGTGCGATCTACTACGAGACAGATCTGCCGGCCGACGAGCGCTGGCATCTCGCCGACAATGCCGCGTTCTTCCGTGAAACACTGCCCGGCCGCGACCGGCCGCTCGCTACACCCGGAGGCGCTGCCAACGTCGGGCCACTGGGTGCCGACACCCCGTTGGTCGCGGCTTTGCCGCAACGGATCTCGTAACGAAACCGGTGCAGCGATCAGGCCGCAGGATCCCAGCAGTGGTGACTTCCGGCCCTCCCGGCAGCGGCCGAGCAGTGGAGAGCATGGGTCGTGAAGCAGGTGTCCATCGGTCGAGGGGGATTGCTATGGCGTCGCCAGACAAGCTCGAAATCCTCGAGCGTGATCACTGTCTGGATCTGCTGCTGCCGGCCGTTCAGCCGGTAGATTTCCGTCTTTGGCACGGCGAAATCGTGATCCGGGTTGCCGACGGGTGGAAGCTGGCCAGCTCGTCAGGCAATCATGTGCTGGCATTCCACACCGATGCAGTCGACCCCGAGCTGCGCAGCGGACCGCGCCAGTTTTGGGCCGTATCCTGATGGTTCGCAACACGGGTCCACTGATCGTGGCTGCCGGTGTCGTCATCTTGGTGGTGGGTGTCCTGGTCTGGGTGGGAGGACTTTTCTGGTTCGGCCGGCTTCCCGGTGACGTCCGGATCGAGCACGGAAGCCTGCGAATCTACCTCCCGGTGGTCTCGATGCTCGTGATCTCGATCGTCGCCAGCGTCGTGCTGACCGTCTTGATGCACCTGTTTCGCCGGTGAAGGGGCAAGGCGCTCTGCCGGACATCGGCGATAGGCAGTGCCCAGATCTTCGGCAGCAGGTCCGATCAGAGCCTTCCCGGTTCCTCGTGACTGACGATTCCGAGTTCCTCGGCGACGGCTGCGAGGCCGGTGTCACGGGTCCACATGCGTGCATCCGCCGTCAGCAGGGTCGCGGCCAAAAGTTGCGCGTCGATGTATCCGATTCCGCGCCCGAATAGGTGCCGGTCTTCGATCAGGCTCGACACCTCGGCGTCGGTTGCGGTCTGCGCGTGCGGGAGGTTCTGAAGAAGCCCGAGAATCTCCCGGCGGTCAGACAGTTGGCCCAGCGCGAGCTCACCGATGACACACGGATGCACGAGCACCTGGTTAGCGTGCAGAAGCGCGGTAAGCTTCGGGGCGCCGACGCGTAGATGGTCGATCCAAACCGAGGTGTCGACAAGGATCACGAAGGCGCGTTCCGCCGCCGTGGGATCGTCGTCACATCAGGTTCGCTGCCTGCAAGCCGGGCAAGGCGCCGAGCGCTTTCCCGCTCAATCAATGCCTGCAAGGCTTCCCGGATCAACTTGCTCTTCTCGCTGGTTCCGGTCAGGCGCTGCGCTTCGGAGACGAGATCCTCATCTAATGCCACGGTTGTCCTCATGACCCCTCCAGGCACGCTTATTCGCATCAGGTGATGATGCTATCCGTGCTGCCCTGGCGATGCACGTCCCGTTCGTTTTAAACGTCGGAGTGCCGGTCTACGGCTCGCCCAAGATGCGGAGGCCAACCGGCACCCATCCCGCGCGCGAGTTCGGCAAGAACCGCGTCGATCACCGCCGGCACCGCAGCCGCGATCGCCGGTGTCAGCCCAAGACCGTGGCCGGTATCGGCGATGTCGACGGTGAACACCACCAGCTCGTCGGGCATGCGACCCAACGCCCGACCCAACGCCGCGGTCTGCGCCAACCCGAGCGCATGCGAACTCAGCGCCGTCACGCAGCCGAGGTCATCGCCCGACCAGCGGCGAACGCGACCGGGTGTCGAGTCCCCGCCCGCGAGCGCGTCCACCACCACGGCACGGGCAGCACCGGTCCAGGCCTCCAGCAACGCGGCCGGCTCCCCGGTTGCCGTCACCACGCGCACCCCGGGAAGGCGACGTCGGGCGATCCGGTCGGCGACTGCCGTGCCGACGCCGTCGTCGCGGCGAAAGCTGTTGCCGATGCCGATGACCACCGCGGTGCCCGTCACCGCTGCTCGACCGTCAATGTCAGAAAGTGCGCCGAACACGAAATGCACGGATCGTAGTTGCGAATCGCCCGCTCGCACAACGAGGTCAGCGTCGCGTCGTCCAAGGCGACGTTGGCGGCCACCAGCTGCGCCATGTCGTGTTCGATCGCGGCCTGGTTCTGCGAGGTCGGTGGCACGATGCTCACCGCCTGGATCACGCCGTCCGCGCCCATCTGGTACCGGTGATAGAGCAACCCACGCGGTGCCTCGCTGACACCATGCCCGACGCCGGCCCGGACCGGCACATCGACGAACGGTCGGGCCGGGCGCCGGTACTCGGCGATGATGCGCAGCGCCTCCTCCACGGCGTACACCACCTCGACGGCGCGGACGACGATGCTGCGGAACGGGTTACGGCATTGGCTGTCCAGCCCGGCCTCGGCGGCGGCCTCCCGGGCGATCGGAGACAGCACAGCAGAGTTCAGCGAATAACGCGCCATCGGCCCGGTCAGGTAACGGTTGCCGTCCAGGGTGGCGTGCAGCGCGGTGGAGTGCGGCACCTGCGATTCGGTCACGTGATCGAGAAAATCGCTTGCCTCGAAAGGGGTTCCGGCGCTGCGAGCGATAACCCCGTCCTCAATCGCATACCGGTTCGGGTCGGCCAGCGCCAGCAGCTCGTGATCGACAGCGACGTCGGGAAATTCGAATTCGGACACCGCGCGCACGGTGTACAACGCGTCGTCCATCGCGCGACGCAGCATCTCGGCCAGAGGCTTGAGCTCGTCGGGTGTGGGCACCGAGTAGAAGCCGCCCAACCGCACGTTGATCGGGTGGATGGCCCGCCCCCCGAGGTGCTGCATCAGCTGGTTGCCGGCCTTCTTCAGCGCCAGTCCCCGTTCGACGAACTCGCGACGGTCCTTGGCGAGGCTGATCGCATCCGGGTAGCCCAGAAAGTCCGGCGCGTGCAGCAGGTAGATGTGCAGGACGTGGCTGTGGATCCATTCGCCGCAGTACAGCAGCCGCCGCAGCGCCACCAGCTCGGGGTCGACAGTGACCCCGCAGGCGTTTTCGATCGCGTTGCACGCGCTGATCTGGTAGGCGACCGGGCAGATGCCGCAGATCCGCGCGGTGATGTCCGGTGGTTCGGTATATGACCTGCCGCGCAGGAATGCCTCGAAAAACCTTGGTGGCTCGTAGATATTGAGCTCGGCAGTGTCGACGGCGCCATCGGTCAGCCGCACCCGCAGCGCGCCTTCCCCTTCGACGCGAGTCAGCGCACCGACCTCTAGCCTGCGCGGGTTCACCGGTCGTTCCGCCTCGCGGTGAAGGCGGCGACGTTGAACGTCGAAAACACCCGGTCCACATCGCCGCCCGACATCCCGACCTCGCGCAGCACCGGGATCAACGCCGCGGTATTGGGCGTGGCAGCGGGACCGAAGCAGCCGTAGCAGCCGCGCCGATACGACGGGCACAACGCGCCGCATCCGGCGTGGGTCACCGGGCCCAGACACGGTGTGCCGTCGGCGACCAGCACGCACGTCACCCCGCGCAGCTTGCACTCCGTGCACACCGTCTTGGCCGGCAACCGGGGTTTGCGTCCGATCAGCAGGGCGGCAAGGGTGTCGAGCAGCTGGCCCCGGTCGATCGGGCAGCCCTGCATTTGGTAGTCGACATGGACGTGCGCCGAGGCCGGCGTCGAGGTGGCCAGCGTGGCGATGTAGTCGGGGCGGGCGTAGACGACCGCGGCGAACTCGGCGACGTCGGCGAAATTGCGTAACGCCTGCACCCCGCCGGCGGTGGCGCAGGCGCCGATCGTGACCAGGATGCGGGACTGCTCGCGAATCTGACGAATGCGCTGCTCGTCGTCGGCAGTGGTGATCGATCCCTCGACCAGCGACACGTCGTAGGGACCGGCGACCACCGCGCTGGAGGCTTCCAGGAATGTGGCGATCTGCACCTGCTCGGCCAGCGCCAGCAGCTCGTCTTCGCAGTCCAGCAACGTCAGTTGGCAGCCGTCGCAGGAAGCGAACTTCCAGACGGCCAGCGTCGGTGTGCTCATCTACAACTCCTTGACCCGCAGCAGCGGTCCGGCGACGTCGTAGGTGACCACCGGCCCGTCGCGGCACAGCAGCAACGGACCCAGCTGACAGTGTCCACACCAGCCGATCCCGCATTGCATGTTGCGCTCCAGTGACACCCGAATATCGCCGGCCGCCACACCCTTGTCCAGCAGCGTCTGGGCGCTGAACCGCATCATCGGTTCGGGACCGCACAGCATCGCCGTGGTGCGGCGCGGGTCCAGGGTGAGTGCACGAAGCGGCTCGGTGACCCGGCCGACCCGGCCCGGCCAGCCGGGCGCGGCGGTGTCGACAGTGCGCTGCACCTCCAGAGCGGGGTTGCGCGCCCACTCGGCGGCCTCGTCGGCAAACAGGTGTTGCGCTGGCGTGCGTGCACCGGCGATCAGCACCACCCGGCCGTAGCGAGACCGCTCGGCCAGCACTTGCACTAGCACCGGCCGCAGCGGTGCTAGCCCGCAGCCGCCGGCGACGACGACCAGGTCCCGGCCGGCGCACGAGTGCAGGTCCCAGTCGGTGCCGAACGGTCCACGGACCCCGACGACCGTGCCCGGCCCGGCGTTGTGCAGCGCGGCGCTGACCGCTCCGACCGAGCGAATGGTATGTCCCAGGGCGCCGTCGGGGCCGGACGGGACGTTGCTCACCGACATCGCGATCTCGCCGACGCCGAACGCGTAGAGCATCATGAACTGGCCCGGCGCCGGCGGTGCCAACCGCTGCGCTATCGGTTCCAGGTGGATGGTTGCCGTTTCGACGTTCTCGACGGTCCTGGTGCGCACGCGGTAGGGGACCGGCGCCATCGGCGACGCGGTCGGCGCCCATGCCGCGGCGTCAGTCATCGCCAGAGTCGTGGCCAGAGTCGTGGCGGTGCCCGGCGGCCAGCCCGGCCAGCACGTTCATCTCCTCGGTGATGTCGATTCCGGTGGGGCACCAGGCGATACAGCGCCCACATCCCACACAGCCGGTGCTGCCGAACTGGTCATGCCAGCTACCGAGCTTGTGCGTGATCCAGTGGCGGTAGCGCGACTGGCCCGATTGGCGTACGGCGTCGGGATAGGTGTAGGTGAAATCGTATTCGAAGCACGAAGCCCAGTGCATCCAGCGCTGCGCATGCTCACCCGCCACATCGGTGATGTCCTCGCTGGTGGTGCAAAAGCAGGTGGGGCACACCATCGTGCAGTTTCCGCAGGTCAGGCAGCGACCGGCGACGTCGTCCCAGCGCGGTGACTGACGGGAGTTCACCAACAGCTCGCGCAGGTCGGCATCGGGCATCCGCCGGCCCATCCGATCCGCGGCCCGGCTCACCGCGTGTCGGGCGGAGTCGATCTCGGCTTGGTCGGCGTCACGGTGGGGGATCGCGGCCAACACCTCGGCGCCGTCGTCGCTGCCGACGTCGACCAGGTAGCCCGGGGCGGTGTCGCCGGGGTGTTCGGTCAGCGCCAGGTCGTAGCCGGGGCCGGCCTGCGGCCCGGTCCCCATCGACGTGCAGAAACACAGCCCTCCCGGCTCGGTGCAGTTGACGGCCACCACGAAGGTTCCCCGCAGTCGGCCGACAAAGCCGCGGTCCGGGTATGCTCCGGCGCCCAGGACATTGTTGAGGATTCCGATCGCCGACAGATCGCAGGCCCGCACTCCGATAAAGGCGTAGCGCGGCGGCTCCTCGGGCTGGGTGCCGTCCGAGGACCACACCCGCTGCCTGGGCGGGTGCAGGAACTGCTTCCAGGATTGCGGCCCGGCCGAATGACCGAACAGCGCGTCGTCGTCACGGCGGCGCAACCGATACCGTCCGGGTCCGGCGTCGACCCCCCAGCCTCGCGGCAGGTCGCCGGCGCCCGTCAATTCGCCCAGCACGATCGCGTTGTCCGACAGCGTAGGGCCCACGACCCGATACCCGCGCTCGATCAGAACGGCAATCAGGCGGTCGAGACCGGCGACGTCGATCACCGCGCTGACCACCGAACCGCCCATACCCCCATCGTGCCCCGGCCCGGGTTCAATTCACGGCTGTTATGTCGAATTCGGCCGACCGTATTATGGTCCCTTGCGTGGACAGTGACGCGGTCGAATCCGCGTTCGCCCGACTCGGCCAGCGCGGCTTGGTGCGCCGCATGCACGAGCAGCTCGACGAATTGCTGGCGGCCCGTGACCAGATGGAACTTCTGCTGCGGGTCATCGTCGACATCAGCTCCGAACTCGACCTCGACGTGACGCTGCACCGGATCGTCAATGCGGCCAGAGAACTGACCGGGGCCCGTTACGGGGCCTTGGGTATCTACGGGGCCGAGGGCAGCCTGGCGTCGTTCATCTATGCGGGCATCGATGCCGACACGGCGCGGCGCCTCGGCGACCTGCCGGTCGGTGAGGCCCTGCGCGTCGAGGATCTGGCGGCCCATCTGCAGCGTGCCGGACTCGCCGAGCGCGACACGCCGCTTCGGGCAGTTCTGGGGGTGCCGCTCAGCGTGCGGGGCGTCGCGTTCGGCAACCTCTACCTCGGCGATGACCGACCGGGTCGGGTGTTCTCCGATTCCGACGAGGTCGCCGCGCGGGCACTGGCGTCGGCGGCGGCGGTCGCCATCGACAACGCGCGGCTGTTCGAGCGCGAACGGGCAGCCGCGCGCTGGACGGCGGCCAGCCGCGAGATCACGACCGCGTTGCTCTCCTCGGACCCGCAGCGGGGCCCGCTGCAGCTCATCGTGAGCCGGCTGGTGGAGCTGGCCGACGCCGAGTCGGCGATCCTGCTGGTCCCCACCGAGCCGGAGCTGCCGACCGACCCGACCGACACGCTGGTGGTGGCCGCCGCTGCGGGCAGCGAGGCCGCCGATATCATCGGGGCAAGAGTTCCGATTGACCAGTCCACGACCGGCGAAGTGTTCGTCAGCGGCACGCCGACGATCACCGATTCGTTCAAACATCCGATCGAGGGATTCACCGACGCAGGCGACCGCTCGGTGGTCGTGGCGCCGATGCGCGCCGACGACACGATGCTCGGCGTGGTCGCGGTTGCCCGCGGCGTGCACCAGCCGCCCTTCGGTGATCACTATCTCGAACTTGTCAGCGACTTCGCCAGACACGCCGCGATTGCGTTGACGCTGGCGGCCGGCCGCGAGCACATCCGGGAGCTGGCCATTCTGGCCGACCGCGAACGGATCGCCCACGACCTGCACGACCACGTCATCCAGAAGCTGTTCGCCGCGGGCCTGGACTTGCAGGGCACCATCGCCCGGACGCACGCGCCGGAGATCGTCAATCGGCTGAACCACACCGTCGACGATTTGCAAACGACGATCGAAGACATCCGGGCGACGATCTTCAAGCTGCAAACGCCCCCGCAACACGGCGAGAATCTGCGGCAGCGAATCCAGAACCGGGTCGCCGAGCTCACCGAAGACCGAGACATCGCGACCACGCTCGACATCTCCGGCGCCCTGACGGCCGTCACCGGCGAGCTCGCCGATCACGCCGAGGCCGTCGTGACCGAAGCCGTCAGCAACGCCGTCCGCCACTCCGGGGCCCGCCGGCTGACCGTCCGCATCGAGGTGGATCACCGGCTGGTCATCGAGGTTGTCGACGACGGCCGCGGCATCTCGGCGGACAACCGGCGCCGCAGCGGGCTGGCCAACATGGCGCGGCGCGCCGCGCAGGTCGGCGGCGAATGCTCCGTCACCAGCCCGCCCGAGGGCGGCACCAGGGTGTATTGGCTGGCCCCGCTGTCGTGATTCGAGCCGCACGTTGTCCCTACGCCCGGGGCGGCAACATCCCGCTGTCGCGGGCGGCAGCGATGTTGGCCATCACCCGGTCCAACAACACCGCGCAGACCGTGCCGTTGTCGGCGATGTCGGTAAGGCCGCGGTGCAGCAGATAAGCATGTAGGCGTCGATCGATCGGCCACTCGGCGAAGCGGGACCCGGCGTAGTGCGAACCGAGGAATTCCCATGCCATCGTGTCCAATTCGGACTCCAACGATACAGCCCCCACGGTTGCCCCAATCTCAGCGCTCACGTCGCTAGCGTCACCGCGCGCCCGGCCGTGGCCTAGTGCCGAAAGTCACCGGCCGGACCTGCCGAAGTCGTCTTCGTACCGCTGCCCGCTACGACGCGCCCCGTTGCGGATCAGTTCTGGAGTTGGTCAAAAACACCAGGCAGGACTTGCCGATCTGGATCTCGTCGCCGTGGGTCAGCACCGCGGACTCCACTGACTTGCGGTTGACATAGGTGCCGTTGAGACTGCTGGTGTCAACCACCCGGTAGTCGCCGTTTTCTGCCCGGAACTCCGCGTGTCGCCGACTGACGGTGATGTCGTCGAGATAGATGTCGCTGTCGGGGTGACGGCCGGCGGTTGTGACGGCCTTGTCGAGGCGGAATCGCGATCCGGCGTTGGGTCCGCGTTTGACGACGAGCACAGCCGAGACCCCGGGCGGCGGGTCAGCTCCCCAGTCATCGGATTCGACGGCGGCCGACGTGTCGGTTTTGCCGAGCAACTCGAGCGACGACAACGCGGCAGTCGTGTTCGCCGTGCCTGCTCGCGTCGCCTGGTCGTCTTTCTGGTGGTTCACTGTGTGGTCCTATCGGCAGTCATCAGCTGTAGGGCAGCTGTAGAGCAATTGTGACAGGCCCGCAGTGGCGAAGGTGGCGGGCTACGCCTGCACCGCTCGCCGCCACAGATCCGCGGCGGCGCGTGCCGATTCCGACGGCGACCGGCTGGTGTCGATCGGATGCGCCTGGGACCAGTCACCGTAGTCGGCCAGAGCGCGGGCGATCCCCGGGGTCGCATCGGAGACGTGGCCTGCGGGTCTGGCCGCGACACGTCGTGCGGCGGCGTGCGCCGCGGTCTCGCAGCGCAATTCCAGACCGAAGGCATGCGTTCGAGAGGCCAGTTCACGCACCTGCTTGCGGCGTCGGGGATCCCGCCAGGTGCCGTCGAGGATGACCGACTCGCCGCTGGCCAGATGCAGGTGCGCGCGTCGCAGCACCTCGTCATAAACGGCGGCGACCTTGTCAGCGGAGTACAGACCGGCATCGAGCACACCCGGCGCGCCACCGATGGTGCCGCTGGCCAGCATGTCTTTGCGCACTTCGTCGGTGGAAATCACGGATGCCCCCACCAGGTCGGCCAGCCCGCGCGCCAGCGTGCTCTTACCGGTGCCCGGGCCGCCGCCGACCATGGCCACCCGCACCGAGCAGCTACGCAGGTGCTCGAGCGCGATGTCCAGGTGCCGCGATGCATCCTCGACGGCGTCGCGATGCCCCTGGGTGAACCGTACGCAGTCCACCTTCGCCCTGACCAGCGCGCGGTAGGCGATATAGAAATCTTTCAGCGACCGCGGTGCCGGATCAGCGGCCAGCTTGCTGTAGTGCTCCAGGAAAAAATCGGCGAGATCTTTGCGCCCCAGAAACTCCAAATCCATCGCCAGAAAAGCGACATCGTCGATCGTGTCGACGTAGCGAAGCTGATCGTCGAACTCCAGACAGTCCAATATCTCGGGGCCCTGCGGCAGACAGAAAATGTCGTCGGCGAGCAGGTCGCCGTGTCCGTCGACAACCCGGCCGTCGGCAATGCGTCCGCTGAACAGCACCGCGCGACCGGAGATGAACTGCACCGCAAGGCGTTCGACCGTATCGAGGCGCCGGTGATCGACGACGGTGCCGGGATAGTGCCGCAGTTCGGCGATGTTGGCCTGCCACCGCGCTTTGACCGCGCGAACCTTGCCCTGCGACGCCACCGATCGGCTACGGGCGGCGCTGTCGTGGAACCGGGCCAGCACGTCGGCGATGGCCAGCAAGGCATCGGTGACCGGCCGGCGATCGCGTACGAGGGTGGCCAGCCGGGAGGAGTCCGGGTGGCGCCGCATGACCAGCACCGGCTCCGCGGCATCATTCCAGGGCATGCTCAGCTGAGCGACACCCAGATAGCTGGCGGGGGCCAACCGCCGGTTGAGCTCCAGCTCGCGCCCGAGAGCCTGCGCACGGCGTCGGGGTGTGCGGAAATCCAGGAAGTCGGTCTTGATCGGTTTTTTGCCCTTGTAAGCCAACTGGTCGACGAGAACGACGATTCCGGTGTGGGTCTCATGCACCTGGGCATACGGTTCGGCGGCTGCCCGGCTCTCGGTTGGCCCCATGAGCACATTCTCCCGCGCCGGGGACCAAGGACCCTGGCGCGGGTCGGCTGGGGCCGTATGGTCGACAATTGGAGAAGGGCGGTTTCGGATATGCCGAAAACAGCAGTGCCCAGCCAGGTGATCGCGCGGGCGGTGGAAGTGGCGTGCCGTGCCCCGTCACTGCACAACAGCCAACCGTGGCGATGGGTGGCCACCGCCACTGCGGTCGACTTGTTCGCCGATCCACGACGGGTACTGCGGTCGACCGACAGTACCGGCCGCGAGGCGCTGATCAGCTGCGGCGCGGTGCTCGACCACTTCCGCGTCGCGATGGCCGCCACCGGCTGGAACACCGACGTCGACGAGTTCCCCGACCCGGACGAGCCCGAGCACCTGGCGTCGATCGACTTCACCCCGCTCGATTGCGTCACCCGGGCCTGGCGCGATCGCGCCGATGCGATACTGCGGCGCCGCAGCGACCGGTTGCCGTTCGCCGCGCCGCCGCACTGGGAGGCGTTCGAGGACGTGCTGCGCAGCTCGATCGACGCGGATCTGGCCTCGCTCGACGTGTTGTCCGACGAGGCGCGTCCGCAGCTGGCCGAAGCCTCACAGCTCACCGCGGCGCTGCGCCGCCACGACGACTTGTACCACCAGGAACTGCAGTGGTGGACAGCGCCGTTCCGGGACTCGGAAGGAATCCCGCCCAGCAGTTTGGTGTCACGGTCGGAAGCCGACCGAGTCGGGGTCGACCGGGGATTCCCGGTCAGCGGCTACGGCGACAGGCGCGCCGCGACCGGGCGAGACCGGGCGAAGATTCTGGTCCTGTCCACGCCCGAGGACACCAGGGTGGACGCTTTCCACGCCGGGCAGGTGGTGTCCGGGGTGCTGCTAGAATGCACGATGGCCGGGCTGGCCACTTGTCCGTTGACGCATATCACCGAGCTGGCGGCCAGCCGCGACATCATCGCAGACCTGATCGGGCGAAAGATCATGCCGCAAATTTTGATTCGGGTCGGCATCGCGCCGGATGTCGAGGAGGTTCCGCCGCCGACGCCACGGCGGCCGTTGTCCGAGGTTTTGGAGATTCGTCGCTGATCGCCCTTTAGGTAGGCCGCGAAGAGACCTTTGATGACACGCGAGAGCTGAAGGGTCGAAAATGCCTGACAAATCGTCGGATGTCTCGACACGGGTCGGCATCGCACGGGTCGCCCGCTCGATCGTCGGCTGCACGGGTTTTCTGGTCCGGGGTCGTCTTCATCAGCCCTCCCGGCACGTCGGCGGGGCACTCTGGTTTGCCGACGGCACCCGGGCGCGGATCTTTCGCGAGACCGTGGTCGACCGGCAGCGCCCCAGGACCCCGGCGGTGTTGGTGGTCGAATTCCGGTTGCGTGTCGCGCGCGAGCGAACCCACCGGGTGGTGCAGAGGCTCAGCGTTCTCGCTACGCCGCTGTTCGCCGGTTTTCCCGGATTCGTCTCCAAGCTGTGGCTCACCGATGACAAGAGCCGGGTGTACCGGGAGATCTACGAGTTCGACGGTGCTGCACAGGCCGAGTCCTATGCGGAAACACTGCGTTGGATTCTCCGGCGGGTAGTCGTGGCGGGCACGTTCGAGTGCCATGTCGTCACCGGCGAGTGCTGGGCCGGGTTGGTAGCCCAGGCCGAGTGCCTGGCGGCTGACGCACCGCCGGATATGACGGCCGCATGGCGTCCTACGTAACGGTCGGCACGTAACGGTCGGCACGTAACGGTCGGCACCGAGAAAGGAGTGGCTATGAAGGCTCAGGTTGGCGACTGGCTGGTGATCAAGGGCACCACGGTTGATCGGTCTGACGAGCGCGGTCTGATCACCGAGGTGCGCTCGGCGGACGGGTCGCCCCCCTACGTGGTGCGGTGGCTGACGACCGGCCATGAGACGACGGTGTATCCCGGTCCGGACGCGATCGTCGTCACGGCTGCGGAGCAGGAGGCCCTCGAGCACAAGACACCGAGCGGTTAAGCGCGCCGCGGGACCAAAGACCAGCCGGCACCCGGGGCTAGCGACCCTCAGGGGCCGCTGCCTGGGGCCGGGCGAGCCGGTACACGTCGATGAGGCGGCTGAGATCGTGGGCGGTGACAATGCCTGTCACCCGGCCGCCGTCGATGACCAGTGCACGCTTGCCAGTGTTGGTCGCCAGCCGTTCCAGCAGCGCGGTGACCGGCTCGTCCGGCGTCGCCGTCGTGACCCGATCCAACGGCACGGCAATGTCGTCGACCAGCGTGCTGGCACGCCGGTCCGAAGGGACCTCGCGCAGCTGGGCCAAGGTGATCAACCCTGAAATCGATCCGTCGCGTGCCTCCACCGGGTACGCCGAATGCCGGTCTCCGAGCAGATAACGATCGATGAACTCCGCGACGGTTATCCAGCCGGGTGCTGTGCGCGGGTGGGCGGTCATCGCGTCGGCCACCCGGACGCCGGTGAGCGCACGCCGGGACAACACCTGGTCCTCGGTGCTCCGCGCGGCCGTGAAGATGAACCAGCCGATGAACGCTAACCACACTCCGGGAACCAGCGCTCCGAAAAGGAATTCCATCAGCCCCAAGCCGATCAGGATCGTGGCGAGCATGCGCCCGGCCCGGGCCGCGCCCACCGAAGCGGTGAGCGCATCGCCGTGCCGGCGCCACAGCCAGGCCCGCAGCACCTGGCCGCCGTCCAGCGGGGCGCCCGGCAGCAGATTGAACAACCCCAGCAGTAAGTTGATGCCGGCCAGCCACCACAACACACCGGACACAATGTGTGCCGGGGTCAGCACATCCAATACCCAAGCGCCGCCGGCAAATCCGCCGGCAAGCGCCAAGCTCGTCGCCGGTCCCGCTATCGCGATCCGAAAGGCCGTCTGCGGTGTCTTGGCCTCGCCGCCCAGATGCGTGACACCGCCGAAGAGCCAGAGCGTCACATCCAATACCCGCACGCCGGTGCGCCGGGCCACGAGTGCATGGGCGAGTTCGTGGGCCAACAACGACGCGAGCAACACCAGCGCACCACACGCCCCGGCTACCCAGTAGGCCGTCGCCGAATAACCGGGCACGGTGTCGGGAAGAGTCGAAGCCAAGCTCCACGTGAACAGCCAAAGAATGACGAGCACACTCCAGTTGAGGCCCACCGGGAACCCGGCGATCCGCCCCAGGGGGATGTCACCACCCACGCTGAACCTCCACACAATCGGGGTCGCGCCGCACGCAGAATTACCGCACAACGCTACCCGCATGGCCCAGCCTTAGGACTCCCAGTCCAGGACACATGATCGGACTGCACAGACTAGAACCAGAGGGCAGTGGCCCCGGACTCACGGGCACGGGCCCCGGCCCTCAGCGCGGACGGGCCACGATCACCGGCGCGCGAGCGACCTGGGCTATTGCGGTACTCACCGAGCCGAGAAGCAGCCCGGAAAAGCCGCCGCGACCCCGGCTGCCGACGACTACCAGTTGGGAGGAGTCGGCTTCGTCGAGCAGATGGCGGGCCGGGTGGTCTCGAACCAGCCGGCGACGCACGACGACCTCGGGGTAACGCTCCTGCCAACCCGCGAGGCGTTCCGCCAGGGCTTGTTCCGCCCGTATTTTCCGGGCCGACCATTCCATGCTGGGAATGCCGGATGCGTCTGCATCAGTCCAGGCGTGCAGCGCGACCAGCTCGACACCCCGCCAGGACGCCTCGCCGAAAGCGATCTCGGTGGCCAACTCTGAGGCCGGCGAGCCGTCGATGCCGAGCACCACCGGCAGCTGCGAGGGTTGCAGCACGAACGGAGCTTCGTCGTGGATCACCGCCACGGGACAGCTGGCATGATGAATGAGCCCACTGCTGACCGAGCCCAGCAGGAGACGTCGGAGCATGCTCTGCCCCCGGCATCCCACCACCATCATCTGCGCGTTCCTGGACAGGTCGACCAGTGCCGGGACAGTCGCGGCCATTACTATTTCGGTGTCGACTTCGGGCGTGAACCCGGTGGCCTCGGCAATGAGTCCGACGGCGTCCGCGATGATGTTTTCGGCCGCGATTTTGCGGAATTCGCCGGTTTCGACGAGCGCCGCTTGCCCGTCCAGCGGCGGGGCAGCCCACAGTGATGCGTCGATGACGTGGACCAGGCTGAGCGGGATACCGCGCATGTGCGCCTCACGCGCGGCCCAGCGTACGGCCATCCGTGACGATGATGACCCGTCAGCGCCAACGACGATTCCCAGATGCGTCGTGCGAGGGGGCATTCCTGCTTTCCCTGTTCGTTGCTCGACCTTTTAGCAGACCCTAGGTGCCGGGTCACGACGACACAGGAGCCATTAGTCCTCTGCGGGGGATCCGACCGACACGGATTCCCCGGACGACCCGGCAATCCGGGACTTCGGTCCCTACCGCCGAAGTCGGTCGGATGGTCGAATCGTTATCGGAACCGATTTGACCCTCGACGAGGAGACGACTATGAGCTCCCTTCCTGTGCACCGTCAGCCACGTTCGCTCTTCCCGGAGTTCTCCGAGTTGTTCGACGCGTTCCCGGCGTTCGCCGGCCTGCGGCCGGTCTTTGATACCCGCCTGATGCGACTCGAGGACGAGATGAAGAACGGGCGTTACGAGGTCCGCGCCGAGATCCCCGGTGTCGACCCGACCAAAGACATCGACATCACCGTGGGTGACGGTCAGTTGACCATCAAGGCCGAGCGCAGCGAGAAGAAGGATTTCGACGGCCGCTCGGAGTTCTCCTACGGTTCGTTCGTCCGCACCGTCTCGCTACCCAGCGGCGCCGACGAAAACGATGTCAAGGCGACCTACGACAAAGGCATCCTGACGGTCTCGATGGCAGTCAACGAGGCCAAGACAGCCGAAAAGCACGTACCGATCGCCTCGATGAACTGATTGGCAAGCGGGCCCGCGGCAGGAACAAGGCATGACTGGAGCGATCCGCGTCGACGGGCATGCCCCGCGTCGGGTTTTTCGCGACCGCCGCGAGGCCGGGCAGGTGCTGGGGAACCTTTTGCAGGCGTACAAGGGGAAACCGGATGTCATCGTGTTGGGCTTGGCGCGCGGGGGAATACCGGTCGCCTGGGAAGTCGCGGCCGCGCTGCGCGCCCCACTGGATGCCTTCGTGGTCCGCAAACTCGGCGCCCCGGGTCACGAGGAATTCGCGGTGGGAGCGCTGGCCAGCGGCGGCCGCGTCGTCGTCAACGACGACGTCGTGCGGGGCCTGCGGATCACCCCTGCGCAGCTGCGCGAGATCGCGGAACGCGAAGGGCGCGA
>NZ_VYIK01000033.1:34240-40617 GCF_008709575.1 Mycobacterium sp.
GGCCCGGGCCGAGATCACCAAGTGGCTGATCGAAGAGAAGGGCTTCTGCGCGGTGGCGGCGGAGGCCGACTGGCCGGACGCCTATCGGGTGAACCGGTACGTGCGCGGATGTGACGACGACACCTCGGCAGAGGAAGCCCTGCGGGGATTCGAACGCTTCCCGTCCTGGATGTGGCGAAACGTCGTCGTGCGCGACTTCGTCGAATGGCTGCGGGAAAACAACCGGCAATGTCTGCTGCGCAACCGACCACAAGCCGGCTTCTACGGCCTGGACCTCTACAGCCTGCATCGGTCGATGCACGAGGTGATCAGCTATCTGGACAACATCGACCCGCTGGCCGCAGCCCGCGCCCGCAAGCGGTACGGTTGCTTCGACCACGTGGCCGCCGACGACGGCCAGGCGTACGGATTCGCAGCCGCTTTCGGTGCCGGGCCCTCCTGTGAGCGTCAAGTCATCGAGCAACTCGTCGACATCCAGCGCAATGCGCTTGACTACGCCCGCCGCGACGGGAGGTTGGCAGAAGACGAACTGTTCTATACCGAGCAGAACGCGTACGTGGTGCGCAACGCCGAGGAGTACTACCGGGCGATGTTCCGGGGCCGGGTCACGTCATGGAATCTTCGTGACAAGCACATGGCACACACTGTGGATGCGCTGCTGGAATATCTAAGCCGGCGGATCACCACACCACGAATCGTGGTATGGGCGCACAACTCTCACGTCGGCGATGCTCGGGCAACCGAGGTAGCCGGCGACGGTCAACTCACCCTCGGCCAGCTGGTCCGCGAACGCTACGGTCAGGACTGCCGGTTGATCGGCTTCAGCACCTACACCGGCACCGTCACCGCTGCCAGTGACTGGGGTGGTGTCGCCGAACGCAAGACGGTGCGGCCCGCACTGGCGGGTAGTGTCGAGGAACTGTTCCACGAGACGGGTCGACCGGAGTTCATCGTGACCCACGACGGTGACGCCGTTACCGCGCTGGGCGGGGTCCGATTGAATCGCGCGATCGGCGTGATCTATCTGCCGGCAACCGAACGGCAAAGCCATTACTTCTACGTCCGGCCGGCGGAGCAGTTCGACGCGATGATCCACATCGAGCACACCCAAGCCCTCGAACCGTTGGAAATCACCAGCCGCTGGATCGCCGGCGAGACGCCGGAGACCTACCCGTCCGGTTTGTAGCCGTCAGCGCGCAGCGACATGGCGACACCCATGGCGACACCGGCCAGTCGGCAGCGGAACGATCGGCCGGCAAGTGCTGCACGTCGCCCGGTGCCATGCCATCATGGGTCTCGTGCCGGTCGACAAAAGGCCGCGCGAGGACGGCAGCCGCAATCCGGTGCGTGATGCGTTGTCACACCTGCGCCTGCGCGAACTGCTGGCCGACGTGCACGAGCGGGTCGAAGAAATCATCGAATCCCGCGACCGGCTTGACGGGCTGATCGAGGCGATGTTGACCGTCACGTCCGGCCTTGACCTCGACGCGACACTGCGCCGGATCGTGCGCACCGCGATAGAGCTGGTAGACGCGCGTTACGGCGCCCTCGGGGTGCGGGGGCAGGGCCATGACCTGGTCGCCTTCGTCTTCGAGGGGATCGGCGAGGAGATGCGGGCGCTGATCGGCGACCTCCCTCAGGGCCGCGGGGTTTTGGGCGTGCTGATCGACGACCCGAAGCCCATCCGGTTGCACGACATCCAAAATCACCCGGCATCGGTCGGGTTTCCACCGAACCACCCGCCCATGCGGACGTTCCTGGGAGTCCCGGTGCAGATCCGCGACGAGGTCTTCGGCAATCTGTACCTGACCGAAAAAGCGAACGGCCAACTGTTCACCGACGACGACGAGGTCCTGGTCCAGGCGCTGGCGGCCGCGGCCGGCATCGCTATCGAAAACGCGCGACTCTATGAGCAGTCCCGGGCCCGGCAGGCTTGGATCGAGGCGGCGCACGATATCTCGACCGAGATGTTGTCCGGCGTCGACGCCGACACGGCTTTCCGGCTTGTCGCCGAGAAAGCGCTGCTGTTAGCCGACGCGACCGCTACGTTCGTCGCGGTCCCGTGCGACACCGAGGCCCCCCCTTCCGACAGCGCGGGATTAGTAATCATCGAAGCCGCTGGCGCGCTGGCGGTTCCGGCGAATCAGGCCGCTATGCCCTTGCACGACAAGGCGATCAGTCAGGTTTTTCGAGACCACACACCGCGACGGCTGGACGCCCTGGAGCTGACCGTCGGCACCGTCGATACGCCCTGCCCGGCGCTATTGTTGCCGTTGCGCGCGACCGAAGCGATCGCCGGCGTGTTGGTCGTGTTGCGTCGCAAGGGGCTGGCTCCTTTTACCGCTGAACAGTTCGACATGATGGCTGCGTTCGCCGACCAGGCGGCGTTGGCCTGGCAGCTCGCCACGTCGCAGCGACGGATGCGCGAGCTCGAGGTGTTGACCGACCGGGACCGTATCGCACGCGAATTGCACGACCATGTCATCCAGCGGCTCTTCGCTGTCGGGCTCGCGATGCAGGCAACGCTGCCGCTGGCCCGGTCTCCGGAGGTCACGCGGCGTCTGACAGCCGCTATCGACGACCTGCACGAGGTGGTGCAAGACATCCGCACCGCGATCTTCGACCTGCATGGTGCGCCGTCAGGGGCCACCCGACTGCGCAAGCGGCTGGAGGAGGAACTCGCCCGGTTTTCCGGGGATGGCTTGCGCACCATGACGCATTTCGTCGGTCCGCTCTCCGCTGTCGATGCGACGCTGGCCGATCACGCGGAAGCCGTCGTACGCGAAGCTGTGCGCAATGCCGTCGCACACGCCGACGCCACCAAGCTCGAGGTCACCATCCGGGTCGACGACGAGCTGTGCATCGAGGTGATCGACGACGGGCGCGGAATTCCCGACGCGGCTGACGGCCCCGGGTTGACCGATCTCCGCCGCCGCGCCGACGACGTCGGCGGTGTTCTCCATGTCGCAAGCGCCCCCGGGAGGGGGACCGTGTTGCGCTGGTCGGCACCGCTGACCGGTGGCCCGGTGAATGCTCAGGATTGACGGGCGACGATGACCGGCGTCCGCGCCGAGTGCGCCACCGCCGAGCTGACCGAGCCCAACAGCATGCCGGCGAATCCGCCCCGGCCGTGGCTACCGACAACGACCAGCTGCGCCGACTCGGACTGCTTGAGCAAGTGATACGTCGGCTGATCGCACACGACCACGCGGCGAATCGTCACGTCGGGGTAGCGCTCCTGCCAACCGGCCAGCCGCTCGGCAAGAGTTTCTTCGGCTTCCGGTTTCATCGCCGGCCAATCGATTGCGGGGAAATCGGACACCTCGACGTCGCTCCAGGCGTGCAGCGCCACCAGGTCCACACCACGAAACGAGGCTTCTGCGAAGGCGATCGCGGTGGCCAGCTCCGACGTCGGTGAACCGTCGATGCCGACCAGCACCGGCGCCGCGGCGGGATCAGGCATCAGCGGGTCTTCGTCGTGGACGACGGCGACCGGGCAATGCGCGTGGCGCAGCACCTCCGAGCTCACCGAACCCAGCAGGGTGCGAGCCAACCCGCTGCGTCCCCGGGAGCCGACCACCACCATGTCGGCGTCTTTGGACAGGTCCACCAAAGTCGGCACGACGGGCTCGAACAACACCTCGGTGTCGATCGTGACCGGGCCACCGCGGGCAGCACTGCGCCGGGCGATTTCGGCTGCGTCGTCAACGTATTTCTGCGCGTTCTCCACTTGCCGGCGGCCGAAGGCCGCTGCCATCTGCGGCACAGTGGTGCCGAGGGGCCGGACGGCGTGCACGATAGTCAGCGCCATACTGCGCAGTGCGGCGTCGCGCGCCGCCCAATCGACGGCGCAGTGCGAGGCAGGTGACCCGTCGACGCCGACGACGATGCCTGTCGGATGGCCGACCATGATTGCCTCCTCACCGGTACGACGACGCCCTGCTGGCGTCACTTCCGACGTTAGGAGGAGGTGGCCGGCGGGTCTGGGGGCCTAAGTCATCACTGGTGTGGCCATAGGCCCCGTCCCCGACCGAGTGAACGCACCGCACCGTCAGGCGCTGACTCCGGCGTCGGCGAATTCGCAGAAGGCGTCGTAGGCGCGGGCCCCGTAAATCGTGGCGGGCCCGCCGTGCATCAGGAATGTGACGCCGATTGCTTCGGCAGCTTCTTCCTTGGAAGCGCCGGCGCGAACGGCACCCTGCGCATGCGAGGCGATGCAGCCGTCACAACCGGCCACCACCCCGATGGCCAGCGCGATGAGTTCCTTGAACTTTTTGTCGAGGACGCCCGAGGTCAGCGCGGCGTTGCTCATCTCCGCAAATCCCTTGTAGACATCCGGGATCATCTTGCGGAGGGCTCGGTGCTGGGGGCTGAGGTCGTTGAGTACCTCGTGGTGCCGGTGTTCACTCATGGCCGCCAGAATACAGATACCCGCAGGGGTATGTCAGCAGATTCGGGTACACTGCTGCTCATATCCGCACAGGATGGAGGCAAAAATGGGCGCTGACCAGGTCGAAACTACTGGGTTACTCAATCGTCTGCGACGCGCCCAGGGCCAGCTCGCGGGCGTGATCGCGATGATCGAGCAGGGCCGCGATTGCAGAGACGTCGTGACGCAGCTCGCTGCGGTCTCGCGTGCGCTCGACCGGGCCGGTTTCAAGATCGTGGCATCCGGTCTCCGGGATTGCCTCACCGGCAACCACGCCAACGGCGAACGGCCGCTGACCGAGGCCGAACTCGAAAAGCTATTTTTGACGTTGGCCTGAATGTGGCCTGGATGTCGCCGAAAGCCGGCTTAACTGCCTTCGTTGCAAAACGAGAACTGTTGGCGTATCGCGAGATTACGCTGACGCGCGGAGGTCGCGGCCCAATTGTCGCACTGCCGCGATTGCTGCGGCGAGCCCACGGCGACGTCCGGTCACCAGGTCGGTCCCGGCGAAACCGGTTTCCAATCCGGCGAACATCCGCTCGCTGCGGGTCTCCGGAGCGTCGTCGGCGGTGTCGCGCAAGTAGCGGTCGGGCAGCGACAGTTTGGCCATGTTGCGCCACGTCTGGCCGTACTGCGTCAGAAACGGACCGCTGGTGTAGGGGAGATCATAGTTTTCACACACCCTCTTGACCCGTGACGAGATTTCGTGCAGCCGGTTGCTGGGCAGATCGGGATAGAGGTGGTGCTCGATCTGGTGACACAGGTTGCCGCTCATGAACCGCAGCACGGGCCCGGCGGCAAAGTTAGCGCTGCCCAGCGTCTGGCGCAGATACCACTGACCGCGGGTTTCCCCGGACAGGTCGGTCTTGCTGAATTTCTCAGCGCCATCCGGGAAATGCCCGCAGAAAATCACTGTGTGAGCCCAGATATTCCGGATCACGTTGGCGACCACGGTGGCCTTCAGAGTCGATTTGAACGATGCCGCCGGCGACAGCGAGGTCAGCGCCGGAAACGCGATGTAGTCCTTGGTCACCTGCCTGGCGGCTTTAGCTGAAAACTCGCGCACCTGCCGGCGGGCGATGTCCCGGTCCGGGCCGCGCCTACCGAAGAGTTTGGTGAACTCGATTGGCTGCAAGCCGATTCCCCACTCAAATCCGAGCGCCAGGATGGTGTTGAACAACAAATTGCCGACGGTGTAGCGTTTCCAGGCCTGGTCCCGGGTGACCCGCACGGTGCTGTAGCCCACGTCGTCGTCCATGCCGACAATGTTGGTGTAGGTGTGGTGCTGGACGTTGTGGGTGAAGCGCCAGTGTTCGGACACCCCGATCATGTCCCATTCCCATGTCGAAGAATGGACTTCGGGATCGTTCATCCAGTTCCACTGTCCGTGCATGACATTGTGGCCGATCTCCATGTTCTCGATGATCTTGGCCAGACCCAGGCTCACGGTGCCCGCACACTACGCAGAACGTTTCGAGCCAGCGATCAGCAGCAGCCGACCGGCTATCTCCAGGGCACGCTGCGCGGCGATCGTGCGGCGGATATACCGCGCGTCGCGCGCGCCGCGTGATTTCTCGATGTCCAGCCGGATCGCGTCCAGCTCGACAGCCAGATTCTCGATGTCGGTATCGCTTAGGTGGGTGAACGCCGGAACGTCGGCAATCGCCATCGGTTTCCTTACAGCTCGGGCTCACCTATCGGGTTAAGCGTGATCGGCAACCGCAGCCGACACACGGCCAGGGACCCGAACGGCAACTAACGGCCTGGTGGTCCCCTTCGGGGTGGCGGATTCGGGCCTCGTGGGGTTTCTGGATCCAACACTAGCCTGCTATTCGTCGCGATCGGTGTCCGCACCGCCGCTTGGTGCGACGAAAAGGATGATTACCGTCACACCCTAGTGTGCCGCGCCATTAATTCGTTACATAATTGTAACGAATGAGCATCGGCG